>JAQXKS010000052.1 GCA_029010575.1 Bacteroidales bacterium | reverse complement strand
CGCCAGTTGCATCGCCGGGTATCTACGTGCGGTTAGGATAAGCGCTGAAAGCATCTAAGCGCGAAGCCGGCTCCAAGATAAGATTTCCATTGAGGGTCGTCGAAGACTACGACGTTGATAGGCTGCAGGTGTAAAGACAGTAATGTCAAAGCCGAGCAGTACTAATAGCCCGACACTTCTGATATGAATGACAAAATAAACCAAGAACCGGAGTTGTCTCTCTCTTTATATAGCATACGCTGAGTTAAAGAGCTCGGCAGCAGAATATATGGTGGCTTGACGGTGTGGACCAACCTCTTCCCATTCCGAACAGAGAAGTTAAACGCACTAGTGCCGATGGTACTGCCCTAACCCGGGTGGGAGAGTAGGTAGCCGCCGCCCTTTATAAGCCCTGAAGAATACCTTCAGGGCTTTTTTATTATATGCAAGTCTATTTTTTTGCACTGGATAATATATTTTATTCAGTTTAAGTTCTGTTTACGATACTATTTATTCCCCTATTTGCTTTATAGTTATCTTTCCCTGTTACTCTCCTGCTTGTTATCAGGTCTCTCGAGCGGAGTGTAATTTAGTTCTGAAATAATTTTAACATTGTTAATAACTTGTTAATAACTCTGTTGATAACTTGTGAATAATGTGTTTAAAACTCTATACGAAATTAGATAAATAAAGCTGCGAAGTATTATTTCGCAGCTTGTAAGTTGTCGATAATCAAGTTATAATATTAATTATTAAGTCTCTCTTTTATTTTGTATTCATTTCTATTACTGCTGTTGCGGCTTATTAACTCTCCAAGGAATCCTGTTAAAAACAGCATCAATCCTATTATTATAGTCATCAGTGCAAGGTAAAAGAGTGGCTGGTCTGTTACAGGTCTGAATTTAAGGCCATGTACCTGTGAAATTACCTTGTCTATCATCAGCCATATAGATATGATGAAACCTAGCATAAAAGCTATTATTCCCCATACACCGAATATGTGCATGGGCTTTTTGCCGAATCTGCTGAGAAATGTGATTGTAAGAAGATCAAGGAAGCCATTTACAAACCTTTCCATACCAAATTTGCTGCTTCCATACTTCCTTTTCTGGTGATGGACCACTTTCTCTCCTATGCGTGTGAATCCTGCATTCTTTGCTATGTAAGGAATATATCTGTGCATATCTCCGTACACCTCAATCTCTTTGACTACCTCGCTTCTGTATGCTTTCAGACCGCAGTTCATATCGTGGAGTTTAAGTCCTGATATCTTTCGGGCTGTCCAGTTGTAGAGTTTGGATGGGATGTTTTTCATCACAACGTTGTCATACCTCTTCTTCTTCCAGCCTGATACAATATCCAGCCCTTCTTCCTTAATCATTCTGACCATCTCTGGAACCTCTTCGGGACTATCCTGCAAGTCTGCATCCATAGTTACTACGATGTCACCTTTTGCTGCCTGAAATCCAACCTGCAGCGCTGCAGATTTACCGTAGTTCCTTCTGAAGCTGATACCTCTTATGGTAGGGAACTCTTTTGACAGCTGCTTTATTGTTTCCCATGAACCGTCGTTGCTTCCGTCATCGATCATGAGGATTTCGTATTGGTAGTCAGATATGGGCGATTTGGCAAATGATTTTGTGATCCATTCCACCAGTTCCCTTAGTGACTCCTGCTCGTTGTATAGTGAAATTACTATTGATAAGTCCATTTTGTCTATTTGTTATTCGCCCTGTTCGAAAGGATTGTCGCTGTTAAGTGTTTTGGTGCCTGAGGCAAGAATTGCTGAAATGATAAGACCGCTGATCATGCACGAGAAGAATTTGGAAAAGAGGATAATTTTGAAAATTTCAGCTGAAAGTTCGTCATAATCGAGCATGGTTCCAACATTTGCCTCTTCCAGTATCATGAATGTATTTTCAACCAGTTGCTCGGAAATCTCCGGGAAGACAACCGTATACAGCAGTGTGGCTACAGATGCACATATTATTGAGGAGAAGAAACAGACCGCCATGCCGTATCTGAATGATCCGCCGTATGAAAGCGGAGCTCTCTTTATGGCGTCTTTTACCATTATTTTGCGAAGTATGATTATGATGACTACAAGCTTTAATAGTGAAAGGATTATTGAAAGCACCCCCGGCATTGTAGGGAACATAATACTTATAAGTTCATATGCAATAGTTACAATTGAAAGTATAAAAGCTTGAGTAGCGGCTTCGCTCCATTTTATCTTATTATTCATTGTCTTCTTTTTTACGAATCTGATACAAAATTAATATAAAATATGTAATTTTGCAGTTTGTTAAGAAGAAACTTGTGTAATTATGATTGATATAAAATTTCCTGACGGAAGTGTCAGAAGTTATGAAAAGGGTATTACTCCCTATAAAATAGCTGAAAGCATTTCACCCAGACTTGCGTCTGATGTCTTGGCAGCTTCTTTCAATGATGTAGTTTACGATCTTGAGAGACCTTTGAATGAAAGCGGATCACTTAAACTCCATAAATGGGAAGATCAGCAGGCTAAATCAACATTTTGGCACTCTTCATCTCATCTGATGGCAGAGGCTCTTGAAGCGCTGTATCCCGGAATCAAATTCGGTATAGGTCCATCTATCGAGAACGGATTTTACTATGATGTTGACTTAGGTGGCAGGACCATTACAGAAGGTGACCTTAAGGCCATTGAAGATAAGATGCTTGAGCTTGCGCGCAGGAAAGAGTCTTTCGTAAGGAGGGACATCTCGAAGGATGAGGCACTGAAAACTTACACTGAAAAGGGTGACGAGTACAAGTGTGAACTTATCAGAGACCTTGAAGACGGTACTATCACATTCTATACCAATGGTGATTTTACAGACCTTTGTCGTGGACCTCACCTTCGCGATACATCAGTAATCAAGGCTGTAAAGCTTACATCAATAGCAGGGGCATATTGGAGGGGTGATGAAAAGAGACAGATGCTCACCAGAATCTACGGAATTACATTCCCCAAGAAATCAATGCTTGACGAATATCTTGCCTTGATGGAAGAGGCAAAGAAGAGAGACCATAGAAAGCTCGGCAAGGAACTCGAACTCTTTACATTCTCATCAAGAGTAGGTCAGGGACTTCCTTTGTGGCTCCCCAAAGGGGCAGCACTTCGTGAAAGGCTTGAAATGTTCCTCAGAAAGGTTCAGAAGGCTCATGGCTATCTCCCTGTAATTACTCCTCATATCGGACAGAAGGAACTTTATGTTACATCAGGTCACTATGCAAAATATGGCCAAGATTCATTCCGTCCTATCACCACTCCTCAGGAAGGTGAAGAATTCCTTCTCAAGCCGATGAACTGCCCGCATCATTGTGAAATTTACCGTTCTAAACCGAGATCTTATAAGGATCTTCCTTTAAGATTTGCAGAGTTCGGAACCGTGTACAGATATGAACAAAGCGGAGAACTCCATGGTCTTACACGTGTTCGCGGTTTTACTCAGGACGATGCTCACATCTTCTGCCGTCCTGACCAGTTGAAAGAGGAGTTCTGTAAGGTGATAGACATTGTACTCTACATTTTCAAGACCTTGAGTTTTGATGAATATGTAGCTCAGGTTTCTTTGAGAGACAAGACAAACAGAGACAAATACATCGGAACAGATGAGAATTGGGAAAAGGCAGAGAACGCCATTATTGAAGCAGCTGCGGAAAAAGGACTGAAGACTGTTGTGGAATTTGGAGAAGCTGCATTCTATGGTCCAAAGCTCGATTTCATGGTTAAGGATGCCATCGGAAGAAAATGGCAGCTTGGAACTATTCAGGTGGATTACAATCTTCCTGAAAGATTTGAACTTGAGTACATCGGTGCTGATGATAAGAGATATCGTCCGGTAATGATTCACAGAGCTCCTTTCGGATCTATGGAAAGATTTGTAGCTGTGCTTATAGAACATACCGGTGGTAAATTCCCTCTCTGGCTCACTCCTGAGCAGGCTGTGGTACTGCCAATTAGCGAGAAGTATAACGATTACGCAAAAAAAGTTTGCGAATTTCTTAATAATTACGATATTCGCGCTTCAATTGATGAAAGAAACGAGACTATCGGTAAGAAGATCAGGGAAAACGAACTTAAGAGAATCCCCTTCTTGCTGGTTGTCGGAGAGCAGGAAGAGGCTGAAGGCACAGTTTCAGTTCGCCGTCAGGGTGAAGGAAATAAGGGCTCGATGTCTTTGGAGGCTTTCGTTACTTTAGTCAATGACGAAATAAATAATGTTACAAAATAATTTTACAGGAGGATTAACCTATCGCAACACCTATTAAGAAGCGCCCTAATGTAGGAGCGCCAAAGCCTAACAATCAGAGCGTTAACAATAATGCTCAGAAGGATCAGAAAAGTCCCAAGAAAGCATCTTCGGATGAGGACGGACTCAGAATTAACCAGGCAATTACTGCCTCAAAAGTTCGACTGGTAGGAGAAAATATTCCGGAACAGGGTATATACTCCCTTTCAGAGGCGTTGAGAATCGCTGAAGATCAGGAACTTGATCTTGTAGAGATTGCTGCAAAGGTGGATCCTCCGGTATGTAAGATTATTGACTATCAGAAGTACCTCTATCAGCAGAAAAAGAAGGCAAAGGAGATGAAATCCAATGCCAGCAAAGTGGTGATAAAGGAGATTCGCTTCGGACCCAATACTGATGAGCACGACTTTCAGTTTAAACTAAAGCATGCCATTAACTTCCTTCAGGAAGGTTCAAAAGTCAAAGCATATGTATTCTTCAGAGGACGCTCAATCCTATTCTCTGAGCAGGGCGAAAAACTCCTTCTCAGATTTGCGGTAGAGCTTGAAGAGTATGGAAAGGCGGAACAGATGCCTAAACTTGAAGGTAAGAGAATGATAATGATGCTCACACCAAACAAGAAGAAATAACTGTTTAACTAAAATATTTAAAACAATGCCGAAACTAAAGACCAACTCCGGTGCTAAAAAGCGCTTTGTGCTTACCGGAACCGGAAAGGTGAAGAGAAGACACGCTTATCATAGCCACATTCTCACCAAAAAGACGACAAAACAGAAAAGGAACCTCAACAAGGTTGCAATCCTTGACGCTTGCGACAACAAGAGGGTAAAAGCAATGATTGTCGTTTCGTAATTAATTTATTGTTTAACTGAATGCACAGCAGGGTAAGTCCCTCATATTAGGGGGAGGGCGCTGACATTCTTAAAATTTAAAAGTGAAGTATGCCTAGATCAGTCAATTCGGTAGCATCAAGAGCTCGCCGTAAAAAAATTCTGAAAGAAACCCGCGGTAATTTCCTTGCGAGGAAAAACGTGTGGACCGTAGCCAAGAACACCTATGAAAAAGGTTTGGGTTACGCTTACCGCGACCGTAAACAGAAAAAACGTAATTTCCGTTCATTGTGGATTCAGCGTATCAACGCTGCAGCACGTCAGCATGGTATGAACTATTCACAGTTCATCGGTGCTCTCGCAAAGCAGAATGTAGGTTTGAACCGTAAGGTGCTCGCTGACCTTGCCATGAACAATCCTCAAGCTTTCGAAGCCGTTATAAATTCAGTAAAATAGTTCATTGACAGTAGTGAGAGCTTTTTTACAGAACAGATGGTTTAAATTCTCTATTTGGGCAGCCCTCTATATTGTCTGGGTCATATGGCTTGGCAACTATTGGTGGCTTTTTGGTCTGATAGTGGTTTTCGACCTCTTTATCACTAAAAAAGTCAAGTGGGCGTTCTGGAAAAAGAATTATAAGGAGGGGGAGAAACATAATGTGTTTCTCGACTGGCTGGATGCGATAATTTTTGCAGTATTGGTGGTTGCTCCACTGAATATGTTTGTGATCCAAGCCTTTACAATCCCTTCATCATCAATGGAAAATTCTTTGATGACAGGTGATTACCTCTTCGTAAGCAAGCTCTCGTATGGTCCCAAAGTTCCCCAGAGACCGCTCTCCCTTCCGTTCGTTCACAATACGATTTTCGGAATGAAGTCATATTCCGACCTTATAAAGTTGGATTATCGCAGACTCGCCGGATTTTCGCAAGTGAAGAGAGATGACATCGTGGTGTTCGGTTTCCCGCACGGAGATTCAGTACTTAAATCTGCTCCTAACGAAGATTACTACACACATGTCCGCATGAACGGAAGATCCTACACTGAGAGGATGTATGGACCTGTAATCACAAGACCTGTAGACAAAAAAGACAATTATGTCAAGAGGTGTGTTGCGGTTGCGGGAGATACTCTCCAGATAGTAGATGGAGTAGTGATAGTCAACTCTGAAAAACTTCCAATTCACCAGGGAATTCAGAATACATACAGGGTGGTTACTGATGGAAGTGCCATCAATGTGAAATTTCTCGACGAAATCGGAGTTTCACGTTCTGAAACACTCTTCTCTTCAAGATTGCCTGGATATCCGAATCTTCCGCTGACTCAGCAGGGTCTGGAGAGGTTGAAGAGTCTTCCCAATGTTGTCGATATTATTCCCAACATTGAAAAATATGAAGGAATGGAAGTTTATTCAGAAAAGTTGATTTTCCCTTTCAGCTCTGACTATAAGTGGACAAGAGATAATTTCGGTCCCTTGTATATACCCAAAAAGGGCGAGACGGTAGAGCTGACACTGAAAAATCTTCCACTGTATCGTAGAATTATTTCAGTGTATGAGGGACATCAGCTGGAAGTTTCGGGTGAAGAAATTTTCATAGATGGTAATCCTTCCACTATTTATACTTTTGAAATGGATTACTATTTCATGATGGGTGACAACAGACACAATTCTCTTGACTCCCGATATTGGGGATTCGTTCCCGAAGATCATATAGTAGGCAAGCCTAAGTTCATATGGTTTTCGACAGACAGAAACAGATCATTCCCTCAGAGTATCAGATGGAATCGATTGTTTAAGTTTGTATAAAAATTTGGTTTTTTGAAAAAAATGAGGGATATTTGCACCCCCGAAAGTTGAATAATATAAAAATTACAATATAATGGCAAGAGTTTGTCAAATCACAGGAAAGAAAAGAGTGATTGGAAATAACGTTTCTCACTCTAAACGTCGCACCAAACGCGAATTCGCTCCCAACTTGAAAACCAAGAGATTCTGGTTGGAAGAAGAAAAAAGATTCGTGACTCTCAAAGTTTCCGTTGCAGGTATGAGAGTTATTAACAAGAACGGTCTCGCAGCTGCTCTCAAATCAGCTCAGGGAAAAGGTTTAATTAATATCTATTAATATTAGGAGGATAAAGACATGGCAAAGAAAGGTAAAGGCAACAGGGTACAGGTTATCCTCGAATGTACTGAGCAGAAAGCAACCGGTGTTCCCGGTATCTCACGTTACATCACAACCAAAAACAAAAAGAATACTGTAGATAGACTTGAACGTAAGAAATACAACCCTTACCTCAAGAGAGTAACTGTTCATAAAGAGATTAAATAGTTTTAAAATATGGCAAAGAAAGCGGTTGCAACTTTCTCCGGAGACAAAGCCTCCAAGAGAAACCTTGTTAAGTGTATCAAGATGGAAAGATCTGAACGCACAGGTGCTTACATCTTCAAAGAAGATTTCATCGCAGTGGATCGTACAAAAGAGTTTTTCGACAAGAAATAACAGCGAAACACTATATAATCTAAGAGGGTGGTTGGATTTGATCCAATCACCCTCTTTTTTAAAAAAGGCAGAACTATAAGCCGAGTTCTGTGCCTGTAAACAGGTCCCTATCATTTATCTAAGCAGCCTACCCCCCAACATTGGACGAGCAGCCCTTGATTGTTGGTATATTTGGCCTTGCAGGCTGCAGGCGGATACCACCGGAATGTCGCCATTGCGGCCGGTGGGCTCTTACCCCACCTTTTCACCCTTACCTCTTGCGAGGCGGTTATTTTCTGCTACCCGTATCATAAGCTTACGCCTATCTGTGCTTTCCACAGTGCAGTGCTCTTTCCTGCCCGGACTTTCCTCTGCTCTCGCAGCGATAAGGCATTCTGCCTTTGCGCGCAAAGGTAAATATATTTTACCAAATGAGACACATTTATATCTTCATATTTTCTTTCTCTTTACCTTTGCATTGTAATCATTCAGCATACTGCACTTAATTCCTCCAAAGTAGTGTTTGAAATGGTGAGTGAGATTTGTGAGATGGAACTTTTAAAACACTATTTATCATGAATTACAAACATTATTTTTCGCCTGCGGGCATTTGCACTTTTTTATGTGCTTCTTCTGTTCTTCTATTTTCTTCTTGTAAAAAGCAGTTGAGTGATGAGGGTGAACAGTTTGAGACACCTCAAATTGCATCAGTCACATTCTCTTTTGCTTCTGATCAGACCAAACTTACCACTGAAACTAACCAGAGTCAGGATAATACTATCAAAACGCTGGACATATTTGCATTCAAGGTGGTAGATGGACAGAGTACCAAAGATTACAAGCTTGAGTCATACAAGCACTACACAAGCTCGGAATTGACAGATATCAACTCTATTCCTTTTACCACCACTACCGGTAAAAAACGCTTCTGCGTAATAGCTAATGCTCACGACCTTGTATTCAAAGGAATTACTACCTTCTCTGAATTCTGTGAATTGACCACAACTCTCACCAAGGAGCAACTCAATAATTTTACAATGTATGCTCAGGCAGAGAAGGATGTGGCAGTGACAGATGCAATTACTGTATCGCTTCAGAGATTTCTTGCCAAAGTGGAAGTGAAGAGTATTAAGACCAAATTCACCGGTGGTCCTTATGAAGATATGAAACTATCTGGTTGCAAATTGTACCTTTTGAATGTTCACGGAGCCAAATTAATCAATAATGGAGCTTCTCCTGCCACTCAGGTTATTCTTAATGAAGGACAATACAAAGCAGCCGATGCTTCTTCTACTGCACAGGCAGGACTGATCTATGATGAAATTTCAAGTGAAATAGGAGAAACAGCATATTCTACTAAACATTATTTTTATGCATATTCAAATGAGACAGATGTTGTGTCAGATTGTACGAAACTTCTCCTTGAGGCGACCCTTGATGGTGTGAAGTACTATTACCCTATTCTGATCAACCAGGCAGATTATGGCTACTCTTCCGGAACCAAGGGAATAAGCAGAAACAGATTCTATTCATATTCGATTGTTATTTCAAGACCAGGTTCACTCGAACCTAATGAGCCTCTTGTTCCAGGTAGCCTGACAGTCACATTGGAAGTTTTGCCCTGGGATGTGTTGCCTACATTTGACAAGGAATTCTAATGGTTTATTGTTGATAGTTATGAGTGTCATATTATTATTGGCACTATCTGTTCTCCCTCTTTTCTGCTCTTGCACTAAAGAGGGAGCTGATAGTTTCATTACCGGAGAACTGGCTCTACAGATGATCCCTTCAGAATCATCGGATGACATTTCAAGCGTCAATTTGATGATATATGACTCAAAGGGTAAACTGGTTTACGCAAAATACAGCGAGAAGGATTCATTACATATCAAAATGCCTTTCCAGAAGGGAGAGACATATCATTTCTATGCAATTGCGAATACAGGAAATGTGACTGCAGATGAAAAGATACGCGATACTCTCTCCATAAAGGAGCTGTATCATACTTTCTTAAGTGTGGATAGAATTGCTGAAGCGACAAATCTGCCTCTAAGCGGCAGGGTCACGAAGAACAGTTTTGACGGAGAACAATGCAATTTGGAAATGGAACTGTCAAGACTGATTTCCAAGTTCAGGATAATAGTTGATACTTCGGGTCTTGACAATAGTGTCAAAGAGTTTGATATAAAGAGAATCTCACTTAAAAATATCAACAGAAATGTCCACTATTTCAAAAGTTCCAAAGCGGAGACTCTGCGTGATATTACAAGCGTTGGGGAGTCCAAGAGCGGAGAAGATCTTTCCACTTTATTTACCACAGGAGTGGATCTGTACCTTCCTGAAAATGCTC
This sequence comes from Bacteroidales bacterium, assembly GCA_029010575.1. Lineage (GTDB taxonomy): Bacteria > Bacteroidota > Bacteroidia > Bacteroidales > UBA932 > Coprenecus. The sequence continues at coordinate 27,185 of JAQXKS010000052.1, read as the reverse complement.
AGGGAAATCTGCTGGATGGAAACATTTATGAGAATGAACATATTCCGCCCGAACCATATAATGACCTGGCTTCTTTTGTGGAGATAGTGGTGAAATACCGCAGCGCTGTGAAGGTGGATGATTCACTGGTTTACAGATATTATCTGCACAATGGCCGTATGCTTGACAATTTTGATGTTATGAGAAATACAATGTATGTATGCCATACAAATTTTTCAGGTGACGGAATCAACGAAAATGGCTGGAGGATTGATGTCTCTGGGATGAAGGACCTTGTTCAGGAGATTACGCTCTCTCCCAGGTTACTGGAATTTACTCAAGCCGGTCAGATGAAAAGTCTTACTGCAACGATATCTCCATCTTCTGCGTATAACCCAAATCTTTCCTGGATGTCCACTGACCCCTCAGTCGCCAGTGTTGATAACAGGGGGACTGTGACTGCCGTATCTGATGGACAATGCAGGATAATTGCCAAGGCGACTGATGAATCAGGTGTGTCTTCCTCTTCTGAAGTCAAAGTGGATACCTTTGTATACATTGATTCTATAAGGGTAGAACCCGATTCCTTGGAACTTTATGTTGCAAGAAGTGCGAAAATCAATGTTATCTTCTATCCTTCAAATGCTCAGAACAAGAATCTTATATGGAGGTGCAGCTCTCCTAATGTAATCTTGTTTGATTCTTCTGGAGAGGTTACAGGAATGTCTGTTGGTACCTGTATCCTGACTGTAATGACAATGGAGGGAAATCACACAAAGGATATCTTCATTAGAGTAAAGGACAGAAGTTTTTCTGGAGTATATATTCCGCAGGTTCTTTATCCTGGGTACAATACACCTCTTGGACTTGAATGGAGTGCAGATCCTCAAGGAACTCCACGATTCTCACTGACCTGTACCGAAGGAGATCCTGATGCTGTAAGTTTTTCATCAAATACTATTTACGCTATAAACACCGCTGGAGATTATCTGAACAATCGTACTATTGGAAAATACGAGTTAATAGCATCTTTGAATAATGTAACCCAGAAAGCTGCTTTCGAAGTAAATACCGGCTCTGTTGTAATTGACAAGAGTTCCGTTCCTTCTCCGATATATCTTGGCCAGAAAATACCATTGAAATTCTCAGAGAGGATACCATCTGATGTGGAGGTCTCTTATTCTTCGAATAATTCTGAAGGTGTTACAATAAACACTGACAATGAAATCGTTCCTTTGTCAGTGGGCAGGTATGTTGTAAGAGCATCTTCGGTATGTGGGGCAGGGGACAGTGTCAGGTTCAATGTGGTCAAGCCTACTTTGACTATGCCATCCAAGATTGAAATTTATGAAGGAATGAGTTCGTTCCTGACTTGCACTACAGTTCCTGCTACCGGTATGGATGTGGAGTGGAAAATCTTGTCCGGAAATGCCTATGTCAATCTGACAGCAGATGGAAGAATCACAGGTATCAGACGCAGTGCCGGAAGCAGTGTCAGGATAAGGGCATATTTCAAGGATTATCCTGCTGTATATGCAGATGCAGATGTAGTGGTACAGCCGGCTGTTAAAGCGTCATTTGCCTTGGGGGACACACTTCTTAATGTATCTTCGTTCCCTCAGACGCCATCTGTTAACAGATACCCTGTTTCGGTAAGATTGAATACCGTATCGGCTCCTAATACAAATATCAATTGGAAAATAACAGACAGTGACGGAAGAGAGAGCGACGACATCGTTATTACTTCATTAGGAGTAGTGACAGCAAGAAATAATGCTTGCGGCATATATACGCTTGAGGGATGGGACAGGACAGGCAGGTATTCTACAAACAAACTGTATCTGAAGGTATTTAAATATCTTGAATATGAAGTAGGGCTTGTACCTGGAGCAACAATAGATGTAAACAGACAGGATGCCATTGTCAGATACTATATGGAATCCCGTTGGAAACCACGCTCAGCTAGTCTTGTCTATTCAGAGGCTTCTCATCCGCTTGCAGGGGCTCTTCTGATTTGTTATCCGCAAGATGCCGTAAGACATACCATTGCCCAGACTGGAAACGAACCTGAGATATTTACTGTCCAGCTAGAAGAGGAATCTTCATATAATTATCAGTTTACAGTTTTTGATTATGTAGTACCGAGAAGTTACCTGATTGACCAGAGTACGGGTAAATTCGAAACGGGATTAAAGGGTGTACCATATCAATTTTTCTACATTAGACAGGATCAAAGCGGAAAATTCTACAATGATCCGGACAATTGATCTGTGCAATTGTAATTATATGTGATTGTATCTAAAAAAGCCGGTGTCATATTCTGATTATGACATCGGCTTTTGAAACAATCCTGAAAGTTTCAGTTTTTATCTGAACTCTTCCTGATAATACTTGGCTGTGAGTTTTTCGCCTGTAGCCCTCTCAATCATATCGTTCCAATGGTAGAGCATTCCGGGACGGAAGACGTTGTCATTTATCCACTTGCCTACTTCTTTGTTACCGATATATGTGTCGTGTCTGAGATCTTTGCTCTTTGTCACGTTGTTTATGATATAATGGTGCATCTGTGAAGCAAAGAGCTCACCAAGCTGATAGTTATGGTAGTAGCAGGGGTAGATGGCAATATGGATCTTTGATGCCCAGTCGGCATTGTCCCAATTATCGGGACGTTTGAGAAGCTGGTATTTTTCTGCCAGGTCCCACCAGAGTTTGTTGAGGTCCTGATCGGGATCAGCATACATTCCCTTCTCGAAACGCGATACCACCTGTACCCACCTGCTGAATACGAGCTGTTTCAGACGGGCGGACTTGATGCAGGCGTCAGAGATTCTTTCAGCCTCTTGGTCGCTTATACCGATGTAGTGTTTCATCCATTGGGGATTCTTGCTCTGTCTTTCAAAGAGCATTGCAGCTGCTTCTGTGGTGAACATTGCCGCAGCATCTCTGAGAAGGTATGGAAGCTCTTCGTTTTCGTCATGTCCTTTCGAGTAAACGGCGTGTCCGAATTCGTGAAGCATGGTTCCCATCCAGCGCTCATTGTTGCTAAGATTGCATAATACCCTGACATCTCCTCTTCTGTCAATGTCGGTACAGAAGGCGTGCTGATTTTTGCCAGGTTTGGAGTAGAGGTCACTTGCATCCATCATGGAGGTAATATCTATGCCTATTGATGCGTAGTAATCTATGGTAATCTTACGTAGGTCAGCCTCAGCGTAGTAGCTGTCCAGATCTACAGGATAGAGCTCTGGAGCTTCCTGGAAGTATCTGTTCTGATAGTGCCAGGGACGTAGTTCTGCTTCCTTTATTGAATATTTCTTTGCGAATATTCTGTCCATCTCCTTTTTTACCTGGGCAAAACTCTCTGAGGTGAGGGAGTCGACTTCATCGAGCAGTTCATAGACCTCTTCAGGTGAGGCACCTCCGAGGGAAAGGCTCATGTCATAATAATCCCTAAATCCAAGGCTAACAGCCAGTTTGTTTCTGAGTTTTACCACCTCTATAATATCCTGACTTACGACCTTTCCGATTTGTTTGTGTGCTTTCCATACATTCTCAAGCTCTTTGCTGTCAAGCGATGTCTTGAGTATTCTTTCGACCTCGTTGTCGTCTATTGACCTGCCATTATGGAGAGCTCTGAATCCCGAATATTTCTGCTCGATCTCCATCTCTTTCTGGATTATGGCATGGAGCAGTGTCGTGTCTGCCTGTTTCGAGAGATACATGTTATACAGTATCTCCAGTTCTCTTTTCAGTACAGGGTCGGAAACTTTTCCGGATTCCTTTATCTGCTTGAGTTTCGAAAAGGTTTGAGCGTCGGAAAGGATCTCAGTAAGTTTCATATTAGCTTGCGAGTATGCTTCGAAGTCTTCTGCTTTCCCGCTGATGGCTCCGTTCCAATATGCAAGGTTGGCCTCTTTGAAGAGAGGTTCATATTTTTCAACGGTGTTGTCTATTATTGACTGAAGTTCCTTCTCTGGTGAAGAGCAGGTGCATCCGGCAGCTCCGGCAATTATAGCAGCAGTCATAATTGAATTAAATATTCTGTTCATATCTTTAATTGTCTATTTCAGTTCTATTGCACATCCGCCTGATTTTGCAAGGTGGATTTCAAGAAGACTCTTTGAGTTAACCTTTTTTGTGGAGATGGTATAACTCTGCGGGTTATCATCCCATGATGCATCGGCTCCATCAGCATATATTACTGCTGTGTACTCTTTTCCATCTTTCAGAGGTAGTTTTGAGAGGTCGATGAGAGCTGTCCTCTCATTTTCATCGGTGATGGCCCCAATGAACCATCTATCCTGACCTTTTGCTTTGCGGGCTGTTGTGATGTAGTCTCCTGGTTCAGCTTCGAGAACTTTGGTGTAGTCCCAGTCTGTAGGGACATTACGGATGAAAGTGAAGGCATCATCGAACCTTGCGTAGTTTTCGGGAAGGTCTGCCACCATCTGGATGGGAGAGTAGAGTACTACATAAAGTGCGAGCTGCTTGGTCAGTGTAGTGTGTATCTGCGCCTGAGATTTACCATCGTAATATGACATCTTCTGCTGGAAAATACCAGGGGTGTAGTCCATTGGTCCTCCAATAAAGCGTGTGAAAGGGAGGATAGTAGTGTGTTCAGGTGGATTGCCAACAGGTCCGAATGACTCGAATTCAGTACCTCTACCGGATTCGGCTGCCATATAGTTGGGATATGTCCTATGCATACCGGTTGGCCTTACAGGTTCGTGTGCATCGATCATTACCTGATAGTCGGCACCTCTGCGTATACAGTGCAGGTAGTGATTTACGGATTGCTGGTCATAGTGGTGTGAACCTCTTGGAAGTATTGCCCCTACATAACCGCTTTTTACTACGGAGTAGTTGTTGTCCTTCATGAATTGGTATGCCCTATCCAGATACTTTTCGTAGTTCTGTGTAGAACCGGATGTTTCATGGTGCATTATGAGGCTGACTCCTTTGCTCTTTGCATATTCGCGAAGTTTGACTACATCAAAATCAGGATATGGAGTAATAAAGTCAAATACAAAATCTTTGAACTGTCCAAACCAGTCTTCCCAACCTTCATTCCAGCCCTCTACCAATACACCCTCTATTGAATTATTTGCTGCGAAGTCGATGTACTTCTTGACTTTTCTGTATTGGCTGCATGTGTATTATTCGGTTTGGTCTTGGTATAGTCAGTGATACCTAGTCTGATATTGGGTTCGTCGGTGTATGACCATGTTCCCTGTCCGGGTGCAAACATCTGCCACCACACTCCTACGAATTTCTGAGGACGAATCCAGTCTGTATCTTCTATGGCACAGGGCTCATTGAGGTTAAGGATGAGTCTGCTTTCGAGAATTGAAGGAGCATTGTCGGCGACAATGACTGTTCTCCAGGGTGAGTGGTGTGGTGTCTGGATGTAGCCTCTGTTTCCCAATACATCAGGGACAAGGTGTGCAACAAAGCGTTTTCCATCTCTGATTTCCAGCTGCATGGAAGAGAAGTCGTCAAGAGCGGCCTCGTGGATATTGACATAGAGACCTCCGTTGTCGCTTTTCATCATTACAGGTGTCTGGACTCCCGGTACCGGCATTGGACATATACATGAGTTTCCGCTTCTGTCAAAGTCGGGATAAAGTGTGGCTATTTCACTCAGATGTGATGTCTCGTATCTGAATTCATTGGCATCGTAGTCCCCTGCAATCCAGAATGCGGTAAGGTCTTCGGCCATTGAAAATTCTGTAAGCTCATTGCCGATAATGAAGTATCCCAGATTCTGCTGTCTGGGGAATTCATATCTGAAGCCCAATCCGTCATTGAAGAGTCTGAATCTAATCAGTATATCTCGTTCACGGCCATCTTCTGTTTTTTGATGGAGAGTAATAGCCATCTCATTGTAATTTTCGGTAATGATGCTCTCTTCTCCCCATACCGGAGCCCAAGACGAGTTGACATTGTTATAGGTAACAGTGTCTATTGAGAAGCCTTTTTTGAGCTCGGAGGGATGGAGGATGGTGTTGCTCTCCTTGATGGTCCAGTCTGCCATGAAGGGCTGAACATCGTTTATTCCCCCTTCGTGAACAATTTCAAATCCCATACGGCTTTCGTTGATGACTTTTTTCCCATCAAAGCTAAGGGTGTATAGAGGCTCGCCTAAACGCGTAAGCCCGAATGTGAGTTCAAGACGTCTGTCGGGTGATTGAAGTTTCCTGGTCTCTTCTATCTTAGGCGTACGCGCGTTCCCTGTGCAACTTACTATAGCTATCAGCCAAATAGCTGCTATAAAGAGTCTGTTTCTCATAGGTGGATTATTTATTTGTTTGATAATGATGCATATTTTATATTCTTCCGGATCTCTTTCTCCATTCTTGCGGAGAGGGTGCAGTTTTCGTGGCACTGCATATCCTTGTTCCAGATCCTGGCAACGCAATAGTTGGCATGCTGGCATCCGCTCCTTTCCACCTTGCCTTCCCTGAGTTTGTTTACGAAGTCTGGATCGTGTACCAGCGGACGGGCCATCTCTGTGAATTCAAATCCTGAGTTGATGGCCTTTTCGAGACTTTCACGTGAGTGGAGACCTCCCACAAGTGCAAGTGGCATCTTGAGTTCCTGTCTGAAACGCAGGGCATCTTCGAGGAAAAAAGCCTCCTTGAACGGCTCGTTCTTGATCATCATCTTGCCGAATAGGTTGACTCCGATCTTTAGCCACCAGAGAGATTTCCATGGCATATAGTCTGTCAGGGTACTGATTGGCATTGCTCCTTTCATGACATACATCGGAGCTCTACTAACGAACCCACCACTCAGGACAAGACAATGCGCACCGAGGTATTCGAGCCTTTTTGCAACCTCTATACACTCACTTACTCCCAGACCTCCCTTGAAACCATCAGAGGTATTTGTCTTTACCATTACTGCTATTCTGTCAGAAGCAGCTTCCATCACTTCGTTCATGCACATGTCCATGAATTTCATTCTGTTAGAGAATGAACCTCCATACTGGTCGCGTCTGTGGTTGGTGTAAGGAGAGAGGAATTGTGAGATGAGGTATCCATGTCCGGCGTGTATTTCAACAGCATCAAAACCGCCATCAATTGCTATCCTGACTGCATCGCCATGTTTCTTGGCGATCTGAATCATCTCGCTCTCTTTGAGTCCGTGGACAAAGGTAGGGGAGTAGAGGTTGAAACCGGTAGAGGCTCCCACGGGCAGACAGCCGCAGACACGCTTGTGCGACATGTTTCCACAGTGTCCAAGCTGGATACATGCCTTGGTGTCGTACCGGTGTATCGAGTCTGTAAGGTCTTTGAATCCGGGGATGTTGGAAGGATCCATGATGAGCTGGCTTTCGAAAGAGAGGCCGCTCTGACATACGGCTGCGTAGGCAACATTGGTCATTCCGACCCCGCCTTTTGCCACTGCAGTATGATAATCCTTGAGCTGTTGTGAAGGTTTATGACCGGGGCACATTGCCTCGAAGGCTGATGCCCTGATTATCCTGTTCTTGATTTCTATAGGGCCTATTTTGCCCGGTGTAAATAATTTTGATTCCATTGTTAATATATAAAGGGTAACACTTTTTTGCGGTGCAGGGATGTGAATTCTTCACCAAATTCTTCTGCATATTTATCGTAAAGGGAGAATGCCCTGGGGGCAAGGTTTGCAAACGTCCAGATGCAAAAGAGTGCACCCGGCATACTCCATGTCAATATTGCAAAACCAAGCCATTCTGTAATTTCACCATAATAATTTGCAGATGATACATATTTGAACATTCCTCCCATAGGGATGTAGTGTGCTGTGTCGCCGGGCTTGCGAAGATGCCTAATGATGTAGTCAGAGTGGATATTCACAGCCATTCCGAAAATGAAGATTAATGAACCAATAATGAACCGCAGGTCTGTGAGCCACTCTGTCGTGTACATCTCCTTGGGTGCAAATACAAATAACCAGCTGCCTATCATATAGACATTGACCAGGTTAAATGTCACACCCATGGCTACAATTGCCACAGGAATCTTGCTTTTCCCCTTCATCAGGAACGGAAAAATGAGTGACCTCTGGAAGTAGTGAAGAAGGAAAAAACCTGTCATTATGGAGACTGTAAGATTACGGTAGCTTTCTGTATAGAGGAAGAATACCAGCATTGAAATGAAGACAGGCAATTCCATCAGTACCCAACCGAGTTTGTTGTTGATCATGGGACCCCAGGAAGAGTTTCGCAGGTATCCGTATCCGGCCTTGAAGTGGTGAAGTGCAATAAATACTATAACAGCGAGAATTGACATAGCGATCATCACTATGTAGTAAGTATGAATATTCATTTTCGGTATTTTTTTATTGTTGGAACTGGATAATGGTCTGGAAGATATTTTTGCCTGAGCAGTTGCCCTCTACATAATAGGTCAAGGGTGCAGTTTGAGCCGTGCTCAGCTCGACTATATCGCCCAGCTGGGCCTCGTGGTTGAAGTTAATCTGGAACTCTTGAACAGCATGTGATGTGGTGACGGATGTGTCGATGGCGTCCAGAGCCCATTCGAAATATTTAGTGTTATTGGTGTGTGCATTCATGTCTATGTCGGAGAATCTTACTTGATGCTCCATCACTTTATTCAAGATTGAGTCGAAATTTGTTCTTATTTTGTCGCAATTACCGGCAATTGCATCTTTTTCAAAGGAAGTTTCAAGTCCCCCTTCACCAAGAATGTGGTCAGGCCTGAGCATTTTTCTGGTCTTGGGATCGATGATAAGCCAAGAGCTTGTCGCTGCTATGAGAATGTTTCCCTGTGTATCTGTCAACTCATAATCTCTGAGCGACATAATTCCTTCGCGTCCTTTGTGCCAGGTAGTCAAGGCTACTGTGTCTTCCCACTTGGGATGTGAGTAATATTTAACTTTCAGCCTGGAGAGGACCCAAACTGCAGAAGAGGTGATCAAATCCTTATATCCGAAACCAATAGCAGATGCATGTATATTGGCTATATCCTGTGCATCAGACATAAATGCACAAGGCCTATACTCTTTTCTATTGTCAACCTTGGAGGAGTCGACAATAAAACCAATTGTTTTCTGTTTCATTTTAAATAATTTTGAATGACTTGCAAAGATAGTTTTTTTAGCTAATTTTGTACCCCCGTATATTAGAAATATCGAAGCTATGTCTGTTAAATATGTTTTTGTTACGGGAGGGGTTACATCTTCTCTTGGAAAAGGTATTATATCGGCCTCTTTGGCCAAATTGTTGACTGCACGTAATTTACGTGTTACAATTCAGAAATTTGACCCATATCTCAATGTCGACCCGGGTACTCTTAATCCTTACGAGCACGGTGAGTGTTTCGTAACTGAGGACGGTGCGGAAACTGACCTTGATCTGGGACATTATGAAAGGTTTCTGGATCATTATACCAGCAAGGCAAACAATGTAACCACAGGTAAGATCTACCGTACGGTTATTGACAAGGAACGCCAGGGGGCATACCTTGGAAAAACAGTACAGATAGTTCCCCATATTACGGATGAGATCAAAAGAAGGATGCTTCTTCTGGGTAAATCGGGAAATTACGATGTTGTGATTACTGAAATAGGTGGTACTGTCGGTGATATGGAGTCGCTTCCTTTCGTTGAGGCTGTCAGACAGCTTCAGTGGGAGCTTCCCTCAGAGGATTGCCTTGTAATACATCTTACCCTTGTTCCCTATCTTGCAGCTGCAAAGGAACTCAAGACCAAGCCCACTCAACACTCTGTTAAACAACTTCAGCAGAATGGAGTGCAGCCCGATGTGCTGGTCTGCCGTACAGAACATGAATTGCCTCTGGATGTGAGGAAGAAACTTGCCCTTTTCTGCAATGTCAAGCCAGGATGTGTCATTCAGTCAATAGATGCCGATACCATTTATCAGGTGCCTCTGCTGATGAGACAGGAACGTCTGGATGAGATTGTTCTGGAAAAGTTCGGATTGTCGGATCTTCCACAGCCAAATATGGATAGGTGGGAAAAATTCGTAGATAGGCTTACCCATCCTTCAAAGATTGTGGATATAGCACTTGTCGGAAAGTATGTCGAACTTCAGGATGCCTATAAATCTATCCTCGAATCATTCATACACGCAGGAGCTGCAAATAATTGTAAGGTGAAAGTTCATCCCATTCATAGTGAATTCATAAATGATTCCAATGTAGCTGAAAAGCTCAGTGGAATGTGCGGTGTACTGGTAGCTCCAGGATTTGGTGAAAGAGGTTTGGAAGGAAAGATTTCTGCAATCAGATATGCAAGGGAAAACAATATTCCTTTCTTCGGTATCTGTCTTGGTATGCAGATGGCTGTTGTTGAATTTGCCCGTCACATGGCCGGTCTTCCTGATGCTGTTTCTGCTGAGGTCGAAGCGAATGCAAAGGTTCCCGTCATTGACCTGATGTCAGACCAGAAGACCACAACCATAAAAGGAGGAACCATGAGGCTCGGAGCATATTCATGTGAACTGCGTGAGGGTTCTCTTGCCTACTCTATTTATGGAAAGAAGGTAATCAGTGAAAGACACAGACACAGATACGAGCTCAATAACGATTATGTGGCTGCTTTGGAAGCTGCCGGAATGAGTGTTACAGGACGTAATCCCGATACATCTTTGGCAGAGATAGTAGAAGTTAGGAATCATCCGTTCTTTATCGGTGTGCAATTCCATCCTGAATATAAAAGTACTCCAGAGAATCCACAGCCTATCTTCACTGCCTTCGTAAAGGCTGCAATTAGAAGAAATGAAGAGATAAAAAATAAAAAGAAAGAATAATACGACATGTCCAGAGGCATATCTATAGCATTTGCAGTTCTCGTCTTGATATCCATTATCCCTTTTCCTGGCTCGAGTGCTGCTGACGGCAAAAAGAAGGGCGTTAAATATTATAAAGCTGAGGTAATCGGCTCTTATCCTCACGATGCAAGTGCTTATACGCAGGGACTGTTTTTTGATAACGGAATTCTCTATGAGAGTTCCGGACAGTATGGCGAATCATCCTTCAGGAGAGTTGACCTTAACACAGGGGCTACTCTCTTGAGGATAGATCCAGATCCGGGTATCTTCGCTGAAGGTTCTGTCTCTATGAATGGACTGGTCTACCTACTTTCGTGGAGAGAACAGGTCTGTCTCGTCTACGATATCGAAACATTTAATCTGCTCTCTTCTTTTTCTTATTATGGAGAAGGATGGGGGCTTACAACAGATGGCGAATCATTGATAATGAGTGATGGTTCGTCTACATTGGTATATAGGGATCCAATGACATTCGTTGAACGCAGAAGGGTGAATGTGACTTTTGAAGGCAAACCGGTTCCCTATCTCAACGAGCTAGAGTATATAGACGGAAAGATATGGGCAAATGTCTATGGGCTCGACTATATCATCATAATAGATGGGGAGAGTGGCGTTGTCGAAGGACGTATAGATTGTAGAGACCTCCTCGAAAAAAAGTATAGAGGAAAGGGAGAGGATGTTCTTAACGGCATTGCTTACAACCCTGTTGACGGGTCGGTATACTTGACAGGAAAATACTGGCCCAGAATGTACAAGGTTAGATTAAATGATGTAAAATAATCCCGACAATGAATAAATTGCGTTCTATAGCCGAAAAGTATCTTTCAGGGCTGCTCAAGAGATATGTCAACCGTTATATTGTTTTATTGGCAGATGTAGTAGTTTCAACGGCAGCCACCTCTATCTCATTGTTATTCTTTGAAATAGCAATGAAGAGGTCGTACGAATTCGCTCAATATGCTCTGCTTGCAGGAATCTCGGTAATAGTCTCGATAATAGCTTTTCTCATAACCAGAAGTTACGCAGGTGTCATTAGGCATACCTCGATGCGTGAGCTGTGGAGAAGCTTTTTTGCCTCCTTTATCAAGGCCATTACTGTTTATCTCATCATAATGACATCAGAATCGGTAAGAAGTCAATTTAACTTCTCATATAGTGGTGCACTCATATTCTCGCTTTCGGATATGATAATGACTCTCTTCTTCATGATATTGATGAGAATTTTGATTACGAACGTATACTCTATGTTGGTAGTATCCTCCATTCCGGAGTATTATATCAAGAATGTTCTTATATATGGAACAGATGATGAATCGGTCTCTACGCTCAACTACCTTGACAAGGCCCATAAGACCAAATACAGATGCGTTGGATTTATTACTTCCGATACGGGGAATAGCGATAAGCTGCTGTGCGGATACAAGGTCTATCGCATCGATAACCCTGACGATTATGCAAAACTGATCTCTTCCAAACTTATATTCTCAATAATCTTTCCTAACAGTGTCCAAGCCAGAAGAGAGGATGACCGCATGATACAATGGAGTGCTGACAATAGAGTACAAGTGCTGATTAAGCCTCTCTTTACCAATCTCTCATCAGATATGTTCGGAAACAGGCTTAGGGAAATCAAGATAGAGGACCTTTTAGGCAGGGATGAGATAAAGATTAATGTAACTCAGATACGAGAATTCCTGACAGACAAAGTCGTGTTCGTAACGGGAGGGGCTGGATCAATCGGAAGTGAGCTGTGCCGTATCCTGGTAAAAATGCCGATACGTAAATTGATTCTCATCGACATGGCAGAGACCCCGATGCACAATATGCAGCTGGAACTTCGAAGTCAGGCACCTCGTGTAGATAAAAAGTTCGTAATCGCTGATGTAAGGAATCGAGACAGGGTGAATCACCTTTTCAAAAAGTATAAGCCCAATGTCGTTTTTCATGCTGCAGCCTACAAGCATGTTCCACTCATGGAGTCCAATCCGTGTGAAGCGGTGTATGCAAATGTAATGGGAACCAGGAATGTAGTGGATGCTTCAATCAAGTTCAATGTGGAAAAATTCGTGATGATTTCTACAGATAAGGCTGTAAATCCTACTAATGTGATGGGCTGCTCGAAAAGAATCGCTGAGGTATATGTACAGACTATCGGCAAGGAGATTTCGGAGGGAAGGATGCAAGGGAAGACGAAATTCATTACTACAAGATTTGGAAATGTGCTGGGCTCAAATGGCTCGGTTATCCCTCTATTCAAAGAACAAATAGCAAAAGGCGGACCCGTTACAGTGACTGATCCACGTGTCATAAGGTATTTCATGACTATACCTGAAGCGTGCCAACTGGTGTTAGAGGCTGCGACAATGGGTAATGGAAATGATATTTTCGTCTTCGATATGGGTGAACCTGTCAAGATTGTAGATCTTGCATCCAAGATGATCAGGCTCTCAGGACTTCAGGAGGGCAGAGATATTGAAATACAGTTCGTGGGTCTGCGTCCGGGTGAAAAGCTTTATGAGGAACTTCTCAAGGATGAAGAGAATACGCTTCCGACTCCTCACAATAAAATCTTCAGGGCACGTACAAGGGACTTTGACTTGAATGAAGTTATCGAAAAGATCAACAAGATCGAGGAGATGGCCGCTTCAAATGACAAGGATAATACTGTCCTGGCAATGAAACATCTGATTCCTGAATATAAAAGCGAAAACTCAAGATATGAAAGGCTGGATGCCTGAACGGTTATTTCTTTAGAAGATCGGGTCTGAGTCGCTTTGTGCGCTCTAGTGCTTGTGCTTCCTGCCACTCTTTGATGAGTTTGGGATTACCACTTAGCAGAACTTCTGGAACTTTCCATCCTCTGAAATCTGCAGGCCTTGTGTAGATGGGTGGTGCCAGAAGGTCATCCTGGAAAGAGTCACTCAGGGCTGAAGTCTCGTCGCTCATTGCACCCGGTATTAGTCTTACTATAGCATCTGTTATTACAGCGGCTGCAAGTTCTCCTCCGCTGAGAACATAGTTGCCAATAGATATCTCTTTAGTGATGAGATGTTCTCTTATTCTGTGGTCTATACCTTTATAATGCCCGCAAAGGATAATGATATTCTCAGCGCAAGAGAGCGAGTTCGCCATGGGCTGATCCAGAATCTCTCCATCAGGTGATGTGTAGATGACATAATCGTACTTGCGACGCTCTGTCAGATCGGTGATGGCATTGTAGAGTGGTTCGGGCATTATGACCATTCCCGAGCCCCCGCCGAATCCATAATCGTCAATGTGTCTGAATTTCCCTTTGCCGTAATCGTGCAGATTTACAATGTTAATCTCTACCACTCCTTTCTCTTTTGCTCTCTTTATAATGGAGTGGTTGAGTGGACTTTCCAATAGCTGCGGGACTGCGCTGATAATATCGATTCTCATATCCTGGTTATTGTAATCCTGTATTTCAAACAAAAAAAACCGCTCAGTTGTTTCTGACCGGTTACTTTCTGAGACTGGCTCTCTGAATTCTAGTACTGAGCTTCAGATGATACAGTCAGTTTCTTACGTCCGTGACGACGACGTGCTGCCAATACGCGACGTCCGTTAGGTGTAGACATACGTTCACGGAAGCCGTGTTTGTTGCGACGTTTGCGCTGTGAGGGCTGAAATGTGCGTTTCATATACTTGTTTTTTTATATTTTCAATTTTTTAGGACTGCAAAGATAATCGTTTTGTAAAAAAAAACAAAAATATTTCATCCTATCTTCATTGTTTCTGAAGAACAGGTATATAGACAATACCTTTTTCACTGAAAAAATCCTCCTCAAACCATTGGGAGATGGGGCAGGTCTCTATCGAGGAGGGCTCAATACCAAGGAGGGCAGCACATTTTTCAATCTCATCTATCAGATCGCCTCCCTTGAGATAGATGATTCCCTTGGTGGCAAGATGGCCTGCCATCGAAGCAAACTCATCTAGCCTGCTGACCCCGCGCGATACTATGTACTCTGAAGGCTCCTTTACAGTTTCCGAACGGCTCCATATTGTGGAGACATTGGTGAGTCCGAGAGCTCCCGCCACTGCTCCTACCACCTTTATTTTCTTTGCGATTGAGTCGCAGAGGGTGAAGGATGTTTCCGGGAGGAGAATCGATAGCGGAATACCGGGGAATCCACCTCCGGTACCCACATCAATGATGGATGTTGGCCTTATATCCTTTTGCCGGAGCCATTTGTATATTGCCAGAGAATGAAGCACATGGTGCAAGTATAGGGAATCTATATCTTTTCTTGAGATGACATTGATTCTGGAGTTCCATTCATTGTATAGCGGACCGAGGGCTTTGACAGCCTCGCGGCTTTTATTATCCAGTTCAGGAAAATATTTGAATATCAGGTCTTCTGTATACTGTAACGGCATAGCTTGTGAAATAATCTATTCTAAGGTGGTTTCTATGAGTTTTCGTGCTCTTCTTATGCGTGTTCTTACGGTGTTGAGCGGCAGGTCAAGCTCCTTTGCAATCTCCTTGTAGCTGAACTGATACACCAGCCTGAGTTTGGCAGCCTCCTTGTACAGTGGCGGCAGGGCGTCTATTGCGTTTATGAAGGAGTTGTATTTCTGAATCTCTATCAGCTTCTCTTCAGGGGATATATATGACGTGTCATTACTCTCTAGAGATTCGTCGGACATGTCGTTTATGTCAACCGTCTTGAGCGCGTTTTTCTTCCTTCTGGCATTGTCCAGGGCACTGTTTTTGGCTATCTCGAACAGCCAGTTCTTGAATTTCATTTCCGGGTTGAAGGTCGATATAGCCATAAATGCCTTTCTGAGGGTCTCTTGGCAGATATCCTCAATGTCGCAGCTGTTGGAACAGTATCCTGAGACAAAGTGCCTGAGTGAACTGGTATAACGTGAGATCAGCAGTGAAAATGCTCCTACATCCCCGCGTGCAGCTTCGAACGATAGTCTCTGTTCTTCTGTGCTTCTTTCTTTGTTCATCGGAATAGTAAATTAATGTGCCTCGAGCCAGTTGTCTGCATTATTACACTCTACGACAAGGGGGACAGAGAGACTGACGACATTCTCCATTTCATACTTAATGATTTGGCGGGCCTGTTCAAGTTCTGCCACAGGAACATCAAAGACCAATTCATCGTGTACCTGAAGTATCATTTTTGTCTCCAGTCCGGCCTTCTCAAGAGCTCTGTCGACATTAATCATGGCGATTTTTATTATGTCGGCCGCTGTTCCCTGTATGGGGGCATTGATGGCATTTCTCTCTGCAAAGGCCCTTACGGTGGCATTGGCTGATTTTATATCCTTGAGATAGCGTTTTCTTCCGAACATCGTTTCGACATATCCCAGTTTCCTTGCCTTTTCTTTCTGTTCCTCGATATACCTCTCTATCGATCTATATGTCTCGAAATAGCCTGTAATCAGCTCTTTGGCTTCAGAACGAGGTATCTTCAGCCTTTGGGCAAGACCGAAAGGAGAGATTCCGTAGATGATGCCGAAGTTGGCGCTTTTGGCCTTCCTGCGCTGCTCGGGCGTGATGTCGGAGGGATCTTCCCTGTAAATCTTGGCTGCAGTGGCAGTATGGATGTCAGCTCCTTGATTGAATGCCTCTATCATGTCCGGATCTTTGCTCAGATGCGCCACGATTCTCAGCTCTATCTGTGAATAGTCGGCTGAAATCAGGGTATTCTTCTCTCCCGAAGGGATGAATGCCCTTCTTATCTCTTTTCCCATCTGACTCCTTATGGGGATATTCTGCAGATTGGGGTGAACGGAACTGAGTCTTCCCGTGGCTGTCAGGGCCTGATTGAATGTTGTATGAATCTTTTTGTCAATCGGGTCCATCATCAGCGGAAGTGGCTCTATGTAGGTAGAGATCAGCTTTTTGACCTCTCTGAATTCCAGAATGTCATTTATTATGGGATGACGGTCTGAGATTGCAGTTAGGGTCTCTTCGTCTGTGGAGTAGTTGCCGCGCTTGTTCCTCTTTGCCTTTGGGTCGAGTTTCATCTTGTCAAACAGCAGATTCCCCAACTGCATCGGTGATGAGAGGTTGAGTAGAGGTTCATCTACACATTCTCTAACCTTGTTCTCTATGTGGGCGAGCTCTCTCTTTAGCGTTTGGCCATATTGGTAGAGCATGGCAGTATCCAGAGAGACACCATTCATCTCCATTTTGCCAAGAATCTTTATCAGGGGCATCTCTATATTCATATAGAGGTCTTCCAGACTCTTCTCGCGTGAGTAGAACTCTCTGATAGCCTTGGAAACTGGTATACTTAGGCAGGTAAGAACCCTTATCGAATCGCTGGGACGCTCTTGGGCAAGTGGCAGCACCGCCTGAAATAGGTCAGGCTCCTGCTGCTCCTCTTTATCCCCGGAGATGTACTTCTGGGGATCTGTTTTCAGAAATTCCCTGACGAGAACTTCGCTCTTGTGGGAGGTTTCCGGTGATATCAGGTAGTGCAGAAGTTCTATATCAAGCAGTTTGCCGCTTATATTGATTCCATGTCTGAAAAATAATTTGAAGATCTCCTTGAGGCCTGAGCCTATGATAGTGGTCTTTTCTGACGAGAGGACCTTGTCATATCCTCCCTCTTTTATTTTTTCTGGAGTTGAATATGTCCATACGATTTCTGAGTGACTTACAGCCCGACAGATTGTAAGGAAACGGCTGTTCTCATCGTAGGAGAGGGCAATCTCGCTTCCATGGGTGTCATTTTTCAGAACTTCTCCTATTGACTTCTCTATCAAAATGTAATCTTGGGTTGTAGGTGTACCTGTGGGTGAACTCTCAGCAGCAGAAGCCTCGAATAGGCTGGGAGATGGGAGCATCTTCATCAGTGAACGGCACTCGTAGTACTCAAGAATCTCAGAAGCCTCTTTGGAATTCTTAAACGAGAGTGCCATACAATCGGCAGTAATATCTATGGGAATGTCGCATCTGATGGTGGCAAGCTTTTTTGAGAGAATCATATCTTCTTTATGCTCCCTGATATTTGCAGCCTGTTTGGCAGGCAGTTCGTCCAGGTGTTCAAGGATATTTTCTACAGTGTGGTACTTTCCAACCAGTTTCCCGGCCCCGACCTCGCCTATGCCCTTGACTCCCGGGATATTGTCGGATGAGTCTCCCCAGATGGCAAGGATGTCGATTATGGAGGATGGGGATTGAATTCCGTATTTTTTACATATTCCGGCGGAATCCAATAACTCGTTTTCTGCTCCGCTCTTGCCAGGCTTGAGCTGGAAGATGTTGGGTGCGATTATCTGGCCAAGATCCTTGTCCGGGGTAATCATGTACACTGGCAGCTCCTCTGATGCAAATTGTTTGGCGATAGAGCCAATGACATCATCCGCTTCGAATCCCTCCTTTATTATTACTGTGACACCTATACCGCGCAGCAGTGTGACAAGGGGGGCAAGCGAATCTTTGATTACCTCAGGGGTGGCTGACCTGTTGGCCTTGTATCCGGAGTACATCTCGTGTCTGAAGGTCTTCCCTGAGGGGTCGAAAACGACAGCCAGATGTGAAGGGGTATATTTCGAGGTCAGTTCGAGGAGATATTTCATAAAACCGTATATGACAGACGAATCATCACCTTTGGAATTGGTGATGGGACGGCGCAGGAATGCATAATACATCCTGAACATCAGTGCGTGACCGTCTATCAGAAAGAGTTTGTTCTGCATGGTGTGCATAGTAATTTTCTTTTCGTGTTCGTAAAGATAGCAAAATATTTGTTTTGTCATTACGAATTGTTACTTTTGTAGGTAATTATATTTTAGAACTTTTTAATACAAAATAAAATGGCTATAGATTTAACACATTTTCTCTCCAACAATGCCAAGAATATGAGAAGAAGCGCAATTCGCGACCTTCTTAATGTGGCAAATAAACCCGAAATCATATCATTCGCCGGCGGTTTCCCCAATGCTTTGACATTCCCTGTTGAAGACCTCAAAGCTATCATGACCGAACTCATGGAAGAGATGCCTGAAAAGCTCCTCCAGTATGGTCCTACCACCGGTAGCATTGCTTTGAGAAAACAGATTGCAAAGAAATACCAGGAAGAAGGTATTGACTGCACTTATGAAAATATCATCATCACTACGGCTTCACAGCAGGCTCTCGACTTGATTTCAAGAGTGTTCCTGAACCCCGGTGACACAGTGCTCTGCGGTCTTCCTTCATATCTTGGAGCTCTTCAGGCATTCTACTCTTATCAGGCACAGCCCATCGGTATCAAGAACGATGAAGAGGCTGAAGCTGTGGTAAGCGCTCTCTGTGCTATTGGCAAGAAACCCAAATTTATCTATGCTATTCCTGACTTCCAGAACCCTACAGGTGTTACAATGACAGCTGAAAGAAGAAAGGAAATTCTTGCAGTAGCAGAAAAATATGACATCCTTGTCCTCGAAGACAGCCCTTACAAGGAAATCCGTTTCGAAGGTGAAGCTCAGCCTACAATGTACTCTCTCTGCCCTGAAAGGGTAATGCTCGCAGGTACATTCTCAAAGACTTTCTGCCCCGGTTTCCGTATCGGATGGGTTCTTGCAAGCAAGGAAATCATCGAAAAACTCGAAGTGGCAAAACAGTCTGCTGACCTCTGTACTCCTGTATTCAATCAGGAAGTTGCAGCAAGATACATGGAAAAAGGCTACTACGAAACCAACCTTCAGAAGACTATCAACCTCTACAGAAATAAGAGGGACCTTATGGATAAATGTCTCACAGAAATGATGCCTGAAGGAGTTAAGTGGACTCGTCCAGATGGTGGTCTCTTCCTATTGGTTACTCTTCCTGAATATATGGATGCAAGAGAACTCTTCAATGTAGCTATACAGGAAAATGTTGCATTCGTAATCGGTGAAGTATTCTATTGCGATGGCAAGGGACAGAATACCCTCCGTCTAAACTTCTCTTATGCATCTGATGAAAATATCAAGGAAGGTGTAAGACGTCTTGCTAATGCAATCAAGAAATTAATGAAATAATATGAATGCTATTAAGCTTATCCATCACGTTGTTGAGGGAGAACTTAATATAGGTGAATCGAAACTGTGGGGAGACCCTGATCTCCCTCGCAGTTTCGATTTTCCTGTTTATAAGGACGAGGAGGGAGATAAAGTCCACTACACCTTTATCGGACAGATTAACTGCACTCAGGTCGCGCGGTATGACAAGCAGAACAGACTGCCTAAGGAGGGAATGCTCTATTTCTTTGGAAAGATCGAGTATTATCTCGGGGATTTATTGTGTGACCCTGTAGGAGATGCTTTCTGGAACCCGGGTGATGTTAAGGTTCTCTATTATCCACGCAACGATTATGAAAATTTCGAAAGAGTAGTACTTATCGACGATGATGATAATCCTATCTCGATAAGGGAACATAAGATTGACTTTGAGGCTGTAGAGGACCAAGGCTCGGAGTTCGATACTAAACTGCTTGGTCTGCCGGCATATTTGGCAGATGATGTCGACTTGGACAAATATACACTTCTACTGCAGCTCGATAGTGATGATATCGATGATGAGCATACACTGAATTTCATGGATTGGGGACAGCTGCTCTTCCTGATACCCAAGGAAGATCTGGAACGTCCCTCTTTCAAGAATGTGATAGCTTACCTTGCCTCTTCATAAACAGGAGGTAGAACAATAGCATAAGGAATGTAATGAAGTCAGCAGCAGCGGTACTGAGCCATATTCCCGCAGTAGAGAACAGCTTCGGAAGAAAAATATATGCAGGTACCACAAGGATGAGCCCTCTCAATAGTGAAAAGATTGTGGGGGCTTTTACTTTTTCAAGACTCTGCAGATAGCCTATTGCAACGATATCAAGGATCAGAAAGAGGAAACCTGATGCAAAATAGGGTAGTCCCTCTATCGCAATCCGTGCTGCTTGAGTATTACTGTCTATGAAGAGTGTAACGAAAATCTCTGGGAACAGTACGAAGGCAAGTGAGACTCCCACGCCGAAAAACAGAGATGATACAGTAATTATTCTCTCCGTTTCAGATATCTTCTCTCTCCTTCCGGCTCCAAAATTATAGCTGATTATAGGCTGGGCAGATGTCGATATGGCATTTGCCACCATAAACAGCAAAGGTGTGTAATAGCAGGCCACACCAAATGCACTTACGCCATCTGTGCCAAGGTAGTGCATGAATGTAAAATTACCGACAAATGTTATTACTGCCATTGCGAACTCTCCGATGAAGGTCGGGAAACCGATTCGACATTGGTATCCTATATTCCTTATAGAAAGTTTGAGGGATGTAATGCTGCCCTTGATTCTTATCGGTCTTATCTTCCTGGCCTTGAAGATGAAGTACCATATAGCCACCGCTCCGCCCACAAAAATGCTGGTACCTGTGGCTGCTGCAGCACCGAGCATACCCCATCCGAAAGGGAAAATGAATAGGTAATCGAGGAGAACATTGGTAATTCCATTGAGTAGATTTGAAATCATCGCTACATTGGGAGAGCCGTCAAGACGAATGGCGAACAGTCCTATGAGACTCCACTGCTGAAAAATGAAGCCAGGAGTCACACCGATAAGGTAATCCCTTACCAGAGGAACCAGATCCTCGGAGGCTCCAAGCAGTATGGCTGTCCTTGATGGGAACATCAGTATGAGAACGCTGATAATGAAGACTACGACATTGCTCGCAATCATCGCCTGTGTCAGGTTAATGCGTGCTGCCTTGATATTCTGTTTAGACAGATGGATAGACATTACCACAGAGGAACCTATGCCGAGCATAAGACCTATAGAGATGAACAGAATCCATACGGGAACAATGAGGTTTACCGCTGCCAGTGCCTCTGTTCCCAATCCATGTCCAATGAAAATACCGTCAATAGCTGTGACAGCTGAGAGACTCAAAGAACCGATAAGTGTCGGTACAAATAGTTTTCTGAATAAATCAGAGGTGCGATCTTTTTCGAAATCAACAGCATCCCTTCTCATAACAAGCAAAGCTATAATTGAGATATGGGACTAAAGTGTGGATGTGATATTGGATACTTTCGCTTTGGCAAAATCAAGTCCGATATGGACCTCTTTCTTTCCACTGCCAGGAGTTTCGTACATGGGATCCAGCATTATAGCCTCGCAGATAGCACGCAGACCTCTGGCTCCCAGCTTGTATTCGATAGCAGTATCTACAATGAACTCCAATACCTCATCATCTATGGTGAGCTTTACATCCTCCATCTCGAAAAGCTTTGTGTACTGTTTGATAAGTGCGTTTTCGGGTTCGGTAAGGATTCTGAGCAATGCCTCTCTGTCCAAGGGGTGGAGATATGTCACTACAGGCATACGGCCTACGATTTCAGGTATGAGTCCGTATGAACGCAGATCTTGTGGCGCAATGTACTGAAGGAGGTTATCCTTGTCTATGCGCGCATTTTTGGCAGATGCTCCATATCCGACGGTATGGGTATTGAGTCTTTGTGCAATTCTTTTTTCGATTCCTTCAAAAGCTCCCCCACAGATAAAGAGAATATTTGTGGTGTTTACGCTGATGAGTTTCTGTTCAGGGTGTTTCCTGCCGCCCTGAGGAGGAACATTTACTATGGTTCCCTCCAAAAGTTTAAGCATTGCCTGCTGGACTCCCTCTCCTGAAACGTCACGTGTGATTGAGGGGTTGTCGCTCTTTCTGGCAATCTTGTCGATTTCATCGATGAAGACGATACCTCTTTCTGCCTTTTCCACATCGTAATCTGCTGCCTGCAAAAGACGTGTGAGGATGCTTTCAACATCCTCACCGACATATCCGGCTTCTGTCAGTACAGTCGCATCTACAATGGCGAAGGGAACATTGAGCATCTTTGCTATGCTCTTCGCAAGGAGTGTCTTGCCTGTTCCTGTAGGTCCGACCAAGAGGATATTTGACTTTTCTACTTCAAGAACGCTCTTTTCGTTTTCAAGGGTTCCATTCTTTCCGGAGACCTTCTTTTTCTTCTTATTCTGCTTGAAAACTTCGTTGATTCTCTTGTAGTGGTTATAGACGGCAACTGAAAGGAACTTTTTGGCCTCCTCCTGTCCGATTACGAACCTGTCCAGAAATGTGGTAATCTCTTTTGGGGTGAAATTTAGCTTTTCGCAGGAGACCTGCTTTTTAGGCTCTTTACCGAATTCGGAAGGAAGAATGAATCCTTCATTGATAGCCTCATCCACTATTGAGTATATTCTAAACGCACATTCCTTGCATATTCCTCCTGTTGCTGTAGTTAGCAGCATGTCCACCTGCATGTCATTTCTGCCGCAGATGTCGCAGGTTATATGTCGTCTGTCATTGCCTGATGCCATATATATGTTATTTCTGACGGGTTAATATGTGATCTGCCATTCCATATTCAACAGCTTCAGATGCATTCATCCAATAATCCCTGTCGGCATCTGCTGCTATCTTTTCAATTGGCTGGCCGCTGTGGGTCGATATTATATCGTATAACTCGTTCTTGAGCTTTTTTATTTCACGTGCTGCAATTTCTATGTCTGATGCCTGACCTTCGGCTCCACCTAACGGCTGGTGGATAAGTACTCTGGAGTGCGGAAGAACAGAACGCTTTCCCTTTTCTCCTGCTGTCAGGAGTACTGCTGCCATGGAGGCTGCCATTCCGGTACATATTGTTGCAACATCAGGCGCAACCAGCTGCATTGTATCATAAATCCCCAGGCCGGCATATACCATGCCGCCCGGAGAGTTTATGTATATTTGGATATCCGCTTTGGAATCTGCTGATTCTAGAAAGAGCAACTGTGCCTGTACGATGTTTGCGACATCAGAGTCGATTCCCACGCCAAGAAAGATAATCCTGTCCATCATAAGTCGTGAGAAGACATCCATTGATGCCACGTTCAACTGACGTTCTTCGATAATGGTGGGATTTATGTACCCTGCATATACCTTAGAGTATCCGTTGAGTGTGTTGCTGCTGATATTCAGATGCTTTACAGCATATTTTTCAAATTCCGAAGCCATATATCCTTTTTGTCTGTTTAGTTGTTCATTTTACGGAGCTCTTCTGAGCTGATCTCCTTGTTTTCAAGGGTTACAACTCCTCTGAGGAATGCGAGCACTGCTGTCTCCTCAGCCTTTTCGAAGAGGCGGCGTGACTGTTTCTCATCTTTGAGAATCATTTCAGCGAAGTTTTCGAGCTGATCAGCAGGTGCGTTAGCAATTCCGTACATAGCGAACTGGTACTGTGCAAGCTTGATTGCTTCAGCCTTGATAGATTCTCTGTTGATTTCAAGTTTGTTGTCTGTGATAATCTTGTTAGCGATGCTCTGCCATCTGAAGTCCTGAAGGAAGAGGGGAAAATCTTTTTCAATTTCTTCCATTGTGAATTTGCCTTCGTTTGCAGTGAAGAGCCATCTCTTGAGGAAATCTTCAGGGAGAGCTATGTTAGCTTTGTCGATGAGGTATTTGCGTGCATCGAGCATAAATCTGTAGTCGCTTTCCTGTTTGAGTTCTTCAACGAGTCTCTTTTCGATTTCTGCATTGAACTCTTCTTCGGTCTTTACTACATCTTTTCCGAACATCTGGTCATAGAGTTCCTGTCCGGGAACGGCGTCAACATAGTTTTTAACTTCTTTAACTACGAGATGCCATACGGGTGCAGTTTCGGCAAGTTCTTCTTTCTTCATCTTGAGCATAGCAGCACGGTCAGTCTCGTTGTTGAATACTGCCACTACGTCGATGTCAAATTCATCACCAGCCTTCTTGCCGATAAACAGTGCTTTTCCCTCTTCGGGAAGAACAGTGGTGGAGATATAAGAGTTTTCTACTTTTCTGTCACCCTGGATGAAGTCTGCGATTAGGAAGTCACCGTCCTTTACTGCATCACATGTTTCAAGTTTCGAGAACTGTTTGTAGATATTTTTCTTATAAGCCTCTTTTTCAGTTTCGTTTGCAGGTACTGTGTAGTATGCGATCTTGTCTTCTGCGCTCAAAGAAACATCGAATTTAGGAGCGAGAGCGATGTCGAAAGTGAAATCGAATTCTTCTCCGTTTGCAAATGTGTTCTTCTTTTCATCGTCTTCTACGGGAAGAGGTTCTCCGATGATCGAGAGTTTGTTTTCTTCAATATACTTGTTGAGGTTTTCAGAAATGAGGGTGTTGATGGATTCTACAAGTGCTTCACCGCCATGTGCTTTTTCAATGAGCGATGTAGGTGCCATGCCTTTTCTGAATCCCTTGATGTCTGCGTTGCGGCGGATTCTGTTGAGAATTTTCTTTCTTCCTTCGGCGTAATCTTCAGCTACGAAGTGGAATGCGAGTCTGATTGTCAGACCGTCATTGTTGAGTTCTTTAATTTCCATATCTTGTGTTAATTATTTCAAAACGGTTTTTCCCCCTATTATATAAGGGGTGCAAAAATATATAAATCCTTTAAGTTTTGCAAATCTGTATTTTAAAGGCAGAAAATAAAGAGTATCTTTGCAGAATCAATACTAAAACAATAAGAAATGAGACAAAAAATTGTAGCAGGTAACTGGAAAATGAACACTCTTGTATGTGAGGGAGTGGAACTTGTTAACGGAATAGTTTCGAAAATGGGTGAAGTGCCTTCAGATGTAAGGCTTATAGTATGTCCCCCTTTCACTCATATAGTCAGTGTAGGTGATGCTCTCAAAGGCTCCCGTCTCTCTTTGGGCGCACAGAACTGTGCCAATCAGCCCAAAGGTGCATTCACCGGTGAGGTGTCGGCAGCAATGCTTAAGTCCTGCTGCTGCGAGTATGTTATTTTGGGTCACTCAGAAAGGAGGGAATACTATGGAGAAACCTCTGAAACTCTTAATGCCAAGATGGCTCTTGCACTTGAAAACGGTCTTAAACCAATCTACTGTGTAGGTGAAAAGCTGGAAGAACGTGAAGCCGGAAAACATTTTGAAATAGTAAAGGCTCAGATTGAAGAGGTCCTGTTTAATCTAACTCCTGAACAGATGGCTCAGGTCGTAGTGGCTTATGAACCCGTATGGGCTATTGGAACAGGAAAGACAGCTACCTCTGCTCAGGCTCAGGAGATCCATGCTTTCATCAGAGCTACTTTGGCTTCAAAGTTCGGGGAACTTGCTGAAGAGATTTCCATCCTTTATGGTGGAAGCTGCAAGCCTTCAAATGCTCCTGAACTCTTCTCACAGAAGGATATTGACGGAGGTCTTATCGGTGGTGCTGCCCTGAAGGCCGACGATTTTATAGGTATTGCTAAAAGCTATTAATATCTCTTCCCGATGGACTACATTGAACTCTCTCTCAAACTTACTCCTTTCAGTGAAGAGTTTGCAGAGATTCTGACAGCTGAAATCGATGATTTGGGGTTTGAGAGCTATATGACTGAAGATCCTTACTTGAAGGCGTACATACGAAAGGAGGATTTTTCGGAGTCTAACCTCAAAGTGTTGTTGTCGGGGATAGATCAGTCGCTATTTAATATAGAGTACACTCTCGACCTGATTCCACAGACTAACTGGAATCAGGTCTGGGAGTCCTCTTTCGAACCTGTCGTGGTAAATGGCCAGTGCACCATCAAGGCCTCGTTTCATAAAGGTCTTGAGCCGACACGCTTTATCATTACCATTGACCCGAAGATGGCTTTCGGCACAGGACATCACCAGACCACTTCTCTGATAGTGGGTATGATGCTGGATATGGAGGAGGAGATCAAGGGCAAAAAGGTGCTCGACATGGGGTGCGGTACGGGTGTGCTCGCCATTCTTGCAGCCAAAATGAAGGCTGCTGCTCCAGTTATTGCCATTGATATAGACCCGATCGCTGCAGATTCTGCCAAAGAGAATACATACAAGAACAGGGTAGGTGAGAAGACCAAGGTTCTGTGTGGTGATGCTTCTTTGCTTCAGGCCGGAAGCTACGACATTATCCTGGCCAATATCAACAGGAACATTCTCCTTTCGGATATCTCCACCTATGCCAGGTCTCTTAGAACAGAGGGGATTCTCATCGTTAGCGGTTTCTATGAAGAGGATATCCCGATGTTGGAGTTTAAGGCTAACGAGTGCGGTTTCGTTTTGGAAGAGGTTCGCACCAAAGATAAGTGGAGCGCAGTCAAATTCCGGCTGAAGAAGAAATTTGCGTATTGATAAAAATGTAGTATATTTGCAAACGGAAACGGAGCGGGCGTGTTGTAATTGGTAGCCAAGCCAGACTTAGGATCTGGTGCCGTAAGGCGTATGGGTTCGAGTCCCTTCGCCCGCACGAAAAGAAGCTAGCTTATTGATTCACCATAGGCTGGCTTCTTTTTTTAGTACGCCCAGCATGGGCATGCTCTAACGGGTGAAAGTCCCGAATGCGCCCTAATGACGGGAAGCATATAGCCAAGGGCAAGGGTGTCCATCGTGAGGTGGAATCTGAAGGAAGCCGGCGGCAAAAGTCTGGCCTG
>JAQXKS010000051.1 GCA_029010575.1 Bacteroidales bacterium | reverse complement strand
CGTCGTTGTTAGGATACTACAAAAAGTATCATCGGATGTAAGGAACCGCCGTATGCGGACCCGCATGTACGGTGGTGTGAGAGGTCGGTAAACGCAAGTAGGAGATAAACTCCATTACTTTCGTTTACCTCCTACTCGATTGTAGACGAGAATGTTATTCGTCTTTGTGTGCCTTTTTACCGGCTCCCTGAGTCATTTTAAGATAGTCGTCTTTAGATGCAACTATAATGCGTTCAAATTCTCTCTGACCTGTACCGGCAGGAATAAGGTGTCCGCAGATAACGTTTTCCTTCAGACCTTCGAGTGTATCGACTTTACCTCGTATTGCAGCTTCGCTGAGTACTTTGGTAGTCTCCTGGAAAGAAGCGGCAGACATGAAACTGTTGGTTCTGAGTGCTGCTCTGGTGATACCCTGAAGGATCTGGTTTGAGGTTGCAGGAACTGCGTCTCTTGCTTCAACGAGTTTCAGGTCCTGACGTTTGAGCATTGAGTTTTCATCTCTGAGTCTCCTGGTTGTTACTATCTGACCGGGATGGAGTGTCTGTGAGTCTCCTGCATCCTGAACCACTTTCTTGCCGAACATGGAGTTGTTCTCTTCGTTGAATTCCCATTTGTCGACAAGTTGTTCAGGAAGGAATCTCGTATCACCCGGATCAACGATTTCAACTTTTCTCATCATCTGTCTTACGATGATTTCAAAGTGTTTGTCGTTAATCTTTACACCCTGCATCCTATAGACTTCCTGAATTTCGTTCACGATATATTCCTGAACTTTTATAGGACCCTGGATGGCGAGGATGTCAGCAGGTGAGACAGCTCCGTCAGAGAGAGGCATACCGGCTCTGATATAGTCGTTTTCCTGTACCAGAATCTGTTTTGAGAGGGGTACAAGGTAACGTTTTTCTTCACCGCTCTTTGCCTTGATGATAATCTCTCTGTTACCGCGTTTGATTTTGCCCATCTGGACTTCACCGTTGATTTCTGCAACGATTGCAGGGTTGGAAGGGTTACGGGCTTCGAAGAGTTCTGTAACTCGAGGAAGACCTCCGGTGATATCGCCTGATTTTCCGATTGCGCGCGGTATCTTTACGAGTACCTCTCCGGCTTTTACCTCCTGTCCGTTTTCTACCATGATGTGAGCACCTACGGGGAGGTTGTACTGCTTGACTTCTGTTTCACCCTGAAGGATATGGAGTGTAGGGTTCTTTGATTTGTCCCTTGACTCGATAACCACTTTTTCACGGTGGAGTGAGAATTCATCTGCAGCCTCTTCCCTGTATGTAACACCTTCTACCAATGAGTCATATTTTATGACACCGGGGAGCTCTGCGATGGTAACTGCGTTGTATGCGTCCCATTCACAGATTTTGTCTCCTTTGGCAATTGTATCACCATTCTTCTGGTAGAGTTTTGCTCCATAAGGTATGTTGTGCTGCGAGAGTGTGATGCCTGTATTTACATCTACAATTCTCATTTCGGCTGTACGTCCGATTACGATTTCAAAATCTCCGCTCTCTTCGCTCTTTGTGATGGTTCTGAGTTCTTCGAATTCCAGACGTCCGTCATAACGTGCGACGATTTCAGATTCTGATGCGATGCTCGATGCTGTACCACCGACGTGGAATGTACGGAGGGTAAGCTGTGTACCAGGTTCACCGATTGACTGTGCAGCGATGACTCCGACCACTTCACCTTTTTCAACCATCCTGCCTGTTGCAAGGTTTCTGCCGTAACATTTTGCACATACACCTTTCTTGGATTCGCATGTGAGCACGGATCTGATTTCCACCTGTTCGATGGGGAGTGCCTGGATCTTGGCAGCGATTTCTTCTGTAATCTCTTCGTTTGCAGGAAGGATAAGTTCTCCTGTCAGAGGATTATATATGTCGTGGACAGATGTTCTTCCGAGGATTCTGTCGTAGAGTGATTCCACGATTTCATCCTTGTTCTTGATGGCTGTTGCAACGATTCCTCTGAGTGTCTTACAGTCCTCTTCATTGATAATCACATCGTGTGATACGTCAACAAGACGACGTGTAAGGTATCCGGCATCTGCTGTCTTAAGCGCGGTATCCGCAAGACCCTTTCTCGCACCGTGTGTTGAGATGAAGTACTCAAGGACGCTAAGTCCCTCCTTGAAGTTGGAAAGAATAGGGTTCTCGATGATTTCTGCTCCGGTGGATCCTGACTTCTGGGGCTTTGCCATCAGACCACGCATACCGCACAACTGACGGATCTGTTCCTTTGAACCACGGGCACCTGAGTCAAGCATCATGAAGATAGGGTTGAATCCCTGCTGGTCCTGCTCGATGTTCTTGGTCACCATGTTGGTGAGTCGCGAGTTGGTGGTGGTCCAGATATCGATTGTCTGGTTGTAGCGTTCGTTGTTGGTGATAAGACCCATGTTGAAGCTTTCCTGGATGCTTTCTACTTCGCGATATCCGGCTTCTACAAGTTCTGCTTTTTCCTTAGGGATTATCACGTCTCCAAGGTTGAATGACAGACCCCCTTTAAATGCCATTGTATATCCGATGGATTTGATATCATCGAGGAACTGTGCGGTTCTGGCCACACCGGATACTTTGACCACCTTGCTGATGATGTCGCGAAGTGACTTCTTGGTAAGGAGTTCGTTTATGTATCCCACTTCTGCGGGTACCACCTGGTTGAATATAACTCTTCCGACAGTGGTGTCTTCGAAGATTCTGTAGCCTTTGCTCGGGTCAGTGAAATCCTTGGGGAGTCTTACGCTGATCTTCGCATGGAGGTCTACTCTCTTTTCATTATATGCGATGATAACCTCTTCAGGTCCGTAGAATGTCATTCCTTCGCCTTTGGCTCCTGCTCTCTTCTTGGTTATGTAGTAAAGACCAAGGACCATGTCCTGTGAAGGGACAGTGATAGGAGCACCGTTGGCCGGGTTCAGGATGTTGTGTGAACCGAGCATCAGAAGCTGTGCTTCAAGGACTGCTGCATTACCAAGAGGAAGGTGGACTGCCATCTGGTCACCGTCGAAGTCCGCGTTGAACGCTGTACATGCGAGAGGGTGGAGCTGGATAGCCTTTCCTTCTATGAGTTTTGGCTGGAATGCCTGAATACCGAGTCTGTGCAGTGTAGGTGCACGGTTGAGCAGTACGGGGTGTCCTTTCATAACGTTTTCAAGGATATCCCATATTACGGGCTCTTTCTTGTCGACAATCTTCTTTGCGGAGCGGACTGTCTTGACGATTCCTCTTTCAATAAGCTTTCTTATTATAAATGGCTTATAGAGTTCGGCTGCCATATATTTAGGAAGACCGCATTCGTGCATCTTAAGTTCGGGACCTACGACGATTACTGAACGGGCAGAGTAGTCGACACGTTTACCGAGCAGGTTCTGACGGAAACGTCCCTGTTTACCTTTAAGGCTGTCAGAGAGTGACTTAAGTGTTCTATTCGCATCGGATTTGACTGCATTTGACTTTCTCGAGTTGTCAAAGAGAGAGTCAACAGCCTCCTGAAGCATACGTTTTTCGTTTCTGAGAATCACTTCAGGTGCCTTGATCTCTATGAGTCTTTTGAGACGGTTGTTCCTGATAATGACTCTTCTATAGAGGTCATTGAGGTCAGATGTAGCGAATCGTCCGCCATCCAGTGGAACGAGAGGACGCAGATCGGGAGGGATGACAGGGATAACCTTCATGATCATCCATTCCGGTCTGTTGAGTTCCTTTGATTCCCTAAAAGCCTCGATAACGCTCAGGCGTTTAAGTGCCTCTGCCTTGCGCTGCTGTGATGTCTCTTTTTCTGTCTTGTGACGTAATTCGTATGAGAGTTCGTCAAGGTTCAGACCGGCAAGAAGCGTGTAGATTGCCTCTGCACCCATACCTGCAATGAACTTTTCGGGATCCTCCTTGTCGAGGTTCTGGTTCTCTCTGGGGAGCTGGTCGAGGATATCGAGATACTCTTCTTCTGAGAGAAGGTCGAGATTCTTGACTCCAAGTGATTTGGCAGCTCCTGCATTGATAACTACATATCTTTCGTAGTAAATTACAGATTCAAGTTTCTTGGATGCAATTCCAAGAAGGCTTCCGATTTTGTTGGGTGTCGAACGGAAGTACCAGATGTGAGCTACTGGAACGGTGAGGCTGATGTGGCCCATTCTTTCCCTACGCACTTTCTTTTCAGTAACCTCTACACCACATCGGTCACAGATAATTCCACGGTATCTTATCCTTTTGTATTTTCCGCAATGACATTCATAGTCTTTCGAGGGACCGAAAATTCTTTCGCAGAAAAGACCGTCTCTTTCAGGCTTGTATGTACGGTAGTTGACTGTCTCAGGTTTGAGGACTTCACCGGAAGATCTGTCTAGAATCTCTTCCGGTGAGGCTAGTCCGATGGATATCCTGCTGAAGTTGCCTTTTATTTTATTGTCTTTGTTAAAAGCCATAATGTTATCTATGATAGTCACAAATAATTAGTCTAACTTAATGCTCAGTCCAAGTCCTCTCAACTCATGGAGCAATACGTTAAGTGATTCAGGTATTCCTGCAGGGGGCATGGGATCTCCTTTAACAATCGCTTCGTATGCGCGGCTTCTTCCTGTCACGTCATCTGATTTGATAGTAAGAATTTCCTGAAGGATGTTGGATGCACCGAATGCTTCCAGTGCCCAAACTTCCATTTCCCCGAAACGCTGGCCCCCGAACTGCGCTTTACCTCCCAGAGGCTGCTGGGTGATGAGTGAGTAAGGACCGATAGAACGGGCGTGCATCTTGTCATCGACCATGTGACCGAGTTTGATCATATAGATGACTCCGACAGTAGCGGGCTGGTCAAACTGCTCACCTGTGCCGCCGTCTCTGAGGTATGTCTTTCCGTATCTGGGCAATCCGGCCTTGTCTGTGTATTCGCAAATCTTGTCCAGTGAAGCACCATCAAAGATAGGTGTTGCGAATTTACAGCCAAGTTCTTTTCCTGCCCATCCAAGGACAGTTTCATATATCTGCCCCAGGTTCATACGTGAAGGCACACCAAGAGGGTTCAATACAATATCGACAATAGAACCGTCATTGAGGAATGGCATATCTTCGTCTCTTACGACTTTTGCTACGATACCTTTGTTACCGTGGCGTCCTGCCATTTTGTCTCCCACTCTGATCTTTCTCTTCTTGGCGACATATACTTTTGCGAGTTTCATGATGCCTGAAGGAAGCTCGTCTCCGATAGTGAGGTTGTATTTGATGCGTTTGAGTTCAGCTTCGTATTCCTTGAACGCTATCAGGTAGTTGTTGATGAGCTGTTTGATGAGGAGGTTCTTATGTTTGTCATTGGTCCACTTCGAAGGATTGACATCTTCGTACTTGATGTTATCCAGCTGTGCGCGGGTAGGGTATGTACCCTTGGGTATGAGCTCATTGTCGTAGAGGTCTTCAATTTTGTTGGCCTTTTCTCCTTCCATGAGCTTGAGCAGTTTGTCGATGAAGAGTTTTCTCAAATCACTGCTCTTAGCATTGAATTCCTCTTCTGCACTGACAAGTTCCTCTTTGGGCTGGTTCTTGCCTTTGCGGGTGGGCTCTTTGGCTACTCTTGTGAAGAGTCTCTTTCCGATAATTGTTCCTGAGAGTGAAGGTGATGCCTTCAGAGATGCGTCTTTTACATCTCCTGCTTTGTCTCCGAATATGGCTCTGAGGAGCTTTTCTTCGGGTGAAGGGTCACTTTCTCCCTTAGGGGTGATCTTTCCGATGAGGATATCGCCAGGTTCGATGTTGGCACCCACTCTGATGATACCGTTTTCGTCAAGGTCCTTAGTTGCATCTTCGCTTACGTTGGGAATATCTGCTGTGAGCTCTTCCATTCCGCGCTTTGTATCGCGGACTTCCATTATGTATTCATCTACGTGCACTGAGGTGAAGATATCTTCTCTGAGGATTCTTTCAGAAAGTACAATCGCATCCTCGAAGTTGTATCCTTTCCAGGGCATGAATGCCACTTTGAGGTTTCTTCCAAGAGCGAGTTCTCCGCCCTGTGTTCCGTAGCCTTCTGTAAGTACCTGACCGGGAGTTACTCTGTCACCTTTCCTTACGATAGGTTTGAGGTGAATCGAGGTACTTTGGTTAGTTTTTCTGTAAAGAGGGAGTTTGTAGGTGGTAACTTCGGGAGCGAAGCTTACGAATCTCTCTTCATCAGTCTGGTCGTATTTGATACGAATCTCGTTCGCGTCTACATACACTATTTCACCGTCTCTTTCTGCAACTACCTGTGTACGTGAGTCTCTTACTACTGCTCTTTCCAGACCGGTACCTACGATAGGAGCTTCGGGTCTGAGGACAGGTACGGCCTGTCTCATCATGTTGGAGCCCATGAGCGCACGGTTCGCGTCATCGTGTTCGAGGAAAGGAATGAGTGATGCAGCAATTGAAGCAATCTGGTTAGGAGCAACGTCCATGTAGTGGACCTGGTCTTTTGTTACTACCGGGTAGTCTGCTTCGTATCTACATTTGATTCTTTCATCGAGGATGTTGCCCTCGTCATCGAGTGTGACGTTGGCCTGTGCCACCATCTTGTCCTCTTCCTCTTCAGCACTCATATATATGTAGCCGTTCTTGCTCATGTCGACCTTGCCATCTTCTACCTTGCGGTAAGGAGTTTCAATGAAACCAAGGTCGTTTATCTTGGCGTAGATACAGAGTGATGAAATAAGACCGATGTTTGGTCCTTCAGGTGTTTCGATTGGACAGAGACGGCCGTAGTGTGTGTAGTGTACGTCTCGGACTTCGAAACCTGCTCTGTCTCTTGAAAGACCTCCGGGACCAAGGGCCGAAAGACGACGCTTGTGGGTGATTTCAGAGAGAGGGTTTGTCTGGTCCATAAATTGAGACAGCTGGCTGGTTCCGAAAAACGAGTTGATAACCGATGCCAGTGTCTTGGCGCTGATGAGTTCGGTAGGTGTGAAGACTTCGTTGTCTCTCACATTCATCTTTTCGCGGATGGTTCTTGCCATACGGGTCAGACCTACACTGAACTGGTTTGCAAGTTGCTCACCGACGGTTCTGATACGACGGTTACTCAAGTGGTCGATATCATCGATTGAGGCCTTGCTGTTAATCAGCTGAATGAGATATTTGATAATCTCGATAATGTCCTGTTTGGTCAGAACTCTAACGTCTGCTGGGGTTGTCAGGTTCAGCTTGTGATTAAGTCTGTAACGACCCACGTCGCCAAGGTCATATCTCTTGTCAGAGAAGAAGAGCTTGTCGATAACGTCCCTTGCAGTTGCTTCGTCAGGTGGTTCTGAATTTCTGAGCTGTCGATATGTATAGAAGACAGCCTCTTTTTCCGAGTTACAGGTATCTTTTTGCAGTGTGTTGAAGATAATTGCAAAATCGCTCAAGTCTGCATCTTCTTTGTGTATGAGAATGGTGCTGACTCCTGTATCAAGGATGGTTTCGATATTCTGTTCGTCAAGAATGGTTTCGCGGTCTACCACTACTTCATATCTTTCCAGATACACTACTTCGCCTGTATCCTGATCAACGAAATCTTCATTCCAGCTTTTGAGTACGCGTGCTGCGAGCTTCGAGCCGATGTGTTTTGAGAGTTCTTCTCTGGTGGCCTGTACTTCAGTTGCAAGACCGAAGATGTCGAGAATTTCCTTATCACCTTCGTATCCGATTGCCCTAAGCAGTGTGGTGACAGGTAACTTCTTCTTACGGTCGATGTAGGCGTACATCACGTTGTTGATGTCGGTTGCGAATTCAATCCAGGAGCCCTTGAAGGGAATGATTCTGGCTGAATAGAGCTTTGTTCCGTTTGCGTGTACACTCTGCCCGAAGAAAACACCGGGAGAACGGTGTAACTGTGACACTATGATTCTTTCAGAACCGTTGATAACAAAGGTCCCTCTCTGTGTCATGTAAGGGACTGTTCCGAGGTAGACATCCTGAACTGATGTTTCAAAGTCTTCGTGCTCAGGGTCTGTGCAGGAAAGCTTCAGTTTCGCTTTCAACGGAACACTGTATGTCAATCCCCTGTCGAGACACTCTTCGACAGAGTATTTAGGAGGTTCGATTATGTAATCGACGAACTCGAGAATGAAATTATTTCTTGTATCTGTGATAGGGAAAGTCTCTTGAAATACTTTGTAGAGACCTTCATTTCGGCGATTTTCTGCTGTAGTATCTAACTGGAAGAAATCTCGGAATGATTTCAGCTGCACTTCGAGAAAATCAGGGTACTCGAGAAGTGTTTTAGATGAAGCAAATGAAATACGCTGGTTATTAGTGGTTTGAGCCATTTTATTCGGTTTAGTTGAAGACAAACTTAAAATAACGACAAAAAGGTTTAGAGTCGTTTATGACTCTAAACCTGAAATTATTCCCCTGTTTGGGACAGAGTATGTTTATTTAACTTCAACTTCAGCGCCTGCTTCTTCGAGTTGAGCCTTTACCTGTTCAGCTTCAGCTTTAGATACTTTTTCTTTGATAGGAGCGGGAACTTTGTCTACGAGTTCTTTAGCTTCTTTAAGTCCGAGACCGGTAATTTCTTTTACAACTTTAACGAGCTGCAATTTAGCCTGACCTGCGTTCTTGAGGATTACGTCGAACTGAGTCTGTTCAGCTTCTGCTGCTGCAGCTGCGGGAGCTGCTACTGCAACTGCTGCTGCAGCTGCGGGTTCAATACCGTATTCTTCTTTAAGAACCTGTGCAAGTTCTTGAACTTCTTTTACAGTGAGGTTAACTAACTCTTCCGCAAATTTCTTGATATCTGCCATGATTGTATTGTATTAAATTGTTTTTTATAATATTATTCTTTTTCTGATAAAGTCTTGACCAGACCTGCAACTTTTCCGCCGGCTGAAGCCGTAAGAG
Source organism: Bacteroidales bacterium (assembly GCA_029010575.1). Lineage (GTDB taxonomy): Bacteria > Bacteroidota > Bacteroidia > Bacteroidales > UBA932 > Coprenecus. Next base: position 12,039 of record JAQXKS010000051.1, on the reverse strand, counting down.
CGGAGATAACGTTCTTAGCAGGTGACTGAAGCAAGCCGATGATATCACCGATAAGTTCTTCGCGTGATTTGATATTGACGAGAGTTTCAAGATTTTCAGCTCCAATGTAAGGACAATCCTGAACATATGCTCCTTTCAATACAGGTTTACCAGCCTTTTCTCCGAACTCTTTGATGAGTTTTGCTGGAGCGTTGGGGGTGGTTGTAAACATTATGGCTGAAGGACCTGCCATAACATCAGTCAATGTGTCTGCGACTTCATTCTTTCCGAGCTGCTGGAGAGCCTTGATGAAGAGAGTGTTTTTAACTACAACGAGTTTAATCTCTTTTTCAAAACATGCCCTGCGGAGATCAGAAGTATTCTGCGCATCCAGTCCTGCTATATCAGTTACATAGAAGTTGGGAGTGTTTTCCAACTGAGCTGCAACCTGATCTATAATCTTAGCTTTTTCCTCTTTTCTCATAATCTTATAATTTATTCAGCAGCACTGAAGGTTTTTGAGTCGATGCAGATACCGGGGCTCATAGTAGATGAAAGATAGATGCTCTTAACATATGTACCTTTCAATGCCTGAGGTTTGAGCTTGATTACAGTATTGAGGAGTTCCTGTGCATTTTCTGCCAACTGGTCAGCGTTGAATGACACTTTGCCGATTGAGGCATGGATAATACCAGTCTTGTCAACTTTAAAGTCAATTTTACCTGCCTTTACTTCTTTGACAGCCTTGCCAATCTCCATTGTTACTGTTCCGGTCTTGGGGTTAGGCATGAGACCGCGGGGTCCGAGAATACGTCCGATAGGACCAATCTTTGCCATTACTGAAGGGGTACAGATGATTACATCAACATCTGTCCATCCACCTTTGATCTTTTCGATATATTCGTCCAGACCTACGTAATCAGCACCGGCTTCGCGAGCTTCATTTTCTTTATCGGGAGTACACAATACAAGTACGCGGGTTACTTTACCTGTTCCATGGGGAAGTGTTACAACGCCACGTACCATCTGGTTAGCTTTACGAGGGTCAACACCCAAACGGATTGCAAGATCAACCGAAGCGTCAAATTTGGTGTAGGTAATCTCCTTTACCAAAGCACAAGCTTCATGCAGTCTGTACTGTTTGTCTGCATCAACCTTTCCGAGAGCTATTTTCTGGTTTTTAGTCAATTTACTCATAGCGTTGATTATTTAATATCTTCTGGGAATTCACCAGTTACTGTAACACCCATACTTCTTGCTGTTCCTGCAACCATTGACATTGCTGATTTAAGGGTAAATGCATTCATATCGGGCATCTTGTCCTGTGCAATAGCCTTAACTTGTTCCCAAGTAAGTGAGCCTACTTTATTACGGTTAGGCTGGTCTGAACCCTTGGCAATTTTGGCTGCTTCTCTGATCTGAACAGCTACAGGGGGTTGTTTTACTACGAAAGTGAATGATTTATCGCTGTAAACAGTGATAATTACAGGAAGAACCTTTCCAGCTTTGTCCTGGGTGCGTGCATTGAATTGTTTGCAGAAATCCATGATGTTCACACCCTTTGAACCCAATGCAGGTCCTACTGGAGGTGAAGGATTGGCAGCTCCGCCCTTGATCTGCAACTTAATAAATGCTGCAATTTCTTTAGCCATAGCTTTTGATTGATGATTTATTCTTTAACTACTTGAACAAAATTTAATTCCAAGAGAGTCTTTCTTCCGAAAATCTTAACCATTACTTTCAACTTCTTCTTGTCCTGAATAACCTCTTCTATGGTTCCTTCAAAACCGTTGAAAGGACCGTCTGTGATCTTTACAGCCTCTCCGACCATGTATGGTGTAGCATCCTGCTCTTCTTGCTCCATCAAATCGTCCACAATACCCAATATCCTATTTACCTCTGAGGGTCTTAGTGGTGTAGGTTCCTTGTCTTTTCCCTGTCTATCAGAGAGAAAACCTGAAACATGTGGCAGATTTCTAATGATGTGCTGAAGTTCGCCAGTAAGGTTGGCTTCTATAAGAATATAGCCAGGAAAGAAGATACTCTCCTTGCTTACCTTCTTACCGTTTCTCACTGAGTAAACTTTCTCAGTGGGGATAAGAATCTGTGAAACTTCGTTGCCCTTGTTGAGCGCTTTGATTTCACTTTCTATGTATTCTTTTGCCTTCTTCTCCTTACCTCCGGCTACGCGGATTACGTACCATTTCTTATCGTTTTCAGCCATACACTATACTTTTAAAATAACAGGTTGTAGATGCCTGTCATCAAATTCTTAAAAGCAAAGTCCATAAGGAAGATCACAGCAGCAAATAACACTGACGCAACCAAAACTACGATTGCAGAACTCTGCAACTGAGCCCAGGTAGGCCAACTTACCTTCTTGGTAAGCTCGTTATATGACTCTTTGAAATATACAGATAATTTGCTCATTTTTTAATTATTATCGGTCTCAGCTGGAAGCTTGCTTGAACCGTCGTTAAAAAATAACGAGTCCGTAACTACTCGATATCTTGGCAGGGACAGAGAGATTCGAACTCCCATCAACGGTTTTGGAGACCGCTATTCTGCCCTTGAACTATGTCCCTAAAGTTTAAGATAGTCGGCCCTTTGCGAACCGACTATCGTATATTTATTTGAAATTAGTCGAGAATTTCAGTTACCTGACCTGAACCTACTGTACGACCACCTTCGCGGATAGCGAAACGGAGACCTTCGTTGATAGCTACAGGGTAGATAAGATCTACAGTGATTTCTACATTGTCACCAGGCATTACCATTTCAGTTCCTTCAGGGAGGTGGATTTCTCCGGTGATGTCAAGTGTACGGATGAAGAACTGAGGACGATACTTGTTGTGGAAAGGAGTGTGACGACCACCTTCATCTTTCTTCAATACGTAGATAGCTGCTTTGAAAGATTTGTGAGGAGTGATGGTACCGGGGTGAGCGATAACCTGACCTCTCTTGATTTCTTTCTTGTCGATACCACGGAGGAGAAGACCTACGTTGTCACCAGCCTGACCTTCGTCAAGGATCTTGCGGAACATTTCAACACCGGTGATAACTGATTTCTTAGGTTCTTCACCAAGACCGATAATCTGAACTTCATCACCAGTCTTAACGATACCGGTTTCGATACGACCTGTTGCAACAGTACCACGACCTGTAATAGAGAAGATGTCTTCGATAGGCATCAAGAAGGGCTTGTCACTGTCACGCTGAGGAACAGGGATGTACTCGTCAACGGCTGCCATAAGTTCCATTACCTTTTCAACCCACTGAGGATCTCCGTTAAGAGCACCGAGAGCTGAACCAGCGATGATAGGAGCGTTGTCACCATCAAAGTCATATTTGTTGAGGAGTTCGCGGATTTCCATTTCAACGAGTTCGATCATTTCAGGGTCGTCAACGATGTCGACTTTGTTCAAGAATACGACGATTCTAGGAACGTTTACCTGACGAGCGAGAAGAATGTGTTCACGTGTCTGAGGCATAGGACCATCAGTTGCAGCACAAACAAGGATTGCACCGTCCATCTGAGCAGCACCAGTAACCATGTTCTTTACATAGTCAGCGTGACCAGGACAGTCTACGTGTGCATAGTGACGGTTTTCAGTCTGATACTCTACGTGAGCAGTATTGATTGTAATACCACGTTCCTTTTCTTCAGGAGCGTTGTCGATTGAGTCGAAAGAGCGTGCTTCACTAAGACCTTTCTCTGCAAGTACTTTAGTAATAGCTGCGGTAAGAGTGGTTTTACCGTGGTCAACGTGGCCAATGGTACCGATGTTAACGTGCGGTTTCTCTCTTTTGAAAGTTTCCTTTGCCATATTCTTTTTATGTTTAATGTTATTAATATAAAAATGAGCCGGTGATGAGATTTGAACTCATGACCTCTTCCTTACCAAGGAAGCGCTCTACCCCTGAGCTACACTGGCTTACAAAAAAAGAGCGGAAGACGAGGTTCGAACCCGCGACCCTCAGCTTGGAAGGCTGATGCTCTACCAACTGAGCTACTTCCGCTTTTATTATTATATATGTGGTGGGGAGAGAAGGATTCGAACCTCCGAAGGCATGAGCCAGCAGATTTACAGTCTGCCCCAGTTGGCCACTTTGGTATCTCCCCTAAAATTCTCAAAGAACTTTGAGCCGATGGAGGGATTCGAACCCCCGACCCGCTGATTACAAATCAGCTGCTCTGGCCAACTGAGCTACATCGGCTTTTTTCGTTTGGGATTGCAAAGATAGGTATTATTTTGAATCTTCCAAAATTTTCTTCAGTTTTTTTCAAAAAAAGCTTCAAAAATATTCTCCTCTGTCATGCCGCACTCCTTCATAAGTTCGGGCACGCTTCCCTGTTCTACGAACCTATCTGGAATGCCTATTCCTTTTACTTTAATTCCAAGCCCCTTATTCGCTACGAGTTCGCAAATAGTAGTGTAGAGTCCACCAATGAGTGCACCGTCCTCAGCTGTCACGACTAACTTTTTGTCTGATATGATCTCCAAAATTTTTTCTTCATCCAGCGGTTTGAGGAATCTCACGTCGTAGTGCAGAACTGAGAGTCCTTTTTCCTGAGCCATCTGTACTGCTGTTTTTCCTTTTTCGGCTATGGGGCCTATTGTTAGCAGGGCGACCTCTTCTCCTTGGCTCAGAATCTCACCTTTACCAAGTGGAATGGTTGAAAACTCTTCATTTTTCCACTCTGCTCCCACTCCGTTTCCCCTTGGATACCTTATTATAGTAGCCGGGTATTCAGGTTGCGTTGCGGACCAAAGAAGGTTTTTCAGCTCAAGTTCGTTGCGTGGTGAGGCAATTGCAAGATTTGGTATCGGTCTGAATGCCGCCAGGTCGAATACTCCGTGGTGGGTAGCTCCATCTTCCCCTACAATGCCTGCCCTGTCGAGGCAGAATATCACCTTGAGACCTTGTGTTGCCACATCGTGGATTACGCTGTCGTATCCTCTCTGCATGAATGAGGAGTAGATGTTGCATATAGGAAGCAATCCCTGAGCAGCAAGACCGGCTGAGAAGGTTACTGCATGCTGTTCTGCTATGCCTACGTCAAAAGTCCTTTCTGGAAACTCCTTCATCATTATGTTCATGCTGCATCCGGTGGCCATCGCCGGGGTTATTCCGACTATCTTGTCGTTGCTGCGTGCCAGATTAACCAGTGTCTCACCGAAGACGTCTTGATACTTGGAGATGGAACTTTTTATGGTGTTCCTTTTGCCGGTCTGCGGGTCGAATTTTCCTGGGGCATGCCACACTATTTGATTCTCTTCGGCCGGCTTGTACCCCTTCCCTTTCTTTGTTATTACATGAAGAAGTTTAGGACCGCTGATATTCCGAAGGTTTGACAATGTGGTGACCAACTGTCCAATATCGTTCCCGTCAATTGCTCCAAAGTACCTGAATCCGAGTGATTCGAATAGTGAACCGCTCTTGAGAAAGGCCATTTTGGTGCTGAATGCAAATCTCTGTACAGCCCCCCTTATTCTGGACGAACCTATATATTCCCAGAGCTTGTTTTTGATGTGGTTATATGCCTGTGAGGTAGAGATTTTTAGCAGGTAGTTGTGAAGACCTCCGCGTCCGTTGTCAATGGAGATGTGATTGTCGTTTAGTATAACCAATATATCGGATTTCATAGCACCTGCATTGTTGAGCGCTTCTAGTGCCATGCCGCCTGTAAGGGCTCCGTCTCCTATTATAGCTACTACCTTTCTGTCACTTCCTTCCAGCCTGGTGGCTGTGGCCATTCCCAAAGCTGCTGAGATGGAGGTAGAGGAGTGACCTACTCCAAAGGAGTCATATATGCTTTCGCTTCTTTTAGGGAAGCCGCTTATTCCATTGTATTTTCTGTTAGTTTTAAACGCTTCCCTCCTGCCTGTGATAATCTTGTGGGCATACGCCTGATGGCCCACATCCCATACCAGTTTGTCCTCCGGTGTGTTGTAAACATAATGCAAAGCAACAGCTATCTCTACCGCACCCAGGCTGGCACCTAAGTGGCCCGGGTTGGTAGAGCAGCAACTTATCATGTACTCCCTAATCTCGCTGCATAGAGCTTCAAGTTCTTTTAGAGAGAGTTTTTTCAGATCTTCCGGTGAATCAATTCTGTTTAGGTATTGCATATCTCTTATTATCTGACGATTGTTTCAACTCTGTCAGGACCAAGTGATATTATAGAAATTTTAACTCCTGTCTCTTTTTCGATGAATGTGATGTATTCCTTGAACTCTGCAGGCAGAGCATTCTCCTCTCTTATGGAGGAGAGAGGTGTATTCCATCCCTTGAACTCTTTGTAGATGGGGGTTACTTCTGCATATGTGTCGTAGGGAACACATTCGGTTTCCACTCCGTTGACTGTGTATGCTGTGGCGACTTTGATGGTGTCAAAATTGTCCATAACGTCGGCCTTCATCATAATCAGGTCGGTTACTCCGTTGATCATTATTGCATATTTGAGTGCTACCAAATCCAACCATCCGCAACGGCGTTCTCTTCCGGTGGTGGCACCATATTCGTGTCCCTGTTTGCGAAGTTGTTCTCCAGTGGCGTCGAAGAGTTCTGTGGGGAATGGTCCGCTACCTACTCTGGTACAGTAGGCTTTGAATATTCCATATACCTTTCCGATAGAAGAGGGTGATACACCCAGTCCAAGACAAGAACCTGAACATGTGGTGGTGGATGATGTTACGAACGGGTATGAACCGAAATCGACATCCAGCATGGAACCCTGCGCTCCTTCTGCGAGGATGCTGTTGCCGGCATTGAGCTCTTTATTTACGAGGTATTCACCGTCGACCAGTTCAAAGTTTTTCAGATATTCTGCGGCATCAAGCCATTTTTCCAAATCGGTGTCGGGGTCGTACTTGTAGTCGAACTGTTTGAGGAAGTTGAAGTGCTTGTTTCTAAGAGCTTCAAATCTCTCTCTGAAGTCGGATGCAAGAATGTCTCCCACTCTGAGTCCGTTTCTTCCTGTCTTGTCCATATATGCGGGGCCTATTCCCTTGAGGGTCGAACCAATCTTGGATTTGCCTTTCGATGCTTCAGATGCAGCGTCTATTATGCGGTGTGTAGGTATTATAAGGTGTGTCTTCTTGGAGATCCTTATTCTTTCTTTCACTGGAATATTCATTCCTTCGAGCTTGATGCACTCTTCCTTGAAAATGATAGGGTCGAGAACTACACCGTTTCCGATGATGTTCACTGTACCATCTCTGAAAATTCCTGAAGGGATGGAGTGGAGGACATGTGATGTCTCTCCGAACTTCAATGAGTGTCCAGCATTCGGACCACCCTGAAATCTGGCGATAATATTATAATTGTCCGCAAGAACGTCTACAATCTTGCCTTTTCCTTCATCTCCCCATTGGAGTCCGAGGACTACGTCTACTTTTGCTTTTGAGGTATTCATTTCTCTGTGATATTTAGAATGGAAGGTCATCTCCTTCGATGTCATCTGTTATTGCAGGTATGTAAGGTTTGCTTTCAGGAACTGAAGCTGCTCTGGCGGCAATCGGTGACTCCGGTGCGGGCGATGAATATCCCTGATATCCCTGAGTTGCGGGGTTGTCTGTTTTTTTGCCTAAAAGCTGCAGTGAATCAGCTACGATCTCTGTGATATATTTCAGATTGTTGTCTTTATCCGAATACGATCTTGTCCTGATTTTGCCTTCAATGTAAAGCTGTGTCCCTTTTCGGACATATTTCTCTGCTACATCTGCAAGATTCCTCCAGCAGACAATGTTGTGCCACTCTGTCTGTTCCTTCATCTCTCCGTTTCTGTCGCGGTACCTCTCTGTGGTAGCCAGTGAGAACGATGCAGTGGATACTCCACTTTCAAGGTGTCGGACATCCGGATCCTTACCGGCATTTCCAATCAACATTACTTTATTTAAAGACATAATTCATTTAGTTTTTAACGAACTGCTAATATACGTTTTTTTTTCTTGTCTTGTATTATATGGAGATCAAAAGAGCTCTTTTTTCTTGATATCCTTTACTCGCAGCTGGATGTTGGCAATTCCTCGGTAATAGTTTTCTGCTATGGAGTAACATACGTCAACGGGATTGCCTGCATGGAGGTGCTCGTAGTGTTCGGCCCTGTTGAAGGCTATCGCAGAGATATATCTGTAGGGCTCGTCTTCCTGAATGAGCTCGAGTTTCATGTGTCCGTTCTCAGAACCGACCAGACGGCCGTTGCCGTTGTCGTAGACATTCTCGGTAATGAATACCGGCGAAAGGTTGCCAGGACCAAAAGGCTGGAACTGTTTCAGTATTCTGAAGAACTTAGGTGTTATCTGTTTGAAATCCAAGTATGTGTCTATATTAACTATAGGTGTGAGAATATCTTTGGTAATCTGTTTTGTAACCACCTCTTCGAATTTGTCGCAGAAGAGCTCAAGGTTCTCTTTCTTGAGAGTAAGCCCCGCTGCATACATGTGCCCTCCGAAATTCTCAAGGTATTCCGAGCACTGCTCTATGGCTGCATAAAGGTCAAATCCGGCGATGCTTCTGGCTGAGCCTGTTATGAAACCGTTGGATTCGGTAAGTACGATGGTAGGACGGTAAAAGGCCTCCACCAGACGTGATGCGACTATTCCCACCACTCCCTTATGCCACAATGGGTTGTAGACGACTGTGGATTTTTTAAGATGATAGTTTTTCTCCATCTTGACGGTGTCGATTGCCTCTTTGGTAATCTCTTTGTCGACATTCTTGCGGTCGTTGTTATGACTGTTTATTGCTGCTCCTATCTCTTTGGCCTCCTTGTCATTCCTGCACACAAGCAGATGAACGGCAGTGCGACCGGATTCCATTCTGCCTGCGGCATTGATTCGCGGACCTATCTTGAAGACAATGTCATCTATTGTGATTTTGTGATTTTCCAGACCTGAGAGTTTGATGATGGAGAGCAGACCCTTGCTGGGGGATTCGTTCAGTCTTTGCAGTCCGTAATATGCCAAGATTCTGTTTTCTCCAGTCATCGATACCAAGTCTGCCGATATGCTGACAACCACCAGATCCAGATATGCTTCGACCCATGTGAAAGGAAAGTTCTTTTTAATAGAGTATGCTTGTATCAGCTTGAATCCTACGCCGCATCCTGACAGGTCGTCGAATGGATAATTGCAGTCGGACCTTTTGGGGTCAAGGATTGCATATGCTTCCGGAAGGACTTCATCCGGAAGGTGATGGTCGCAGATGATGAAATCAATTCCCCTCTCTTTGGCATATCTGACCTTTTCTGCTGCCTTTATTCCACAATCGAGGGCTATAATCAGAGTATATCCTCTTTCATAGCCCCAATCGATTCCTTTATATGATATGCCGTATCCTTCATCATATCTGTCGGGAATGTAGTATTCGACATTGGGATTTAGATTTCTGATGAAGGAGTACATCAGCGCTACTGCTGTGGTTCCGTCTACGTCGTAGTCACCGTAGATCAATATTTTTTCTTCTGAAGAGATGGCCTTCTCAAGTCTTTCGACTGCACGGTCCATATCCTTCATCAGGAAAGGGTCGTGTAATTTGGATAAGTCAGGTCTGAAGAAATCCTTTGCTTGTTCAGATGTGACGATATTTCTCTGAACAAGCAGATTGGCCAATACGGAGTCTATTCCGAGCTCTGCAGAGAGCTTTCGGACGACAGCCGGATTGCCCGGTTCTTTAACTATCCATTTTTTTTCTATTGACATAACGTGCGCAAAATTATGGAAAATAGATGAATATTAAAAAAATAAAACTACCTTTGCACCAAATGAATCTAATGTATAACATTTTCTAACACATTTATTAAACAATTAAAAATGAAAAAGAGTTTATTATCTGTTTTATTCATCTTCTTGTTGGCAATTGCCGGATGTAAGCCCACAGAGGAACCTAGTAAAGACGATCCCAATAACGGAACTAAGCTTGCTGCTCCTGTTCTCAGGACAGAATCAGTGACAGCAAATGGTTTTACTATCGCGTGGGATGCTGTTGAAAATGCGACAGGATATGTTGCCAGTTTCGAAGGAGAGGAACAGAATCTGACTGAAACAAAAGTATCTTATACTAACCTGGCAAAGGGCGAGTATATGGTTAAAGTCAAAGCCGTTTCCTCAGATGAGAATTACAAGGATTCTGAATGGACAGGAGTTACTGTCAAGGTAGAAGGAGAGGTGGTTCCCAATAATATTGCCATCGAAGTAATCAGCGTAGGTGAAAAAGACGCTCAGGTACAGTTTGTTCCCAACAACGGAGGTTTCCCCTATTATGCACGTGTTATGGACAAGGCTACATTGATTGCAGCAAAATATCGCATTGAAATGATGGAAAACGGCAAGAGAACAGATGAATCCGATGCATTCATCCAGTGGCTAGTAATGTTACCTCATAAGGATTATGTGCAGGATGGAAGTTCTGTAACCATCTCTGAAGATAATCTGCTTTCAAATGCAGACTATGTTGCTGTGGCTTTCGAATACGATACCACCGAAGGTGCTGAGATTCCTGCGATCTTCTTCAAGGAGTTCAAGACAAAAGAGGCCTCTTCCACCGTCAACCACTTTACCTTCTCTGAAAAGAAGATCGATTTTACCACTGCTACTGTCAAGGTTACCCCTGATGACAATAACAAGTATTGGTGTCACTATCTGATGCGTACCGAAGATTTTAACAAGTACTATCAAAACGGAGACCACCCTATCGTTCATGCCTACTACGGTTTCAACAACCTCGGTGCCGAAGAGGCTCTCTATGAACAGTATGGCAATAACTTCATCGGTTTCATCAGAAAATATGCACTCAAGGGTGAACAGACCATTGACGCTACCAGATTCGCAAACTACGATATCGCTCCTGAAACAGAATACACCCTGCTCGTGATGTATGTCGATTATGACAATGGCGATGTTACCAATGTATACGACTGGGATTTCTCTTCATGGGAATTCAAAACTCTCAAACCCGATGAAGATGCTCCTGTAATCACCATCAGCGACCCGATTATCGAAAATGGTGTAGTTACTTTCGATGTAAAGACTTCACAGTCTACTGAGACACTCTCATATGTATTCTCTCTCAAGAGCTCTGAACACGACAAATACTTCAAAGAAGAATATGGCTGGTGGAAAGGCGTGAGAAACTTCTATATGCTTTTCTATAAGCACTATATCGAAGGTGATGACCTCGCTGCTGCAAAGACAGACGGTATCTCACTTTCAATGAACATTGCTGACCTTGAAGAGGCTGCTGAGGGCACTGATATCACTGAAGCTGTCCTCATCCTTGAAGCTACCAATTCACAGGGTGTGGTAAGCAACAACGGTGTTCTCTTCTCATTCAAATAGTCCCATCAGTATTCTGTAAGTAAACTGATAGAGGGTGACTAAAAAAGTCTTAATTGACTGATTAGTCACCCTCATTTTTTTTGTTCTTTAGGTGATTAAAGTTATCTTTGCGTTTCTTCAGACAGTTTAAACCGACGTAATAAATGGAAACAAGAGAATTTAACGAACAAGAACAGAACCGTCGTGAGGCGGTGGAAAAGATGAGGGAGATGGGAATAGAACCCTATCCCGCACAATTGTATGATGTAAATGTCACTTCTTCTCAGATTAAAGAGAATTATGATCCTGAAAAACAAAACTTCTCTGATATTTCCATAGCAGGCAGAATTATGGGCAGGAGAATAATGGGTGCGGCATCGTTTATTGAACTTCAGGATTCGGAAGGAAGAATCCAGGTCTATATAAAACGCGATGAGATATGCCCCGGTGAAGACAAAAGTATGTACAATACCATCTTCAAGAAGCTCCTCGATATCGGTGATATCATCGGTGTCAAGGGTTATGCCTTCATTACACAGACCGGACAGCTCTCCATTCACGCAAAGGAACTTACCGTCCTGAGTAAATCTCTCCGTGTACTGCCTATCGTCAAGGAGAAGGAGGGTGAAACTTTCGATGCTTTCTCTGATCCTGAACTCAGATATAGAATGAGGTATGTAGACCTGATTGTTAATCCCAAAGTCAAGGATGTCTTCATCAAGAGGAGCAAGATTATCTC
>JAQXKS010000050.1 GCA_029010575.1 Bacteroidales bacterium | reverse complement strand
CACTATTATAACAATGATAGGATCAAACTGAGGCTAAATGGAAAAAGCCCGGTGCAATACCGAGCTTTATTCCAATCTAAGAGCGCCTTTTAATAATGTTAAACCGTCCAACTTTTGGGGGTCACATCACTTTTTGGTCACCCTCGTTATTTTGACATACGCCTATGTTGCTACTTCACGGCAGTCTTAAAGAAGTCATTTCCCTTGTCATCGACAAGAATGAATGCAGGGAAGTTTTCAACCTCAATTTTCCAAATAGCCTCCATTCCGAGTTCGGGATATTCGACACATTCTATTGATTTGATATTATTCTGTGCAAGGATTGCAGCAGGACCGCCGATTGATCCGAGGTAGAATCCGCCATATTTCTTGCAGGCATCGGTAACAGCCTGGCTGCGATTGCCCTTTGCAAGCATAATAAGCGAACCTCCATTAGCCTGGAACTCATCCACATAAGGATCCATTCGTCCTGCAGTTGTGGGGCCCATTGAGCCACATGCCATTCCGACAGGTGTCTTGGCCGGGCCGGCATAGTAAATAGGATGATCCTTCATATACTGAGGCATTCCCTCTCCAGCATCCAGACGCGCTTTAATTTTGGCGTGTGCTATATCACGGCCTACTATGATAGTTCCGTTGAGATTAAGTCTTGTACCTACAGGATAGTTGGAGAGAATCTTGCACACCTGAGCCATTGACTGGTTCAGATCTATCTCCACAGCTCCGGCTTCTCCTGCGTTGCGCAGTTCCTGAGGAATAAGTTCGTAGGGCTTGTCGTCCATCTTTTCAATCCATATACCGTCAGAATTGATCTTTGCCTTGATATTGCGGTCTGCAGAACAGCTTACACCAAGACCTATGGGACAGCTTGCCCCGTGACGCGGAAGACGAATTACACGAATATCGTGTGCCATATATTTACCACCGAACTGGGCTCCGAGTCCTATTTTGTGAGTCTCCTCGAGAAGTTCCTTTTCGAGTTCGATATCACGGAACGCACGTCCTGTTTCATCTCCGGTTACGGGAAGTTCATCGTAGAAGTGAGTTGAAGCCAGCTTGACGGTAAGAAGGTTCTTTTCAGCTGATGTACCACCAACTACAATAGCTATGTGGTAGGGAGGGCATGCAGCTGTTCCCAGACTTTTCATCTTTTCGACAAGGAAAGGCACCAGTGTTCCTGGATTCTGGATACGTGCCTTGGTCTCCTGATAAAGGTATGTCTTGTTTGCGGATCCACCACCTTTGGTTACGCAGAGGAAGCGGTACTCCATTCCGTGGGTAGCCTCAATATCAATCTGTGCAGGAAGGTTGCACTTGGTATTCACCTCATCATACATATTCAGAGGAGCGTTCTGCGAATAGCGCAGATTCTCTTCGGTATATGTCTTGTAAACACCCAGCGAGAGAGCCTCTTCATCGCAATAGTTGGTCCATACCTGCTGTCCCTTCTCGCCATGGATGATAGCGGTTCCAGTATCCTGACACAGAGGCAGTTTACCTTTTGAAGCCACCTCAGCATTACGCAAGAACGTCAGAGCCACATACTTATCATTTTCCGAAGCTTCGGGATCTGAAAGTATCTTAGCCACCTGCTCATTATGAGAACGGCGCAAAAGGAAGCTAACATCACGGAAGGCTGTATTAGCCATCACAGTAAGTCCCTCCTTCTCTATTTTGAGGATTGGTGTACCTTCGAATTCCGACACTGAAACATATTGTTCAGAACCGGGAATCTTATAATATTCAGTCTGGTCCTGGCCAAGCTGAAACATAGGGGCATATTTGAATTCCATATCTGTATTATTTATAGTTTGTTATTTTTCATCTCCGCCCTCCATCAGGAACTTTTTCATGAAGGGATTCAGATCTCCATCCAGAACACCTTGGGTATCCGATGTCTCGTAACCAGTTCGCAGATCCTTTACCAACTTGTATGGATGGAGAACATAGTTGCGGATCTGAGAACCCCACTCAATCTTCTTCTTCTTGCCCTCAAGCTCGGCCCGTTTTTCCTCCCTCTTCTTGAGTTCAAGGTCATACAGGTGAGACTTCAGGATGCGAAGTGCGTTCTGGCGGTTATCCAGCTGGGATCTCGTCTCGGTATTCTCGACAACAATTCCGGTGGGTATGTGACGGACTCTTACACCGGTCTCGACCTTATTTACATTCTGGCCTCCTGCACCTGATGAACGGTATGTATCCCATTCCAGATCTGAAGGATTTATCTCGATCTCGATATTGTCATCCACAAGCGGATAGACAAAAACCGAAGAGAATGTGGTCTGCCGCTTGCCCTGGGCATTGAAAGGAGAGATTCTCACCAGGCGGTGCACTCCACTTTCACCTTTGAGGTATCCGAAAGCATAGTCACCTTCAAACTGGATTGTGACTGACTTGATACCGGCATCCTCACCCTCAAGCATATCACACACCGACACTTTATAATTGTTCCTCTCTCCCCACCTCATATACATCCTCATCAGCATGGCGGACCAGTCATTGCTCTCCGTTCCGCCGGCGCCGGAGTTGATTTTCAGAAGAGCACCCAAAGAATCGCCCTCATTTCCAAGCATATTTCGCAGTTCAAGATCCTCGATCTCAGATATAAGAGATGCGTAAGCAGAATCTATCTCCCCGGATGAGTCTTCATCCTGACCGGCAAGCTCGACCAACACCTCCAGATCTCCGAAATGGTTCCAGATCCTGTCGTACCCGTCAACCCAGAACTTCTTGCCTGCCATCTCCTTGAGAAATGCCTCCGCCCTCTTGGGGTCATCCCAGAAGCCATCGGCGAAAGACTCCTCCTTCATCTTTTCCACCTCACTGCGGCGTGTTTCAATATCCAGACACCTATGAAGCGTCGCAATCCTCTCTTTCAATTCATTTATCTGTTCGTCGTTTATCATATCCTATAAAACTGTTTTTTTTAAAACATCAAGTATCTCCGCATAATCAAAACCCCTGCCAAGGGCAAACCTTACCAGTTTTTCCCTCCTTTTGACAGGGTCACTCTCCTTCAGAGAGCGGCTTTTGGCCTTAAGCACCCTCTCCAGAGTCATGGCATTCGATTCACTGTCCATTCCCTCCAGAGCACTCTCTATCAGATTCTGACTGATTCCCTTGGCAGAGAGCGCATAGGCAATCTTCCGCCTTCCCCAGCCACTTATCCTTGACTTGTCATTGACAAAAAATTCCGCATACCTGCCATCATCCAAAAATTTTTCCTTCTGAAGCCGGACCAAAATTCTCTCCCTCTGCTCATCAGAGAGATCCCGCACTGCAAGTTTTCGCTCTATCTCCTTACTGCAATACTCTCTCCTGGAACACAATGCCATCATTGCTGCAAGAGCCATGGAATATTCATCCTTCATACCTTTAAAAATAGTGACCTAAACTGAGATAGGCTTGAAACTTCTTGTTCGCGGTACTGAGTTCCAAAGTAATCGGACCAAGCACAGGAATATCGTAAGAGTAGCCTATCCCCGCACCGTGCTCCAGATATGATGACATATATGTTTCATTCCACTGTGTAGCCTTGGTGAAGAAACTCCTGATATCCACCGCATCCCTGATAAAGTTATACATCAATGAGATGTAATGTCTGCCCAGAAAATTGACCCTGAAATCAAGGCGTCCTACCACCACCAGAGGGTGACAATACTCCGGATGGAGAATTCCCACAAACGGAAGCTGGTGGTCATCAAACCTTCCCGGCACAGAACTTCCTACGAAATTTTCATATGCCAAGTGGTTCTCCCTTGTGATAAGATACCTTCCATATACCTGAGGCATAAGAACAAAACGCTTGTCTCCCAAGGGTATGAAAGATTCAAACCTGAGTCTAACATCCCCGAATGTGAGGAACTCTGCCTTATTCAGCAGGTCTGCATACTTCCAGCTTGCATTCAGATCCATCCTCACTCCACTCGTAGGGAACTCCGAACGGTCGGTATTATCGTAACTGAACTCTCCATAAAGACTTGCAATCACACTGTGAAGCGAATCACGGGTATTGTAGAAAGGGTCTTTGCTATCAGCCAACAGAAGTTTTGAGTTATGATAGTAGGTAATATCGGTACCTATCTTTACCGAATATTTTTTTGTATAGAACTCTGAAAGATAGAGGGCTACTCTCTGTTTGTAAAACTCTATGCTGTTGTTGTCCACACCCAAATCCCTCAGGGACATGTCACTTGACTTGAAATAGTAACCGAGGTTTATGTTCGGCAATCTTCCCGGAACGTAGCTGAGTTCTATTTTTCCCCATGGGTTATAACTGAATCTCCATGCCACATCCATTTTGAAACCGGTAAGTCTGTAGTGGTTGATTCCCAAATCGGCCAAAAATGATGCCGCCTCCTGCGTATCAAATCTAACACCAGCAGAGAAGCTGTGTGGCTGGGATGCTTCAATATCTATATCAAGGGTATATCCATCATCCCATTCATTGTCGGATAGTGTGTAGTTGACATTCTTGTAGATATTCAGACCCTTCATTCCATAAATCTTCTCCTCTATATCCTGCCCGGTCATTTCGGTTCCTTCATTGAATCTGAATCTGCGCATAAGCCACTGGGAGTCCCTGCTGCTAACACCGTTGATTCTGATATCTGTCACCAGAATGGTATCTGAGTACATATTCATCGCCTTGGGAGCATGAAGGGTCTTGGTATTGGGACCGAAGGTATTGAGATACTCCTTGAGTTGGACAAGGGGCTCCCTCAGTTCATCAGCACTTTTGTACCCCATTTCTATAATATCCGAGATACTGCCCTTGTCGAAGCTCAGCATTCCATAATCCTTAAGATCGGGAGATATGCACATGTAACATTCTTTAATATTCTCTGAGGTCTTGGCCTGAGTAATGATTCCAAGCAAACGTCCTACCTGCTCAGGCAGAGAGTTGAGATCTTCCGCCTTGGTAACCTTATTTCCTGCCACCTTAACACCGATAACAATATCCGCTCCCATAGATTTACACACATCTACAGGAAAGTTATTTACCATTCCTCCGTCAGCAAGAACCATATTCTCGATTCTCACAGGCGAAAATACTCCTGGGATTGCCATACTTGCCCTTATTGCATAGGGCAACCTGCCATCCTTGAAAACCACCTCATCTCCGGTGACAATATCTGTTGCCACGCAGGCAAATGGTATCGGAAGTTCCTTAAAATCGAGAGAATCCTGATACCCGACAAAAAGGGAGCTGAAGAGGGTGATAAGGTTGTTGCCACCGATAACACCGGCAGGAAGCGAACTGATAAAACTTTTGGCGTCTGCCCTCGATTCTTCCTTTGTCTTTTTACTTTGGCCGAAAGAGAACGGGATAGAGAAAAGAAACTCCCTTTTCCGCTTTTTCTCTGAATATGAAAGGTACTCCCTGTCAATCTTGTCCATCATATACCTTGACCAGTCAAGGTTGCTGATAATGGAATCCATCTCATACGGGTCATACCCGGCTGCATACATAGCTCCTATGATGGAGCCCATAGAGGTTCCGGCTATATAATCGACAGGAATATCGAGTTCTTCGAGTACCTTGAGGACTCCGATATGGGCAGCACCTTTGGCTCCCCCTCCCGAGAGAACCAGCCCTATACGCGGCCTCTGCTTTTTCTGTATCACGCCGGCAGAATCGGTCTGTGCTGAAATTGAAATCGGAACCGCAGCCAGCAAGAGTGCAGCTGCCACAATTGTTCTTATTATCAGAGATCTCTTCATATTCTGTTTTGTTTTCCACTGAGCATGCCGCAGGCGGCAAGGATATCCTCTCCCCTTGAGGCCCTGAGCGTTGTTACTATACCACTGTCGTTGAGTCTCTTTTTGAATGCCTCAATTACAGGCATGGGGGATGTCTCCAACGGAGAATCGGGTATCTTGTGAAACCTGATGAGATTGATTCTGCACTCGAGTCCCTTGAGGAGGCGGACAAGTGCATCTGCATGTGCCTTTGAATCATTCACACCATTGAACATAATATACTCGAAACTTACTCTTCGCTGACCGGTAAAGTCATACTCTTTGATAATCGATATCGTCTCTTCGATAGGATATGGCTTCTCCATCGGCATAAGTTCAGCCCTCTGGGCGGGAAAGGGATTGTGCAGGCTCACAGCCAGGTGGCAGGAAGTTTCATCCAGGAACCTTCTCAAAGGAGCAGCACCGCCGTCCATTGCCCTGTTGATTCCTATTGTAGAGAGGGTAATCCTTTTAGGACTCCATCCGAATCCCCACGGTGCAACGAGTATCTCGATAACTTTCTTTACATTCTCCCAATTATCCAAAGGTTCTCCCATGCCCATAAAGACCGTATTGGTCAGTCGAGCACTTTCATCTGCCTCCAGATACTGATTGATTATCTCACCTGCATCCAACGAGCCATGGTATCCCTGACGGCCTGTCATGCAGAAACGGCATCCCATCCTGCATCCGGGCTGGGAAGAGACACAGAGTGTGGCTCTCTCCTTATCGGGAATCATCACTGCCTCTACTCCGTAAAGAGAGTCTCCTCTGTGGACAGGAAAGAGATATTTTTTGGTTCCGTCCTGTGAAGCCGCAAAGTCAACATATCTGGTACGTCCTATCTCATACTCACCGGAAAGCCTTTCCCTCAAAGCTTTGGAGAGATTGGTCATCTTATCGAAAGAGTCAACCCTGGCTACATAAAGCCAGTGCGCAATCTGTTTTGCAGTATAGGCCGGAGTGCCCAGTTCGGAGCATACTTGCTTGAGCTCCTCCAATGTCATTCCCAATAATTTCTTCATTTATCAAAAAGGTTTCCGTGGCAGTGCAAAAGTATGAAAAATATCAGAATTTAACCTATATTTGCACTGATTAAAAAAGAAAGATATGGCGAAAGAGACAGAAAACAATGAAATGGCCAGCAGCAACAATGCTGCAAAAATGAAAGCTTTGCAAGCCACTCTTGACAAAATTGAAAAAGATTTCGGCAAGGGTGCCATAATGAAGATGGGGGATCAGGCCGATACTGAAGTATCTGTCATCCCTTCAGGCTCGATTGCACTTGACAATGCATTGGGAGTGGGAGGATATCCCCGCGGAAGGGTGATAGAAATCTACGGACCCGAATCAAGTGGTAAGACCACCCTGGCTATCCACGCAATTGCACAGGCTCAGAAAAACGGCGGCATTGCTGCCATCATAGATGCTGAACATGCATTTGACAGGACATACGCCAAACATCTGGGTGTAAACCTCGACTCACTCCTGATATCCCAGCCTGACAATGGTGAACAGGCCCTCGAAATAGCTGACAACCTTATTCGAAGCGGTGCTATCGACATCATAGTGGTGGACTCTGTTGCCGCACTTACTCCCAAAGCCGAAATAGAGGGAGAGATGGGAGACCAGAGAGTAGGTTTGCAGGCACGTTTGATGAGCCAGGCGCTCAGGAAGCTTACTGCAACCATCGCAAAGACCAATACCTGCTGTATATTCATCAACCAGCTCAGGGAAAAGATTGGCGTGATGTTCGGCAATCCGGAAACCACCACAGGTGGTAATGCTCTCAAATTCTACGCGTCAATCCGCATTGACGTAAGAAAAGTCACCCAGCTCAAGGATGGAGAGGATGCAACAGGAAACAGAACAAGGGCCAAAATCGTAAAGAATAAAGTAGCTCCCCCCTTTAAGAAGGCAGAGTTCGATATCGTATTCGGTGAAGGTATCTCCAGAATCGGTGAGATAGTGGATCTGGGTGTAGAATACGAAATCATCAAGAAGAGTGGTTCATGGTTCAGCTACAATGAGACAAGGCTGGCTCAGGGAAGGGACGCTGTAAAGAAGCTGCTCACTGACAATGTAGAACTCGCAGAAGAGATCGACATGAAGATCAGGGAAGCTCTTAAAAATATTAAAGACTGATTTTAATATGAATACAGTAGTTAGTGGTATCCGTTCTACAGGACACCTGCATTTGGGAAACTATTTCGGAGCACTGAAGAACTTTGTCAGGATTCAGGATCTCTACAATTGCTTCTTCTTCATCGCCGACTTGCATTCTCTTACCACCCATCCCCATCCGGATGATTTTCACAAGAGCGTAAAAATCATCTTGGCCGAATATATCGCTGCAGGACTTGATCCCGAGAAGGCTACAATCTTCATTCAGAGCGATGTGCCTCAGGTAAGCGAACTCTATGTTCTGCTGAATATGCTCTCATATAAGGGAGAACTTGAAAGGACGACCTCATTCAAGGACAAGGTAAGGCTTGCCAAAGCACAGGCCAGAAACAAGCCAGTGGAGGAGATTTCATACGATGACAATAACGACGAGGGTATAAACATCAATGCCGGCCTACTCACCTACCCTACGCTTATGGCTGCAGATATTCTCATCCATAGGGCAGATTTCGTCCCGGTGGGTAAAGACCAGGAGCAGCACCTCGAATTTGCAAGGGTTCTGGCAAGAAGATTCAACAACATGTACGGAGAAGAGGTCTTTCCCGAACCGCGTGCACTGGATTTCGGCACCGGACTGATAAAAGTACCCGGACTGGACGGCTCAGGCAAGATGGGCAAGAGTGAAGGAAACGGCATTTATCTATACGATGACCAGGCTACCATAACCAAGAAAGTCAAAAAGGCTCTTACAGACTCCGGTCCCACAGAGCCAAATGCACCTATGCCGGAATATATCAAGAACCTCTTCACACTCATGTCCCTGGTATCAGATCCCTCTACAGTGGACTATTTCTTGGAGAAGTACAACACTTGCACCATCCGTTACGGAGATATGAAAAAGCAGCTTGCTGAGGATATCTGCAAGGTGACACTTCCTATCAAAGAGAGGATAGATGACGTCTATAACGATGACGCTTATCTGCACAAGGTAGTAGAGAGCGGCAGGGAGAAGGCTCGAGAAAGTGCAGCAAAGACTCTTGAACTGGCGCGCAAAGCAGTAGGATTCAAAGTATTCTAAGCATCATCTTTAAACAATAAAAAAGGTTACCCATTCAAAAGAAGAAGCAGGTAACCTTTTTTTCTTCTTGACATAAAAAGAAAAAGGACAAACCTCATTTCTGATGATTTGTCCTTTTCGCTCCCCTTCTAGGACTTGAACCTAGGACCCCCTGATTAACAGTCAGGTGCTCTAACCAACTGAGCTAAAGAGGAATTTCGTGTCTCTTTCTTTAAGACGATGCAAAGGTAAGCATTTTTTTTGATTTGCAAAAAAAAAGTTACTTTTGTGAGGTAAAAATTAAATGTTTCCCCAAAATGGATTTAAATCTACTGGCAAAAACCATCAAAGAGAGCCTGATCGAGAATCAGAAAGCAGAAGTTCCATCTCTCGGCACATTCCTGTTCCGCATTTCCGCTGCACGCATATCAGAAGATGAAAAAACCATCCTTCCCCCATCAGGGTCTATCTCCTTTAAAAGCGACACTAAAGTCACAGGTGAATCTTTAATCAGATACTGTTCATCCAGAACAGGAATCTCAGTAAAAAGTACCACCTACGAAATGCACAATTGCATTGAAAATCTTAAAAGGGAACTTGCAAAAGAAAAAAGAGTACATCTGCCAGAGCTAGGTCTGCTCACCCCCGATGTTACAGAGGAGATTATATTCACACCTGAAGATGAAGATTCCATTTGCAGGGACATTTTCGGCTTTACCCCAGTTTCAGTAAAGCCAATAAAAGAGAGCAGGCAAGGCCAAGAGATCCAAACCGGCAATAGTATGAAAACTACTAAAAAGAAGAAAACAGAAAAGAATGCCACTAAGAGAAAGGCCACCGAGAAAAAAGGCCTATCAAAAGCAATGATGGCGGCAATTATCGCAATCGCCACCATCATAATACTATCTGTTGCAATATATCTGCTTGGACGCTTCGGTCTACTCGACAGCATAATATATACTGAAGAGGAACTTGAGCTCATAAAGAGTACCGTTAACCGATAGTCGCACCATTGTCGAGCCTTTCGGCAGGAGTGATGAATCTCATCTTGCCATCGCTTTGACGCGCCATAAGGATCATTCCTTTGGACTCAATTCCCCTTATCTTTCTCGGAGCAAGATTGGCCAGAATCGAGATCTGCTTTCCTACCATCTCTTCGGGAGTATAGTATTGAGCAATACCGGATACAATCACACGTTTGTCAATACCCGTATCAATAGTCAGTTTAAGAAGCTTATCTGTCTTGGGAACCCTTTCGGCCTCAAGCACGGTAGCTGTCCTTATATCCATCTTCTCGAAATCCTCGAAGGTACATTCACTCTTCTGAGGTTCCACAGGAGCAGGAATGGCATTAGCAGCAGCCTCTTTAAGGTTTGCTTGCTTAGTTGCAGCAAGTTTGTCAAGCTGTGCCTGGATAACATCATCTTCAACTTTTGCAAACAGAAGTTCAGCCTTTTCAAGCTGGTGTCCTTCGGTGAGAATATCGTGATTTCCGAGATTATCCCATTTCAATACATCCTTTGTGAGATTGAGCATACCCAGAAGCTTGTCAGTTGAAAAAGGTGTAAATGGGGCAAATGCGATTGCAAGATCTACACAAATCTTCAAAGATGTCCTCAGGATGGAGGCGCACCTGTCCATGTCGCTCTTAGCCACCTTCCATGGCTCAGTCTCAGTAAGATATTTGTTTCCAAGACGTGCCAGATTCATAGCCTCCTTGACAGCTTCCCTGAATTTATAGTTTTCCAGAGCATCTGACAGACGTGCCTTAATCACGCCAACCTGTTCGAGAGTCTGTCTATCGATGGCATCAGGAGCTGCATCTGCAGGAACTTTTCCATCGAAATACTTATGCGTAAGAACGATAGCCCTATTAACAAAGTTACCATAAATGGCCACAAGTTCTGAATTGCAACGAGACTGGAAATCTTTCCATGTAAAGTCATTGTCTTTGGTCTCAGGAGCATTTGCACAAAGAACATATCTGAGCATATCCTGTTTTCCAGGCATTTCGCGCAGATACTCATGAAGCCATACCGCCCAATTTCTGGATGTAGAGATCTTGTCACCTTCGAGGTTGAGGAACTCATTTGCAGGAACATTGTCAGGAAGAATGTATCCGTCACCGTAAGCCTTCAGCATAGAAGGAAAAACAATGCAATGGAATACAATATTATCCTTTCCGATAAAATGGACCATCTTGGTATCTTCACTCTTCCACCACTTTTCCCAATCGTCGGGACGAGCTTCTATGGTATTGGAGATATACCCGATAGGGGCATCAAACCACACATATAGGACCTTTCCCTCTGCTCCTTCAACAGGAACAGGAACACCCCAATCGAGGTCTCTGCTCACAGCACGGGGAAGAAGTCCTCCGTCCAACCATGATTTACACTGACCGTAGACATTGGTTTTCCACTCCTTGTGACCTTCGAGAATCCACTCTCGAAGCCAAGGTTCATACTGATCAAGAGGTAGATACCAGTGTTTAGTCTTCTTTTTGATAGGAGCATTTCCACTCAAAGCCGAGTGGGGATTAATAAGTTCATCGGGACTCAGAGTGCATCCGCACTTTTCACACTGGTCACCATAAGCTCCCTCTGCTCCACATTTGGGACATGTTCCTACTATATAACGGTCTGCCAGGAACTGATGTGCCTGCTCGTCATAGTACTGTTCACTCTCCTTTTCAATGAACTTTCCCTCCTTATAGAGTTTTTCGAAAAACTCTGAAGAGGTTTTATGATGTATCTTGGAAGATGTTCTGGAGTAAACGTCGAAACTGATTCCAAGTTCTTCAAATGATTCTTTAATGAGTTTGTGGTACTTGTCCACAATATCCTGAGGCGAGCATCCCTGCTTGCGTGCCTTGATGGTGATAGGAACACCATGTTCGTCAGATCCTCCCACAAAAAAGACCTCCTTGCCACACATGCGCAGATACCTTACATAAATATCGGCAGGGACATATACACCTGCCAGGTGACCGATGTGGACAGGGCCATTCGCATAAGGAAGTGCCGAGGTAACTAAATAACGTTTATATTCTGACATTTTAAAAAAATTAAAAGATTGATATTACAAATTCAAATTTATATTCCCCGAAAGGAACCCTGTGTTCAGGAAGAGGAATCGCGCCCCACGAATTCACACAAGCAAGACCTTGCTGCACAAGATCCAAAGTCACAAAAGCCTGCTTGCGGGGGACCAGTTCCGAAGAGTGTCTGACATATCCCTTCTCAGTCAAATCCAGATCCTCAATGGCAAAGTTGAGAGCAGATGCTGTAAAGGGGCGCATAGCCATAACGCACAGACCAGTACCAGACTTGTCAAGAACCTTGAAATCCCTCAAGCCGGTCCTTGCCCCACATTCGCCCGGACGCACATAATCATACTGGTACATATCTGCAACAGAACTCCTATACCTGCCGATGGTGGCAGAGGTACAGCGGTCCTGATAGTTTTCAAAGGGTCCGTAACCATAATAGTCCACCTGAGTAAAACGTGCAGGCATTGAGAATCTGACTCCGAACCTGAAGAGATCGGGAATATTTTCCTCTCCCTCCTCCTGGTTCTTTACAGGAATGAGATGCTCGGTAACGAAGACCTTTCCTGAAGGGTCTATGCGATAATTCATCTCAAGCCTTGCCGGAACTTTAGTCAGAGAATAGGATGCACTCACAAGGGCGGAGCCGTCATCCTGAAGGCAAGCATCAACCTTGCCGTCAAGTTTAAAGCCAGGATCCTTCCACACTGCCAGTTTGTTCTGAAGACCGGCACCCTTATCATTGTCAGTAGCAGCCCTCCAGAAATTAGGTACAATGGGATCTTCTATATAGTCAACACCTGCGTAAACCATCTTGTCAATCCATCCTTCAGATCTGGATACCCTGACCATCCATCCGTCACCCTTGATAAAGAAGAAACGGAAATCCGAATCTATCTCTACATACCCTTGGGCATCAAGCGACTCTCTGAAGATTTGGGCATACCTTTGCTCAAAATCAGGTTCCCTTATGGAAAGATATTCACTGGCAAGGAGATCTCCCGCAGAAAGAAGATTCTCACTACTCTTGAGACGGTACTTTACGACAATAGCGATCTCTTCAGCCCAATCCAGAGAGGCAAGTTCCCTGGCAATGGGCAGAGTCAAATCTATCCTCTGCTGGGGTTTTACCTTCAGGTTTGCAATAGAGCCGCTCAATACAGCCTTTGTATCAGCCATCAAAGTCCAGTCAAGAACAAAATTTGAAAGATCCCTGAAGAAATACTCATTGAAGACAGATATCTTGCCGTTCAGAGTATCCACCAAAGAGGTGTGTATATTTCTGTACTGATGACCTACCTCATATGCAGAAGGGTGAAGAGTCCTATCTGCAGCAATGAAGCCGTTACAGTTGAAATTTTCATCTGAAGGATCATATTCATTATAACTGCCGCCATAGGTAAATGTAGCTCTTGAATCTTCATCAAACCTGATAATACTCTGATCCACAAAATCCCAGATGAAACCGCCCTGATAATGGGGATAGTTTCTGACCAACTCCCAATACCGGGCAAAACCGCCCATCGAATTTCCCATTGCATGGGCATATTCACATTGAATCAAAGGTCTTGAAGGGGTACCGGAGGCATATTTCTCACATGATTTGTATCCGAAATACATAGGACAATATATATCGGAATGTTCCGTCTTTTCCGGATCATAGTAGTCTATTGCCCTCTCATAATGGATAGGGCGGGAAGGGTCATACGCCTTGATATAATTATAGCACTCGGCAAAGTTGGGACCATGTCCCGCCTCGTTTCCCATACTCCAGATAATAACACACGGATGG
Source organism: Bacteroidales bacterium (assembly GCA_029010575.1). Lineage (GTDB taxonomy): Bacteria > Bacteroidota > Bacteroidia > Bacteroidales > UBA932 > Coprenecus. Next base: position 31,437 of record JAQXKS010000050.1, on the reverse strand, counting down.
TTAAAATCCCTCTTGACCATTCTTGAGTCTCTCTCCATATGCGCCTTGGCATAGAGAGGATTGCGTGCAAGCGAGAATTCTCCGTAATACATTCCGTGTGATTCCACATTTGCCTCATCGACTACATAAAGACCATACCTGTCGCACAAATCATAGAAATATGGATCGTTTGGGTAGTGAGAAGTTCTGACTGCATTGATATTCAATGATTTCATTATTCGAATATCATTTTCCATCTCCTGGCGCGAAACCACATATCCTCCTCTGGCACTCATTTCATGGCGGTTTGTTCCCTTAATAAGAATTGGTCGACCATTAACCAACAGAAATCCATCCTTGACTTCAACTCTCCTGAAACCGACATTGACACAAGAAACCTCCACACTTCCCGAAATACCGGTAACGGTAGTTCTCAGTCGGTAGAGTTCAGGCGTTTCTGCACTCCAACACTTGACAGAAGGTACATTAACCAGAGCAGAGAAGCTGCAGCTCTCATCAGGAATAACACTCCTTGTGGCAACCCTTTTGCCCTCGGGTGAGATAAGTTCCATAACAACACTCTCTACCCCTTGGGTTACTGCTCCCCTTACCGAGAGAATACCATTCTTATAGGAATTGTCCAAAGAGGCATCCGCTTCAACTGTCAAAAGCCTCTCCCTCTCCCTGGTGTAAAGGTAACTCTCTCTTGCAACACCTGATAATCGCCAAAAATCCTGATCTTCAAGATATGTACCGTCACACCATCTGAAGACCTGAAAAGCGAAAAGATTATCCCCTTCACAGACCAAATCTGTAATGTCAAAGACTGCCTCGAGCTTGCTATCCTCACTATATCCTGCAAATATACCATTGACATAAAGAGCTATGTTGGAAGTGACAGAACCAAAGTGCACAAAGATATCCTTGCCTGACTCTATCCATTGAGCAGGTATATTGATTTCCTTTCTGTAGGAACCGACATGGTTTCTGAAAACAGGAACCTCAGGAGGGTTATTTCTGAAGGATGTACTCCAGGCATATCCCACATTCAAATAGACGGGGTCACCATATCCATTTAATTCCCACATTCCCGGAACCGGCATCCTTCCCCAGGAGGCATCATCATAGTCGGGATCGAAGAAATCAACAGGGCGATCGTCTGCATTCTCTACCCAATTAAATCTCCACATGCCATGCAAAGAGATGGAATCCATCCCTGCAATTTTCATTGAAGTGTGCATTGGACACCTGTTAATCTGATTAATATTGGGATCACCCCAAGGAGACTCCTTATCCAGAATTTTCGGACCATCTTTAGCCGTAAGAAGAAAAACATTCATTATCAGCAATATAGCAATGGATAATTGATATTTTAAGAGAGAAAAATGAAATATTCTCATAGCCAACAAGTATTTTTGCACGAAAATAGTGATTTTTTTTAAAAAATTACTACATTTGCAATCTCTAATGCCCGGATGGTGAAATTGGTAGACACGCTAGTTTCAGGGACTAGTGGTCGTAAGACTGTGCAGGTTCGAGTCCTGTTCCGGGCACAATCAAAAAGAGGCTGACTAAAGTCAATATGACCGATTAGTCAGCCTCTTTTCTATATATATAGTTACTCATTGGATAATCAAAGGAATAGCTTACATAAACTCAAACTGACATGGCAGCAGAGTTGAAGCCACATCCTACTCTACTGCGGAAGCGAAGCAGCGGCATCCGGTCTATATTCAAGAGCAGTCTTGATCATATTGTCAAGAGTATTCAGTCTGGGATAAAAAGCAAGATCCTCGATAGGAGAGTAGCGCCCTATCAATGCCCTTATCTGTGTCATTACTATCTCTTTGGAGATTTTCCACTGCTTATGGCTGAAAGCTATTCCAGATGCCTTGACATATCCGATGAAGGCATTTTCAAGATCCATGGAGTCAAGCAGAGAATCAAGTTCATCAATCGTCTCCACGGCGTGCAACTCTTTACGATATCTTTGGGCCATCTGTGAAGAGAACTTGATGGTAAGAGATTGACGGTTGATTTTGACAAGAAGATCTGTAACACCTGATGTATCTATAGGAACGAAGATGTCAGGAATAATTCCACCACCACCATACACGACCCTACCTCCGGGTGTTTCAAATCTGAGTGAATCATTCTTACGAATACTGTCAACCTGTGTCAGTTCACCGTGACGATATCTCTCATAAATATCATAAGCATAGGTGTCATCACCGGCATTGTAAGGTTTCTGTATGCAACGTCCTGTAGCTGTATGGAAACGAGCGACTGTAAGGCGGATTCCTGAGTTGTCACTAAAGTAGACAGGTTCCTGAACAATACCCTTTCCATAACTGCGCCTGCCTATGATAGTTGCCCTGTCATTATCCTGCAGTGCCCCTGCAACGATCTCGCTTGACGAAGCGCTGTTCTGATCTATAAGGACAATGAGTTCCAAATCTTGAAAGTGACCTGAACCATCAGCCTTGAACTCGCTCCTGTTTCGGTGAAGGCCCTCCATATAGACCAGCATTGTTCCCTTGGGAAGAAACTCATTGAGAATAAGAAGAGCCTGATCCAAATAACCTCCGGTGTTCCCCTGAAGGTCAAAAATCAACCTCTTCATTCCCTTGACAGAGAGGTCCAACATGGAAACAAGCACCTCCTTGTAGGAGGTTTTGGAGAATTTGGCAAGTTTCACATACCCAGTAGTATCGTTTATCATATATGCGACCTCCACACTATTGACAGGGATTTTGTCCCTTTCAATGGTAAAATCAACCATCTCATTATCTCTCATGATTCCAATTTCGACAGTTGTCCCTTTTTTACCTCTCATCCTCCTGACAAGAGAATCCTGTGGAATCTGTACACCTGCTACAGTATCTGAATCTATGGTTATAATCTTATCCCCGGGGACAAGACCTGCCCTGGAAGAGGGACCGGAAGGGATTACAGAAATTACTATGGCTGTATCCTGAGGGATATTGAAAGTTATACCGATTCCTTCGAAGTTGCTGTCGAGTTCCTCGTTAGCCTCCTTGAGCTGGGCAGGAGGAAGATATATAGAATGAGGGTCCAGCTGTTTCATGAGCACAGGCAGCAGCTGCTCTGTAATAGCATCATAATCAATACTATCCACATAGTTCTGTTCAATCTGAGAAAGCACCAGCTCAAGTTTGGACCAGTTTTCGGAAAGCCGATTGCTTACCTTCTTTCCATCAGTCTTAAGCAACAGAAGATGAACAACAAAAAGTGAAATAATAAGTACTATGAGCAGACCTCTGACTACAGCCCATATCCTATTGGAATTATCAGACATATCGGATTAAAAGTTTTGTTTTACTTCTGTCAATTCATATTTGGTAACCTCTACTCCTGCTCTGCGCAAGAGATCAATGCCATCCCTGACACGATACTCTATCATATATACGACCCTTTTGATTCCAGCCTGTATAATAAGCTTGGAGCACTCCATACATGGCGCGTCTGTCACATACAGAGTGGCTCCCGAGCTATCGTTTCCGGACTTAGCCACCTTCGAAATGGCATTAGCCTCAGCGTGAAGAACATAAGGTTTGGTCTTTCCCTCTTCATCTTCACAGATATTTTCAAATCCGGACGGTGTACCATTGAATCCGTCTGAGATAATCATCCTATCCTTTACCAGTATTGCGCCTACTTTTCTCCTTTTGCAGTAGGAGTTGGCAGACCATACCAATGCCATCCTCAGGTAACTTTTGTCAAACTGTTCCTGTTTCTTGTCCATCACGCTCTATATGAGAATTAATTGTTTGTTCTTTGGTAGAGATATCTCTTGATACTCTTCTTAGGAGTCTTTTCAAACTCTTCGGGGAAGAGTTCTACGCTTGCTACCTTGCAATATGAAGGAACGTGTTCGTTCATCTCCTTAACTGAGGATTTCAATTTTTCCAAAAGAGCCTCTTTTGAGAGACCATCCTTGGCAGCAAGTTCCGAATCGGGATAGACCAAAGCGACGAGTTTTCCATTGTCCTCAACGACAAGGGACTCGATTACATATGGCATATTGTTGATTTCCCCCTCGATCTCTTCAGGGTATATATTCTGTCCTGAGGGTCCGAGAATCATGCTCTTACAACGACCTTTGATATACAGATATCCCTCTGCGTCAATCACACCCATGTCACCGGTCTTGAACCATCCGTCTTCTGTAAATGATTCACGTGTAGCCTCTTCATTTTTGTAATAGCCAAGGAAGACATTGTCCCCCTTGACAAGAATCTGTCCGGGAACATTAGCAGGATCTTCCGAATCAATCTTTATCTGCATTCTTGGAGCAGCTTTTCCGCAAGAGTAGAGTCTGGTATTATTCCAAGGTGCATATGTGATAATAGGACCACATTCGGTCATACCGTAACCGACTGTAAACTTGAATCCTATCTTCCTGAAGAATGCCTCAGCCTCCTTGTTGAATGCGGCACCTCCGATGATTACCTCTTTGAAATTGCCACCGAATGACTCTTCGAGCTGTGAGTTGATCTTTCTGTGGATCTTTTCGTCAATTACAGGCAGATTGAGAAGAAGTCTGATATCTCGACGGTTGATGATGGGCTCGAGTTTTTTCTTGTAGATCTTTTCAATGACAAGAGGAACTGATATTATGATATCAGGTTTTACCTCTGCCATCGCATCGAGAATAATCTTGGGACTGGGCAGCTTGGTCAGGAACTGGACATGGCTTCCTGCACATATTTCGAAGAGGAATTCGAACATCATACCGTACATATGGGCGGTAGGAAGCATAGAGACACATTTCGAACCATTTCCCATGTGGCCATGTACAGAGAAAGCGAACAAGACGTTCGACATGAGAGAGCGGTAAGGAATCATTACCCCTTTGGAGAAACCTGATGTTCCGGAGGTGTAGTTTATCATCGCTAGTTCATTCGGATCGTCCTTGTAATAATTCACACATTCGGGATGGAAACTTTTTGGATATTTCTTTCCGAAATATTCGTTGAGATGTTCCCTTGCCTCCACGATATTCGTGTTGTTTGCATACAGAAGCGAAAAGTCATTAAGAAGAATGATCGCTTCAAGACCGGGCATCTCATCCTGTGAAAGGCCTTCCCACACCATATCTCCGACAAAAAGCACCCTTGATTCAGAATGATTGACCAAGTGGTAAATATTACCTGGCTTAAATTCGTGAAGAAGAGGAACGGGAACTGCTCCATAAGTCAAAGCTGCCAGGAATGCAACTCCCCAGTTAGCCTGATTGCGAGAACAAATGGCGATCTTGTCGCCTTTCTTTATTCCGCACATATCCAACATAATATGAATTTTCTCAATTCTACGTGCTACATCTCTATAGTAGAGAGTAACCCCTTTGTAATCCGAGAGAGCAGGACAATTCCAATTCTTGCGAATGCTCTCTTCAATTGTTTTGTTAAGCGATTCTGTTATCATATTGTTTTCAGCTTAAAATGTCTGCATACTGCAAAGGTGGGCATATAGACCACCCTTGGTCAAAAGATCCTGGTGAGTTCCCCTTTCCACAATCCTTCCCTCCTTCATCACTACTATCAAATCAGCATGCTGGATAGTGGATAGCCTATGGGCAATCACAATGGATGTTCTGTTTTTCATAAGTTTTGTCAAGGCATCTTGAACTAATCTTTCACTTTCAGTATCTAGGGCAGAAGTAGCTTCATCAAGAATCAAGATCGGTGGATTTTTAAGAACTGCACGGGCAATTGCAAGTCGCTGACGTTGTCCTCCGGAGAGTTTGGCGCCACGATCTCCAATGTTGGTTTCATACCCATCTTCCATTTGAGTGATGAATTCGTCTGCATTCGCTATTTTGGCAGCCCTCACCACATCCTCATCCGAGACATTCTCCAGACCGAATGTAATATTGTTTCTCACCGTATCATTGAAGAGAATAGGTTCCTGGTTTACCACCCCCATAAGAGCAATCAATTCCTTGGGGTAAAGGTCTTTGATATTCTTGCCATCAACAAGCAACTCCCCCTGGGTCACATCATAAAACCGTGGCAACAAATCGGCAAGAGTCGACTTTCCCGCTCCGGATGGACCGACTATCGCCACCATCTTTCCTTTAGGGATAGTGAGATCTATGTTCTTGAGAACATAATCTGAAGAGTACTTGAAAGAGACATTCCTATATTCGATACAGTCATTGAACTGTGAGATATGGATCGGATTTGCGGCCTTCTTAATTGAATTTTCTGCATCGAGAATTGCGAATATCCTTTCACCGGAGACAAGTCCCTTCTGGACTGAGGAGTATGCAGAAGCGATGGCCTTGGAAGGTTCCAAAACCCTCCAATAAAATGCAATATAGACTACAAAATCTGCAAGTGACATTCCGAGTTCTCCCCTATACTGGAGGAATCCGCCGTAGAATAGCACTGCTGCTGCAACGGAGATTCCCAGAAATTCAGAGGTAGGAGAGGCAAGTTCCTGTCTGGTACAAATAGCATTGCTGACCCTCCTATGTTCCTCGTTGGTCTTGTCAAAATGGTCTCTGACATATTTCTGGGCATTGAATGCCTTGATAATTCTGGAGCCTGAAATTGCCTCTTCGAAATGGCTGATAATACGTCCCATCAGGGTCTGTGTGATAACAGCTCCCTTTCTGAGCTTGCGCGTGATAGAGCCTATCAGTACGGCAGATATCGGCAGAGTCAGAAGAGTAAGGATAGTGAGTTTAGGTGACATGTAGAACAGACCTGCCAGAAAGCCTATGATTAGAAGCGGCTCTCTGAAGAGAATATGAAAGCTGCTGGCTACCGAGTTTTGTATCTCATTGACATCATTCGAGACACTGGAAAGAATATCACCCTTCCTCTGCTCATGAAAATAATCGACATTGAGCCTGGTAATCTTGTTGAAGAGGTCCCTGCGGATATTCTTCATCACATAGGTCTTCATATCCACGAGAATCTTCTGGGAGATGAAGCGGGTAAGGTTTGATATCAATGATGTAACTATGAGGAAAAGACATACGAAGAGCAGTGCCCTCAACGCTCCATGAGCCTGCATTACCTGAGTAAGGTAATACTGAAAGATATCTTTAAAATAATCTACTGACAGAGAGAATTCCGGAAGGCTGTTGTGGATCTCCACAGAATCGGGATCGAACAAGACCTCCAATAAAGGATTGATAAGTGCGTAGTTCATCACCCCGAATATCACGGAGAAAATCGATGCTACAAAATAACCTGGCCAAAACCTGCCGTATGGTTTGGCGTATGACAGAATTCTCTTAAATGTTCCCATTCACTTTATTCATTAACCTCCTCGAAGTCAACATAATCTCCGACATTGTCAGTTATGACCTTCTCCTTGTGAGGACCCTCTTTAGAAAGGTATACCTTACCTTCAGAAGAATTTCGTCTGCCTGCGCCGTCAGTATTGCTTCGAGGTCTTTGCGTCTGCTCTGCGTGTCTCCTGAAGAAATTGTTTGCAAAAGATTTCATCAGTAGGAGAGGTATAGCAATCACCAATACGACAATTGAAAAAAGTGCCAGGAATAAAATTCCGATAAAATTCATCTTTAACGTTTTTTAAATGTTTTGTTTTCAAGGTCCAGGACCCATTCTTTTCCGTCAAATGTGGTTACCAGAACATCTTTTGAAGAGATAACCTGAGGGACAAAATCCTTTTTAAGGCTCTTCTTACCTTCAAATTTCGCGGCTACCTCTCCTTTCGAATTGAAAATAAGGGCTCTTTTCGATGTCCTTACAATCCAGTAGTTCTGGGATCCGACCTGAAGAAGTTCCGGAAGTGCTACGATAGTCTCATTTATGGATATATCCTTCCATCCGACAACTTTCGTACCATCAATTGTATATTGGGCTATTGTATTGTCCTTATGCAACACAACCAGAGTATAATTCTTGTTAGATTCGAAATCGTAAACCTGTGGTCCCAAGAGTATCTCTTTGCCAAGAGATATTGGGAACTTACCGACCTTCCTACCTATTCTATCAAATAGATAAATCTTATCTTCTGAACCGAAAAGCATCTGAAGTTTGTTGTTCTTCAGATAATCTATCTGGCATACGGTTCCGCAGATTGGTGTATTGAACTTAATAGTCCAAACAGGATTACGCTTACTATTGAGCAGCCTTATGAAGTTATTAGGAAGCTGTTCGAGATAATTGTCACTTCCATCAGTAAAATTAATTACTTTAAAAGGCCCCTTGGGGACTTCCACTTTGACATCCTCATCGAATGAGCCATCCGGACCCTCAAGTTCAGGAATTGCCAATGGAACAGGCTGCATCTTGAGGTTCTCACTATAGTGCGTAAGAAGAGCTCCTATCCTTGCCCCTGATTTATAGACATGTAAGGCTGAAAATGCAAAATTTTCAGATGTCAGAAAATTCTTGACCCTATTGTCGTATGGTTTTTTGAAAAAATGTGACAAGGTGTCAGAATATGCGAGAGAGTTTACATAGAGTGAGAAGACTGCAGAACGATTCATCTCATCGCCAGAAGGAGTCTGTTCCATCCATTGTGTCAAGTTAAATAGATAGCCTGAACTATACTCCCGGACCAGTTTATCAATGGTTTTCCTGTCGCTCAAGATAAGCCAGTCATCATTCAGACAGCAATAGCCCGCCGACTCACTCACAAAGAGATCTCCGAAAACCCTTCTCATAAGGCTATCTTTCGTAAATATATATATAGAGTCGCTCTTCATTTTGGGAGGATTGGAACAGCGTATAGCTGTCACCTTTTCCGAATCATTGTTCATTTTGAATGACACCAGTTCAGACGGCTTGAGCGACTTGAGGTATTCTAAATCTTGTGAAGATATCGAAAATATCTTTTTTTTGCCTACCGATTCGCGATAGCTTAGATAATGTTCCAAATAAGACTCTATAGATGTGAGTCTCATTGACATAGCCCATAGTGACGTAGCTGGGACTATGTCAGTAAAATCTGATTTTTTTTCTCGTTGCGAATAGACAAGGGAGGAGTAATTTGTAGCATCGCTATCATAGAAGAACCTTCCCCGTACCTGAAACCTACCCTTCTCCTTATCCAGCGAAAAAGATGACCATTTAGCGAAGTTCTTGAAGAATGAAGAGTAACCGATATATTGCTGATTGACAGTACCTGAGAAGAATTTTCCAATATTGGAGTGGTTTATATGAAGTATCCCCTGTCCGGCAGTTACGCCGGATACATTGGAATAATAGGGGTTGTCCAGTATAGAACTTCCCTCCTCCAGATGTCTTAGGGAGGATTCTACCAATACTATTGACGGACTGGCTATCAGGACATTCCCGTAGAGGCAGAAAGAGATGGCAGGAACAGTGGAACAATGGATAATATGTGAAGAATATTTTTTGTCTATGACTCCGGAACACTTCTCCTTGAGTAACATTTCAAGATCGGAAGGGTTCTCACGTTCCGGAATGTTGAGGACCAACAAGGGTGATACCTTGTTTTTGCTTGAATATAGAAGAGAGGTGACAGCCTCCCATCTGAGAGACTTCTCGGGAAGTATCCCCAAAAAGGGCTTGAGGAGACTTCCCTGATCAGTCATCTTAAATATATCACTCAATTTCTCGGTTTCAACAAAGGCAATCGCGTCTGCGGGGATTGCATTCACTATCTGGGTAAGCGGTTTGTATTCACCCCCTTTCTTCTCTTTGCCAGAGAATAGAGAGTTGAACAAAAAGACAATACCGACCACCAGAAGCAGGGCAACCCCAGAAAGTATCGCGATCAACCGTTTGTTCATATTACCGAAAATTTATTTGCTTGAGGGTTTCTTAATTACAGGCTTGCCGGCTTTTTCTTTTGCAAGTTTCTTTGCAGCTTCAGCCTCTTCGTTGTAGGGCATAACCTTGATAAGTTCGACCTTGAAGATAAGTGTTGAGTTACCGGGTACAGGGCCGCTGCCTCTTACACCGTATGCAAGTTCAGAAGGGATATAAAGTTCGATTTCACCGCCTTCTTTTGCGTATGTGATACCTTCTGTCCAACCTTTTATGACAGCTGTGAGGGGGAATTTGGCAGTTTCGCCTCTTTCGTATGATGAGTCGAATACTGTTCCGTCAATCAGACGACCTTCATAGTTTACCTCAACAGTATCCTGAGAAGTGGGAGCAACTCCAGAACCTTCTCTGACAATTTTGTACTGAAGTCCACTTTCAGATACGACAACACCCTCTTTTGCCTTGTTGGCTTCGAGGAAATCCTGTCCGTCCTGTTTTGCCTTTTCGACAGTGTAAGTATGTCTTTCTCTGAGGTATTTCTGAATAATCATTCCGATTTCCTGTTCTGTCAGAGCTGTTTCTTCACCGTTGAGCATTTCATTGAAACCTTTACGGAGTTCTGAAAGGTTGATCTCTCCGAAAGGAGAAGCCTTAATCATCTGACCGAAATACATACCCAAGGCATAGCTGACAGTATCGATGTCTCCCTGGGTAGTCTGAGGCATCCTGTCTCCTTTGTTGTAAGTACCGCCTCCACATGAACAGGAAGCAATCATCAATGCTGTAGCTACTACAGCTGAAAATGATAAGATTTTTTTCATTTCGTTTTTATTTTTAATCTGTTTGCAAAAATAGTCATTTTCCCGGATTAAAGTATGCAAGCATCTTAAAGAGTATTCTGGCCCCCACATTAGCATCCCATTCACCATCAGCACCTGGAGCTACCTCATTGAGGTCGAAGCCTACAATTTTTCTGCCACTGACCGAAAGTTGATAGAGAAGATAATCCGCCTGGGCGAATGAGAGTCCTCCTGGAACAGGTGTTCCGGTGTTAGGACAGTACTCGGGCGAGAGGGCGTCTATATCGAAACTGACATAAACATTCTGGGGCAGTTTGCTGATAATATCATCACAGATACTCCTCCAGGTGAGGCCGTTGAAAAGTCTCTCCTTTATCCTAAAGTCTGTAAAAGTGCAGATTCTAGGATCCGAAGCTGCCAATTTTGCCTCATCTGAACAAAAATCTCTGATGCCTACCTGCACAAGTGCACTGATTGAAGGAATCTTGTTCACTGTATTGTACATTATGGATGCATGAGAATATTCAAAACCTTCGTATGCCTTTCTCAAATCAGCATGGGCATCGAGATGAAGAATTCCCAGCTCCTCATATTTTTCAGAGAGAGCTTTGATATGTCCGAATGGGACACTGTGTTCTCCTCCGATTATCACCGGCATCTTTCCGCTGGAAATAATAGAGGAGCTCTTTTCATACACATAGGAGTTCATCCGGTCGCATAGGGTATTTACCTTTACTATATCTTCATTGTCCTGTGGGACTCCTATTCCCAGCTCAAGCATACGGATTACCCTTTCGGCAGACTCTCTTGCCGAGTCGTTCAATGCCAGCAGCTCTTCACTCACAGGATAGGAAGCTGCCTTTACCTCCCAGGCATTTGGGACCTTCTCGTCGTAGAGGTCAACCTGCAGTGAGGCATCGAGTATCGCCTCAGGGCCTCGGGCGGTTCCCTTACCGTACGAGACTGTCGCATCCCAGGGAACCGGGACAAGGACTATATCGGCATCATCTATCTGATATGGGAGGCCAAAATAATTTCCGTTGGCTACCCCTACATCATTCGGATTGAATTTATCTTTTTTTTCTTCCATAATCTACATTTTTTTGCAGAAGAGTAAAGTTTTCAATATTTTAGAGGCGCAAAGGTAATAAAATATGAAGATTAATTCTGAAGATTTACATACCAAACTCAAGAAGTTTTTTGGTTTTGATTCGTTTAAAGGCGAACAAGAGGCTATTATTCAGCATCTTATAGATGGTAACAATGCCTTCGTCCTGATGCCTACAGGTGGCGGGAAATCTTTGTGCTACCAATTGCCCGCATTGGTGATGGACGGATGCGCCATTGTAGTTTCTCCCCTTATCGCCCTAATGAAAAATCAGGTGGATGCCATCAGGGGCTTCGTGGCGCAGGACAATGGGGTAGCCCATTTTCTCAATTCGTCACTCAACAGAACACAGCTGCAGGAGGTCAAGGAAGATCTGCTAAGCGGTGTAACCAAATTGTTGTATGTAGCGCCCGAATCACTCACCAAAGAGGATAACATTGCTCTGCTCAAGCAGATAAAGATATCTTTTTATGCAATTGACGAGGCCCATTGCATCTCCGAATGGGGACATGACTTCAGACCTGAATACAGACATATAAAGAGCATCTCATCCAAAATCGGTGAAGCTCCAATTATCGCACTTACCGCCACTGCAACCCCAAAAGTACAGATGGACATTCAGAAGAACCTGGGAATGACAGATGCCAAAGTTTTCAAAAGTTCTTTCAACCGTCCAAACCTATACTATGAAGTCAGGGACAAGGCCAACGTAAAGAAGGAGATCATTCAGTTCATCAAATCCAATAGCGGAAAGTCGGGAATTATTTACTGCCTCAGCAGAAAAAAGGTAGAAGAAATTGCAGAATTTCTTCAGGTTAACGGCATCAAGGCACTCCCCTACCATGCAGGAATGGATGCTGCCACCAGGGCAAAGAATCAGGATATGTTCCTTATGGAGGAGGTGGATGTTATTGTGGCCACCATTGCATTCGGAATGGGTATCGACAAGCCGGATGTGAGGTTTGTCATACACTACGACATTCCAAAGAGTCTTGAAGGTTATTATCAGGAGACAGGACGTGCCGGAAGGGACGGTCTTGAGGGCAAATGCATAACATTCTACAGTTACAAGGACATCCAGAAGCTGGAAAAGTTCATGCAGGGTAAACCTCTTGCCGAGCAGGAAATAGGCAAACAGCTCCTGCTTGATACAGTTGCTTACTCTGAATCGAACAGATGCAGAAGGAAGATTCTCCTTAACTACTTCGGTGAGGATTACCCCCAAGAGAACTGCGGAAACTGTGACAACTGCCTCCACCCCAAGAAACTGTTCAACGGACAGGAGGACATTTGCACCATTTTGAAACTTATTCTGTCCATGAAGGAGAACTTCAGGGCAGACCACCTTGCAAATATTCTTGCCGGTGAGGACAACTCCTTAATCAAATCATATAACCACCACGAAAGCGAATATTTCGGCATCAAGGAGGGCAAGAGTTCAAGATATTGGCTTGCTCTGATAAGACAGGGGCTTGTACTGCACCTTCTCGACAAGGATATAGAATCATACGGCCTGATATCCGTGACACCCAAAGGGCTTGATTATCTGGCAACACCTACACCATTGATGGTTACTGAAGACAGAATCTTCTCAGAGGGGGTGGATGATGACGATGAGGAGACCGGTTCTTCCGTTACACCTAAGGGAGTATCCGGATCCAATGCCGGAGACCCCGTACTTTTTGCAATGTTGAAGGACCTGAGAAAGGATCTTTCCAAGAAACTCAAGCTCCCCTCTTTTGTCATCTTCTCTGATCCGGCACTGGAAGATATGTCCATCCACTACCCTCTGACTCTTGAGGAACTCAAAGATTACTGTCAGGGTGTGGGAGACGGCAAGGCCGCAAAATTCGGAAAAGAGTTTATCTCCCTGATAGCAAAGTATGTAGAAGAAAATGACATTCAAAGACCAAAAGATATCATCGTAAAGAGCCTCCCGAACAAATCAGCAAACAAGATTTTCATCATACAGAATATCGACAGAAAGATTCCTTTGGATGAAATTGCCGATTCGAAGGGAATGGATTTCCTTTCGCTTATTGAAGAGATTGAAAGTATCGTCAATGCCGGAACCAAGCTCAATATCGATTACTATATCTCTCAGAACATAGATGACGATGTGGTAGATGATATCTACAGCTATTTCAAGGAGGAGGCCCAGACAGACTCAATAGGTGAAGCCCTCGAAGAGCTCTCAGGTGAATTCGATGAAGAGGAGATAAGGCTGGTGAGAATCAAATTCTTGTCAGATCTGGGTAACTGATCTGCTTTTCACCTGCGAAATATGTCACCTGCCGTTTTGCATAACGGCGGGTATTTCTTTTTATTAGGGAAATAGCCTCATCCAACGATATTTTGCCATCAAAGGCATCGAATATCTCCCTGTATCCGACAGTCATAAGTGCCGATAGCCCTCTATAAGGTTCTAGTGATCGCACTTCATCTACCAGCCCGGCATCCACCATCTTGTCTACTCTGCAATTGATCCTGCCATAGAGAATTTCCCTGTCCATATTCAAAGCGTAACGCTCTATGGAGAAAGGTCGTGGCTTCTTTGGCGCAGTTTTGAATGATGAGTATGGTCTTCCAGTAGAAATCGTAACCTCAAGGGCGCGTATAACACGCTGACGGTTAGATAGATCTATCGAATGATAAGTCTGTGGATCGAGTTCCAACAGCTGCTTGCGCAAAGATTCGGATCCCTCTTCCTGTTCTCTTTTTCCCAGCTCTTCCCTCAAAGGCAGGTCTGCTTCAGGAAAAGAATCCAGTCCATAACAGAAGGCATCTGCATATAGACCTGAGCCTCCCACCATTACCACTACATCCCTCTCACGCAGGAGTGAAGATACCAGATCAAGAGCCTCTATTTCGTATTGTCCCGCAGAATAGTGCTGTTGAATGGAGTGGGAGTGTATAAAATAATGTCTGCACCTGTCCATTTGCTGCTGAGTTGGAGGTGCGGTTCCGATTTTCATCTCCTTATATATCTGCCTTGAGTCACAAGATACAACAGGTGCATCATACCTGCAGGCAAGCTCCACAGCGAAATCACTCTTGCCCACAGCAGTAGGTCCCAGAATTACAATAACCCTCTTTTTCATCAGAAGGTCTCCTCCCCTTCAGGGAGTTCATCTTCATCATAACCGGTCTCCTCTTCTTCCTCCTGCTCGTCATAATCGTCATCATCATAATCATCATCATCATCTTTTGTTCTTCTTTTCGAAGATGAAGAGGATGAGGAAGTAGCCACTGTCTCATAATCGTCATACTGTGCAGAAAACTGGTTAGGCGCTGACCCCTTTTCCGCAACTATCGCAGGATAAACCATTCTTCTGAGGGGCTCTGTCTCTCCTTCTATCGAAAAATAGATGAAGAGATTCATGCTGATATTATAGATGTAATTAAACCCTACTTCATTGTGTTTGATAATATTCTCTATGGTAACGGAGTCCATCGAGCCGTCACCCATGTCGAAGAGTCCGAATGTGCGCTTTATCTCGCCCTTTGGTGAGACAGAATTAAACAACACCATCTGGTCCGGTGAAAAACCAAACTCTCTTGAAATAAATTCGTGAAACTTGTAGAGAGACATGGATGGATCCAGGTGAATCTCCCGCATAAATATTTTGTTTCCAGGTATAGAAGCTTTACATTTGATAAGCATAGCACAATCACCAATCCGCTTTTATAGAATTGGGAAGCCAAAAGTAGCAAAGATTTTCCGAATTTTAAGGATATTTTTCATATCTTAGCGGTAATATTTCAATACAAGTATGTCTGAAGAAAGAGAGAAGGATACTTACAATTCTATTTCTGCCTTATCCAAAGGACTATATAAGGATAAAGGGAGCAAGTTTCTCTCTTTCGCAATTCCCGTCAGCTGTGAGGATGATATCCGCAAGGAGATAGATACCCTTAAGAAGGAGTATTACGATGCCAGACATCACTGCTATGCCTACAGGCTCGGGAAAGACGGTGAAATCTGGCGAGCCAACGATGACGGCGAGCCATCATCAAGTGCAGGAAAACCTATACTTGGCCAGCTGATGTCATATGAACTGAGTGACATTTTGGTGGTAGTAGTCAGATATTTCGGTGGTATCAAGCTGGGGGTACCCGGCCTAATAAAAGCATACAAAAGCGCAACTGCAGATGCCATTGAGAACGGGGTAATTATAGAAAAGAGAGCCTGTCGCAGACTTCGCATCACATTCGACTACATGGAGATAAACAGAGCGATGAAAGCGCTCAAAGACTACTCACTCACACCAGAAAGCCAAAATTTCGACAATATGTGTTCGATAGAGGTAAATGTCAGACTCAGCTGCGTCGACACTTTTTCCCAGACAATATCATCATTTGCACAAATAGAAACTTTAATATAATTCCGAAAATGCCAAAGAGTCTAATTTCAATTCAGGATTTCACAAAAGAAGAGATACTTCACATTCTCGATGTGGCAGAAGAGTTTGAAAAGAACAAATCTCAGACATTCCTAAGCGACAAGGTCATTGCCTGCATCTTCTTCGAACCTTCCACACGCACAAGACTGAGCTTCGAAACAGCCTCCAACAGACTTGGTGCACGGGTAATCGGCTTTTCTGATGCCGCCAATACCAGCGTCCGCAAAGGAGAGAGCCTCAAAGACACCATCAAGATGGTATCCAACTACGCAGACCTGATCGTGATGCGACATCCGATTGAAGGAAGTGCAAGATACGCCTCCGAAGTGGCGTCAGTACCGGTCATCAATGCCGGAGACGGAGCAAACCAGCACCCGACCCAGACACTGCTCGACCTCTACACTATCCGCCAGACCCAGGGAAGGCTTGACAATATTGACATCAATATGGTGGGAGACCTCAAATACGGCCGCACCGTGCATTCACTCCTGCAGGCCATGTCCCACTTCAGCCCCACCTTTACATTCACCTCACCGGAAGAGTTGATGATGCCCAAGGAATACAAGGATTTTCTCGATGAAAAGGGAATACCATACAAAGAGACTTCCGAACTCACACAGCATCTCGATACTACGGATATCCTGTATATGACACGTATCCAGCAGGAGAGATTCACAGACCCCATGGAATATGACAAAGTAAAGAATGTCTACAGTCTGAACTCCTCCATGCTGGCCAATGTCAAGCCGAACATGAAGATTCTGCATCCGCTCCCCAGACTCCAGGAGATTGCAGAGGATGTCGACGAAACACCATATGCATACTATTTCAAACAGGCCGAAAACGGAATGTACGTGAGGATGGCCATAATTTCATATCTGTTAGGTAAAAGATAACCACCATGGAAGCAAATGAAAAACAACTGAAAGTCAGCGCCATCAAAAACGGGACAGTACTCGACCACATCCCTTCCGGCGAATTGTTCAGAGTCATTGAGATACTCGGACTCTCACACTCCACAACTCCCGTAACCTTCGGAGTAAACCTTGACAGCAAATCAATGGGATCGAAGGGAATAATCAAGATCTCCGAAAGATTCTTCAAGGATGAAGAGCTCAATACCATAGCACTGATCGCGCCAAATACCAGCGTGAATATCATCCGGAATTTCGAAGTGGTAGAGAAGAAGATACTGACCATACCCGAAACGGTTGCAGGCATAGCAAGATGTGCCAATCCGATGTGCATAACCAACCATCAGGATGTAAAGACGAAGTTCAGTACCATCACGAAAAACGGCAAGACACAGCTGCTTTGCCACTACTGTGAAAAGTCAACCGAGTGCAAAAACCTAAAAATCGTAACTTATTCTCTTTAATTCAATTATTTTACCTACCTTTGGCGGATATTACAAATAACATTATTCACAACATATACAAATATTTATAAAATGAAAAAAGCTTACAATTTCAACGCAGGTCCCTGCGTATTGCCTAGAGAAGCAGTGAATGCAGCTATCGAAGCTCTCAAAGACTTCAAAGGTACCGGTATGTCTGTTATAGAAGTTTCTCACCGTAGTAAAGAATGGGAAGCAGTGATGGATGAATGCCGTTCATTGTGGAAAGAGATCCTCAACATCCCTGAAGGCTACAGCGTTCTCTTCCTCGGTGGTGGTGCTTCACTCCAGTTCCTCTATGTTGCTATGAACCTTCTCGAAAACAAAGCAGCATACCTTGAAACAGGTGTTTGGGCTAAGAAAGCACTCAAAGAAGCCAAAGGTATCGGTAACGCATACGCTATCGCATCTTCAGCTGACAAGACCTACAGCTACATTCCTAAGGGTTACGAAATCCCTACCGATATCGACTACTTCCACATCACTACCAACAACACTATCTACGGTACTGAAATCAAAGAAGATATTGATTGCCCTGTAAACCTCGTTGCAGATATGTCTTCAGATATCATGAGCCGTCCAGTAGACGTTTCTAAATATGCTCTTATCTATGGTGGTGCACAGAAGAACGTAGGTCCTGCAGGTACAGTATTCGTAATCGTTAAGAACGATATCCTCGGTAAAGTTTCACGTTACCTCCCTACCATGCTCGACTACAGAACACATATCGAAGGCGAATCAATGTTCAACACTCCTCCTGTATTCTCAATCTTCGTAATGAACGAAACTCTTAAATGGGTTAAAGCACAGGGTGGTCTTGAAGCAATCAAGAAGATGAACGAAGAAAAGGCTGCTATCCTTTACAACGAAATCGACCGCAACCCTCTCTTCAGAGGTACTGCAGCAGTTGAAGACCGTTCACTCATGAACATCTGCTTCGTAATGGCTGAAGGATACGAAAACCTCCAGGACGAATTCTTCGCATTCGCAAAAGAAAGAGGTATGGTAGGTATCAAGGGTCACCGTTCAGTTGGTGGTTTCCGCGCATCTACATACAATGCTTGTCCTAAGGAAGCTGTTGAAGCTCTCGTGGCTTGCATGCAGGAATTCGAAAAACTTCACACCAAATAATTAAACCCTACAATACAGATATACAAATATGAAAGTATTAGTAGCAACAGAGAAACCTTTCTCTAAAATAGCTGTAGACCAGATCAGAGAAATCGTGGAAAAGGGCGGACACACCCTCGCACTTCTCGAAAAATATACAGATGTAGCACAGTTCTATGAAGCAGTGGCAGACGCTGACGCACTCATCGTACGTTCAGACAAAGTTACCCGCGAAGTGATTGCTGCAGCAAAGAACCTCAAGATCGTTGTTCGCGCAGGTGCAGGTTTTGACAACCTTGACCTTGCTGCATGCACCGAAAGAGGCATTGTTGCAATGAACACCCCCGGCCAAAACTCCAACGCAGTAGCAGAACTTGCTATCGGAATGATGATTTACATCTCACGTAACTGCTTCACTCCAGGTACCGGTTCAGAACTCAAGGGCAAGACCCTCGGTATCCAGGCTTATGGTAACGTAGGTCGTCTCGTTGCAGAACACGCAAAGAGCTTTGGAATGAAGATTATGGCATTCGATCCTTTCGTACCTGCTGAAAAGATTCAGGCTGAAGGTGTAGAAGTAGCTGCAACCCTCGAAGAACTCTACGAAAAATCAAACTTCGTATCACTCCACATCCCTGCTACCGAACAGACCAAAGGTTCAATCAACTACAACCTCCTCTCTCGTATGCCTAAGGGTGGATGTCTCGTTAACACTGCACGTAAGGAAGTTATCAACGAAGCTGAACTCGTGAAGGTTCTCGAAGAGAGAGAAGACCTCAAGTATGTAACCGATATCGCTGCTTCCAACCAGGCTGAACTTAACGAAAAGTTCGGCAAGAGAGTATTCGCTACTCCCAAGAAGATGGGTGCAGAAACAGCAGAAGCAAATGTTAACGCAGGTGTAGCTGCTGCTAACCAGATCTGCGATTACTTTGCAACCGGCAACACAAGATTCCAACTTAACAAATAGTATATTATAAAATGGTAAAAGTAAAACCTTTTGCAGCGGTTCGCCCTCCCAAGGCAATTGCTACCGAAGTACAGGCACGTCCTTACGATGTACTCAACTCTGTTGAAGCAAAAGCTGAAGCAGGCGAAAAATCGTTGCTCCATATAACAAAACCCGAAATCGACTTTGATCCCATCATTGACGAACATTCACAGCCTGCATACGACAAAGCTGTTGAAAACTTCAAGAAATGGCAGGAAAAAGGTTGGTTGGTACAGGATAGCAAAGAGTATTACTATGTTTACGCACAGACAATGGAAGGCCGTACACAGTATGGTATCGTTCTATGCGCCAACGTAGAAGACTACCTTACAGGCAAGATCAAAAAACATGAACTTACCCGTAAAGACAAAGAAGAAGACAGAATGATTCACGTTCGTATCCAGAACGCTAACATCGAGCCCGTTTTCTTCGCATATCCTGACAACGATGTAATCAATGCAATCGTTGCAAAATATACAGCAGGTACTCCTGAATACGATTTCGTAGACAAGGAAAATGGCTTCGGACATCACTTCTGGGTAATCGATCAGGATGCTGACATCAAGACTATCACTGAAACATTCGCTAACATTCCTGCATTCTATGTTGCTGACGGTCACCATAGAACAGCAGCTGCTGCTCTCGTGGGCGAAGAAAAACGCAAACAGAACCCCAACCACAGAGGAGACGAAGAATACAACTACTTCATGGCAGTAGTATTCCCTGAAAGCCACCTTAAGATTATCGACTACAACCGCGTAGTCAAAGATCTGAACGGAATGAGCGCAGAAGAATTCCTCGGCAAACTCGCTGAAGACTTCGATGTTAAGGAAATCGGTACTGAAATCTATACTCCTGCCGCACGCCATAACTTCTCTATGTACCTTGGTGGCAAGTGGTACTCACTTACAGCTAAGGCAGGAAGATATGACGACAACGATCCTATCGGATGTCTCGATGTTACTATCTGCTCTAACCTTATCTTCGATAAACTTCTCGATATCAAGGATCTCAGAACATCAAAGAGAATTGACTTCGTAGGAGGCATCAGAGGACTTGGTGAATTGAGCAAGAGAGTAAACTCAGGTGAAATGGTGGCAGCATTCGCTCTCTATCCCGTATCTATGAGAGAACTCATCAGAATCGCGGATACAGGAAACATCATGCCTCCCAAGACCACCTGGTTCGAGCCCAAGCTCAGAAGCGGACTTGCAATTCATAAACTTGTATAATTGACTATAAACCTGAATTTTGAAGATGAAACCCACATTAGTAGTGCTGGCTGCAGGAATGGGGTCGAGATACGGCTCCCTAAAGCAGATGGACGGGGTAGGTCCTAACTCGGAAGCGATTATCGACTACTCTATCTACGATGCAGTCAGAGCCGGATTCGGAAAAGTGGTCTTCGTGATAAGACACCAGTTCGAAAAAGAGTTCAAGGAGATTTTTGGTCCGGAGCACTTCGGAGGAAAGATTGATGTTGAATTCGTATTTCAAGAGTTGGATTACCTTCCTGAAGGATTTTCTGTTCCAGAAGGAAGAGTTAAACCCTGGGGAACTGGTCACGCCACTCTTATGGCTGCATCGGCTGTGGACACACCATTCGCTGTAATCAACTCTGATGACTTTTATGGTCGTGAAGCATATCAAGTCCTTGCAGATTATCTACGTAGCGTAGATGGCAAGAGGGGTGAATACTCGATGGTAGGCTATAACCTTCGCAACACTCTTTCCGAATTTGGAACAGTTTCCAGAGGAGAATGTACTGTCAACGAAAACCAGGAGCTGGTTTCGATAGTGGAAAGAACTGCTATTGAAAGGAAGCCTGATGGAGAGGTGGTTTACAGAGATGCTTCCGGTGAACATCATATCGATGAGAACACACCGGTATCTATGAACTTCTTCGGCTTCACACCAGATTTCTTCACGGAGTCAGGAAGGCTTTTCAAAGACTTCCTAAGTGATCCTCAAAACATGGCAAATCCCAAGGCAGAGTTCTTCATACCTTTGGCAGTCAATACACTGCTCAATGAAAAGAGGGCTCGTCTGAAGGTTCTCAACAGTGACGCCAAATGGTTCGGTGTCACATATAAAGAGGACAGACCGGCTGTAGTTGAACGGATTTCCAAACTTGTAGAAGAGGGGGTTTATCCTTCAAAACTCTGGTAAAAGATATACCTTTTCAGCTCCGGCACTTGTAGTTCCGGAGCTGTTTTTTATATACTAACATAATAACAATCAATTGAATATGTCACTATATCTATTAATAGCAGCATGTGTAATCGGCACCTGCGTGCTTTTGAATAAAGTCTCCGATAAAATAGGAATTCCCATGCTTCTTGCATTTATGATTCTCGGTATGTTATTCGGCTCTGACGGTATTCTCGGAATAGAGTATAGTGACTTTCCTATTACAGAGAAGATATGCACAGTGGCGCTTATCTTCATTATGTTTTACGGAGGTTTCGGCACGAGCTGGAAACAGGCCCGTCCGGTCGCACTAAAAGCCGGCCTTCTCGCCTCTGTGGGTGTCTTTATAACAGCAGGGGTGACAGGGCTCTTCTGCTGGCTGGTTCTAGGAATGGATCCCAGATTCAGCTTTCTTATCGGTTCAGTCCTAAGTTCCACGGATGCGGCATCAGTTTTCTCCATTCTCAGGTCAAAGAATCTGGGTCTGAAGTACAATACCGCCTCTATGCTCGAAATCGAAAGCGGTAGCAACGACCCTTGCTCATATATGCTCACAGCGATAATGATTACCATCATCACTGCTGATACCAGCGCTCCGGATATAGTATATATGATTTTTGCACAACTGGTATATGGAGCGGGCTTGGGTATTTTAATCGCATGGGGATTTACGAGACTGATAAAACATCTCAGATACACCTCAAGCGCATTTGATACACTTATGGTCTTTGCACTTGCCATCTTTTCATACGCAATGCCAAGTATGGTCGGCGGGAACGGTTATTTGAGCGCATATATCGTAGGGATTATACTCGGAAATACAAAGTTCAACGGCAAGAAGCATCTTGTGAATTTTTTCGACGGCATCAACGGCTTGATGCAGGTGATAATATTCTTCTTGCTGGGTCTGCTCTCCTTTCCTTCCCAGATGCCGAAAGTTATCCTTCCTGCAATCGCTATTGCGTTATTCATGCTCATAGTTGCGCGTCCCATCTCTGTATTTGCAATCCTCTCCCCCTTCAGATGCAAGTTCAAACAGCAGGCTTTGGTCTCCTTTGTAGGACTAAGAGGAGCGGCATCCATTGTTTTCGCAATAATGGCCACCCCGGCCGCAACGCAGATAATCGGAGACGAGACAGGACTTTTCAATATTGTCTTCACTATAGTCCTTCTGTCAATTTCCATACAGGGTTCACTCATTCCATGGGTATCCCGCAAACTCAATATGATAGACAAGAATGAGGATATCATGAAGACATTTACCGACTACACTGTAGATACCGACATAGATTTCTTCTATTTTGACATCACTGAAGAAGACAGATGGAATGGCAAGATTCTTAAAAATCTAGAAATTCCCAGAGATGCCCTGGTAGCTTTGATAATAAGAGATGATAGGACTATTATTCCAAACGGGAATACCAAAATTACAACCGGTGACAGAGTGGTCATGACAGCCAGAAATTTCCAGGATGATCAGGTCATTCACTTGAGCGAACGCAAGATAGAGAAGGGCAACGAATGGATAGGCAGGAGGGTTTTCGAATATTCACCCTCTCCCGATGAGTTGATAGTATTGATTCAAAGAGGTAACCAGACCATTATTCCCAGAGGAAGCACAAAGGTGGAAGAGAACGATATAATGGTTATCAACAAAGTGCTCAAAAATGTATCTAAAGATGAGTAAGGAGTCCATTCTCGTATGGATTAAAGCAATACGTCCAAAAACACTCTCAGGAGCCGCTGCTCCTGTTATTCTGGCATGTTCATTAAGCTACCACCTCTGCTCTCACTATGAAGGAAGGAGGTTTGAGTGGTGGATAGCGATATGTGCAATGCTCTTTGCTCTTTTCATGCAGATTGTTGCCAATCTGGCAAACGACTATGTAGACTTCAAAAAAGGAAGCGACAGAGAAGACAGGATAGGTCCGGAAAGGCAGCTTTCCACAGGCAAGATTTCTCTCATTGCAATGAAAAAAGCGATCATTATTGCATCTGTCGCCTCTATAGCAGCGGGATTGCCTCTTGCCATAGCTGGTGGGCCATGGATGATTTTGGTCGGTCTGTTATGCCTATTCTTTGCATTTGTCTACAGTACGCACTTTTCTTATTCTGGATTAGGTGACATTTTGGTTATACTATTCTTCGGGCTTATCCCGGTTGCTGTCACCGTATATCTACTCACTGGCACTTGGAGTCTATCATCTGTTACAGCCGGATTTGCTATGGGATTCGCCACTGATACCCTTTTGGTGGTCAATAATGTCAGAGATGTCAACGAGGATCTGATTTCCGGAAAGAAAACCATTGTAGTACGTCTGGGGGAAAAGACGGGGCGGCACCTATATATTATTTGTGGTATTATTGCCATCCTGTTCATAGGTTTTTCAATTTATAATGTAAAAGGATTTCCACAAATGGTACTATTGGTTCCTTACATCACTCTACACATACTTACCAGCCTGCAATTTCGTAAAGAATCACTCGTTAATTTAAATTATTTCCTCGGAAAAACATCTCGTAATATTTTATTATTCAGTATATTTTCATCTCTTGCCTTCCTAATATAGTCTAAAAGCAATTATTTGCGCACGATTTTTGTTTAGTACTTCTTCGTATCACATATTTTAATAAATAAAACATGCAGATTAATATCCCTACTGAGAAGTTTTCAGAGGCAGGCTCTTCTGTGCTGAAGAGATTGAAGATGAAAAAAAGAAACAGGAATATCCTGATTACTGCGATTGCAGTTGTATTGCTGACAGGTATTTCCATAATTATCTACTACAAATGGCCTAAAGAGAGTGTAGAGATCCTGCCTGTAGTTCAGGCAGAACCGGTACGAATCGAAAATGTCGGCATCTATGTGGAATATGCCGGTAAAATCAAGGCCAAACAGCACGTGGAGATAAGGGCAAGAGTTGAAGGCTACCTTGAAAAAATGCACTTTGAAGAGGGTGGTTATGTGAAAAAGAACGACCTGCTCTTTACTATCGACCCCAAAGTCTACAAAGCAAAAGTGGAAAAAGCTGAGGCACAGCTCGAAAAAAGCAAATTTCTGGCAGAGAAAGCCAAGAGAGACTTGGATCGTATCAAGCCCCTCTATGCAGAGAACGCTGCAAGTAAACTGGATCTTGACAATGCCATTGCCGCATACGAAGGTGCAAATGCTGAAGTGGCAATGAACGAAGCTGACCTGACTCAGGCAAAAATAGCATTGAGCTACACAGAAATACGATCTCCCATATCTGGTTTTATCAGCGAAAGAGCCGCTGATGTCGGAACGCTCGTAGGACCAGGTGGCAAATCACTGCTTGCCACAGTTGTAAACAGCGACACTGTACAGATAAATTTCAGTATGACAGCTCTGGACTATCTCAAGTGCAAGGAAAGAAATGTAAACATAGGTCACCAGAACGAGACCCGTGCATGGAATCCCTATATAACCATCACACTTGCCGACAATACCGAATACCCAGTCAGAGGAGTTGTAGACTTCGCTGATCCTAAGGTGGATCCAAATACAGGGACATTCTCAGTAAGGGCTCAAATGCCCAATCCTGACCACATTCTGCTTTCAGGACAGCTGACAAAGGTCAAACTGCTGATGGACGTGAGAGAGGATGCTATTGTAGTCCCCAACAAGTCTATTGTCATAGAAAAGGGGGGTGCCTATATCTTCGTAGTGCGTAAAGACAACGTCGTGGAGAAGAGATTCGTGGAAATTGGCCCCAGAGTGAATAACGACGCCATAGTTGAGAGGGGACTCGGAAAAGATGAGATGATAATAACCGAAGGATACCACAAGCTAAGTCATGGTATGAAAGTAGAACTAAAGAAGAGCCAGGAGAATGAAGAGTGATTTTTTTATTGACCGTCCTATCTTTTCGACGGTTATCTCCATAGTAATAGTAATAGTGGGAGTAATCGGGATGGTACTGCTCCCAGTAGACCAGTATCCTAACATTGTTCCCCCTGTGGTCAAAGTCTCTGCATCATATCCCGGTGCAGGGGCAGAGACTGTCTCCCAAGCCGTTGCCACACCCATTGAACAGGTTCTCAACGGCACACCCGGCATGTTGTACATGGAATCCAGCAGTACCAATACCGGAACATTTTCAGTAAGCATTACATTCGACATTAACACTAACCCTGACCTGGCTGCAGTCGAGATACAGAACAGAGTCAAGGCGGCCGAAGCAAGACTTCCGGCAGAGGTAGTCCAGAACGGAATATCCATCGACAAACAGGCCTCCGGAAAACTGATGACAATCACATTGAACTCCAATGATCCCAAATTCGATGAAATATACCTGAGCAACTACGCAACACTCAATGTTGTAGACATGCTCAGACGTGTCAAGGGGGTGGGTCAGGTATCCAATGTCGGAAGCCGCTACTATGCGATGCAAGTGAAAGTTCAGCCAGAGAAGCTTGCAGCTATGGGACTTACAGTTCAGGATCTTCAGAATGCCATCAAGGAGCAGAACAGGGAGTCTGCGGCAGGAGTGCTTGGACAGCAGCCGATGGAGAATGTGGATATAACCATTCCTATTGTCGCACGAGGAAGGCTCTCAAGTGTAAAAGAGTTCGAAGACATAGTTATCAGAGCTGACAACGAAGGGTCCATATTGAGACTTAGGGATGTAGCAGAGATTTCACTGGAAGCTCAGTCCTACTCTACGGAGAGCGGTATAGATGGGGAGAATGCGGCAGTAATGGAAATAAAGATGCTCCCGGGAATGAACGCAGTCCAGGTCGCCTCAGATGTACGCAAAGCAATGGAGGAGATCAGCCTGAGTTTTCCTGAAGGGATCACATACGATATCCCATTTGATATGACACAATATATCAAACAATCCATCAAAGAGGTTTACAAGACCCTCTTTGAGGCGCTTGTACTAGTGATACTAGTGGTCTTCCTATCTCTTCAGAGCTGGCGGGCGACACTAATACCTGCCATTGCTGTTCCCATATCACTTATTGGGACATTCGGAGTAATGCTTGCATTCGGATTCAGCCTCAACACGCTTACCCTGTTGGGAATGGTCCTGGCAATCGGCACCGTGGTGGACGATGCGATTGTTGTAGTCGAGAATGTAGACAGGATTATGCGAAGCGAGGGACTCTCCCCCGCACAAGCATCCAAGAAGGCCATGCAGGAGATCGGAAGTGCCCTAATCGCCATGTCCCTTGTACTGTGTGCGGTATTTGTACCTGTAAGTTTTCTCTCAGGAATTACCGGAATGCTGTACAGACAGTTCACTCTTACCATTGCAGTTTCCGTGATAATATCTACCATAGTAGCCCTGACACTCAGCCCCGTAATGTGTGCGCTTTTCCTCAAGTCAGCTGATAGTAATCAAAGACCGAAAAACATAATATTCAGAACTATAGACAGGTGGATAGAAAAGGGAAATATCATTTACGGCAGACTTATAGAGGCGAGTGTACGTAATTCTAAAAAGGTATTCTTCTGGTACGGAGTCTCGATTATCGCCATAATTTTCATGATCCGCTTTGTTCCCCAGAGCTTTATTCCTATTGAAGATCAGGGATACTTCACTGTAGAGCTTGAACTTCCAGAAGGGACATCACTTGAAAGGACTCGGGAAGTATCAGCACGTGCTATAAAGGATATAATGGCACATCCGGATGTAAAACATGTACTCAATGTAGATGGTTCCAGCCCTGTCATAGGAACCAATTCATCAAGGAGCCAGCTCACTGTAATTCTCAAACCATGGAAAGAGAGAAAGGAGAAAAAAATATCCCGGTTCATGGAACAGCTCAAAAAGGAACTCTCCGGATACCCCGAAAGCAAGGTCTACCTGAGTTCACCAGCCGTTATTCCTGGTCTTGGAACATCAGGGGGCTTTGAGATGGCACTTGAAGCAAAGGGCAATACCACCTATGCTGAACTTCAGGCAGCAACTGATACACTTCTACACTACGCATCGACCAGACAAGAACTTATGAGGGTTAATTCCTCAATGCAGAAGGATATTCCACAGCTCTTCATCGATGTCGATAGAGATATGGCTAAACTTATGGGAGTATCGGTAGCCGACATTTTCACTACCATGAAAACCTTCACTGGATCTGTCTACGTAAATGACTTTAACCTTTTCAATAGGGTTTACAGAGTTTACCTCCAGGCAGATGCCCCCTACAGGGCCAACAGTGACAACATGAATCTCTACTTTGTCAGAACATCCCAGAAGACAATGATACCAATCACTTCTCTAAGCACCACAGAGTACACCACAGGTCCCGGTACGATAAAAAGATTCAATATGTACAATAGCGCAGGAATCTCCGGTGAAGCTGCAGAGGGTTACAGTTCATCAGAAGCAATGGCTGCCCTCGAAGAGATCGTAAGGGAGAAACTTCCCAAAGATGTGGGAATCGAATGGAGCGGGCTCTCTTACCAAGAGAAGATGCAGAGCGGACAGACAGGGATAGTGATCCTCCTCGCCTTTGTCTTTGTATTCCTGTTTCTATGTGCCCAGTATGAAAGCTGGAGCATTCCAATATCAGTCCTGCTCTCACTGCCAGTAGCATGTATCGGGGCATTTGCAGGAATTATCATATTCGGACTGGAGAACAACGTCTTTCTGCAGATTGGTCTTGTGATGCTCATAGGCCTTGCTGCGAAAAACGCTATTCTCATTGTCGAATATGCAAAAGAGCTCATAAAAGAGGGCAAGAATCCACTCGAAGCAGCAGTCATCGCAGGCACACTCAGATTCCGTCCCATACTCATGACATCATTAACATTCATCCTCGGAATGCTTCCTTTGGTTTTGGCCTCCGGACCTGGTTCGGCAAGCCGCAGATGCATAGGTGTCGGTGTATTCTTCGGAATGATAATTGCCGTCACAGTGGGCATAGTCCTCGTTCCATTCTTTTTTGTCTGGATTTACAGGCTCAAAGATTATTTAAACAAAAGAAGAGTGAAAGCATGAAGCAAAAAAAGACAACAAAGGGAATATTCATTTTAGCCACCATACTGTTTACGGCAACAAGCTGTTCTGTGGAAAAGAGACTCTCATCCCCGGAGCTTTCAATTCCAGATTCTATGCCGGGGAGGACAGAAAGTGATTCACTCTGTTTTGCAGACATACAGTGGAGCTGTCTTATTACAGACTCACTGCTGAGCAATCTGATAACAGAGGCATTGGAGAACAACAAGGATCTCTTGACAGCCGCCTCACGCGTGGAAGAGCTGCAGAAGCTCTACAGAGTGGAACAGTCAGGCTGGTATCCATCATTGGGGGCAAGAGCATACGTCGACAGAGAGACCAACGAGAAAAGTGGAAAAGGATTCGTGGAAGATGTGGAGGTAGCTGCCAAACTTACGCTCTCATGGGAAGCTGATTTCTTCGGCAGAATCCGGTATTCCAACAAAGGGGCACTTGCAGAATATATGAAAAGCATCGAAGGGAAAAGGGCTCTGCAGATAACTCTCATAGCAGATATTGCAACAGCCTATTTCGAGCTTGTAGCACTCGATAATGAAGCGGACATAATCCGCAAGACAATAGAGACACGCCAGGAGAACCTACGCATAGCGAAACTCAGATTTGAAGGAGGGCTGACCACGGAGATACCATACCAACAGGCAAAAGTGTCACTCGCAGATGCTGCCGCACTCCTTCCGGAAATCGAAAAGAGAATAATAATAAAGGAGAATGAGATCTCATTCCTCACAGGCAGAATGCCCGGAGAAATAGAGCGAATCGGATTCGACAAACAGATACTCTATACCGAGAGCACCCCACTGGGACTGCCCTCTGACCTGATAAAGAGAAGACCCGATGTCAAAGCTGCCGAGTACGCCCTTCAGTCTGCCATGGCCAAGGCCGGATATGCATGGGCAGATCGTTTTCCCAGATTCACAATTACCCTTGAAGGCGGATTCGAGAACAACGGATTTGCAGGCTTCCTTACCGCCCCTCTGACGTATGTGATAGGAGATCTGACAGCCCCTCTATTCTCATTCGGAAAGAGAAAATCCAAGTATGAAGCGGCAGTAGCAGCATACGAAGGAGCCAGACTACAATACGAGAAAGCAGTTCTGACAGCTTTCAAGGAGGTAAGCAACTCAGTTGCTGAGTATCTCTCTTCCAAGGAAAACGTAATTTTAATGAACAATCTTCTTGAATCATCAAGAAAATATGTTAATTTAGCGGCCTTTCAGTACATAAATGGCTATATCAGCTACATCGATGTACTGGACGCACAAAGAGCGTACTTTAACGCCCAAAGGACTTTCAGCAAGGCTGTAAGAGACGAATATATATGTTTGATAACATTATACAAGTCCTTAGGCGGAGGATGGACATTATAAACAATCAAAAATATGAAGAAAGCGTTTTTACTACTCATCTCTGCATTTGCAGCGTTTACAATCATAAGCTGCAACAAAAAAGAGGAAACAAAACCGGATCCTGACAAGCCGGCTGATTCGACAAATGTTGATTTGACCATCGACGTTTATGACATTACCGCCTCATCGTTCAAAGTGGACATTACCCCTGAAGATAAGGAACTCACCTATTTCTTTATTCTTTCAACTACCCAATACCTCAGCGAGAAAGGTCTGCTCAATGACGACAGTGCCCTTATCGAGAGCGACATAGCTACCATCAGGCAGGTGTCCGAAGATCTGAATATCTCAGAAGATGAAGCATGGGGAATGTTTACCGCAAAAGGTGATACCAAAGGCAAGGTCTTTGACAGGCAGGATCCTGACACAGAATACCAGATCTACGCATACGGAGTGGATCCGGCGCAAGGATGGAAAGCGACCACAAAAGTTTACAGAAAGACCTTCCGCACTCCTGAAGTCTCCAAGCAGGAGATCGATTTCGAAGTGAACTACACAGTAGACGGAGCAAACATTGAAGTCTCTGTAAAACCCTCCGAGAACTTTCCCTATGTGATAGAAGCCCATCCCGTATCATTCGTCAGCGACACCGGACTCTCACCCGAAGAGTACTTTACAAACAACTGGAATGACTATGTAAAAGAGTACAGCCAATACGGATACACCCCTTCAATGTTCCTGAGCACAGCCTACAGAGGAGAAAAGAGGGTGAACATGGCTCTTTCAGCAACTACCAGTTACTATCTCGGAGTCTTCGCACTCGATGAAGAGACTGCACTTGTCTCTACGGATGTGGCAATCTCAGAATTCAAAACAGAAGCTGTTACCGTTTCCGGTATCACCATAGAGATTACCGTCACAGAAGTCGGCTCAAGAAGTGCCCATGTGAACATCGTCCCTTCCAACAACGACTCTTATTCCATAGTACTGGTTCCCTCAAATGAGATATCCGGAAAGAGCGATCAGGAAATCGCAGAATACTTCGGTCTGAAATTCAACCTGAAATATGTCTTCGGTCCAATTGACGATGACATCACCTCTCTCAACCCCGAGACCTCATATTCACTCTTTGCATTCGGACTCGAAGGTGGACAGTTCACATCAGGACTCTTCAGAAAGGATTTCACAACTACTGCAGCTGAATCATCTTCTCTCGAGGTAGTTCCTTCAATAAGATATTTCGACTATGAGGAGCTCGCTGCACAAGACCAGTCAGCAGTGAAGGACTTCGCAGGATATGATTATGTGGGAGTTCTTACACTCGACACCAAAGGTGGTGAGGCAGGAGCACTGTATGCCCTCTTCACTTCTCCTATGGGAATTGACGA
>JAQXKS010000049.1 GCA_029010575.1 Bacteroidales bacterium | reverse complement strand
CCATGACAGGTGGGACAGGTCTCCATAGTCTCTATCTCTGTTGCAGGTCTTACCCTCTGACGGGTAATCTGCATAAGTCCGAACTTCGTTAAAGGAAGAATATTGTGCTTGGCCCTGTCAGTCGACATTAACTCCTGCATCTTCTTAAGAAGCGCGGTTCTGTTTTCCGGAAGGTCCATATCGATAAAATCGACTATGATAATACCTCCCATATCTCTTAGTTTTAACTGTCTTGCTATCTCTTGAGCAGCATGGCAGTTCACATCAAAAGCATTTTGTTCCTGGTCTTTGCCAGTTTTTACTCTTGTACCACTGTTAACATCAATCACATGGAGCGCCTCTGTATGTTCAATTACCAGATATGCTCCTTGTTTTATAGGTACTACCTTACCAAATGCAGACTTTATCTGTTTGGTTACATCAAAATGGTCGAGAATCGGTTCATTACCCTTATACAGCTTCACGATTTTTTCGTGATCTGGCAGAATTGTCGCAGTATAATCCTTCACTTCATGATATGTCTCTTCATCGTTGACATATATATTGGTAAAGGAGTCATTCAACAAGTCCCTAAGAACAGTCGTTGTTTTGCTGTTTTCGGAGAAGAGAAGTTTGGGGAATTTTTGCTGGGCCATTGTTTCCCAAGAATCCTCCCACTTCTTGACAAGCATCTTGAGTTCAGCATCCAGAATGGCTGCATTCTTGCCTTCAGCTGCTGTTCTGATGATAACACCGTAGTTAGGAGGAAGAATACTGTACATCAGACGCTCTAGCCTCTTCTTCTCCTCCTTCGAACTGATTTTTTGCGAAACGCTTATCTTGTCTCCGAAAGGCAACAGGACAATATTCCTGCCGGCAATTGAAATCTCACTGGTCAGTCTGGATCCCTTGGTAGAGATAGGTTCCTTCACAATCTGTACTACAATAGGCTGTCCAGGTTTGAGAACATTTTCGATTTTCCCCTCTTTTTCTAGAATGTGAGAGGCATCAATCGACGAAAAGAATGTTCTGAAATCCCTGTTGGGATTAATATTCCTTACAAATTCGTCAAAAGCCTGAAAGTACAGACCCAGATCCAGATAGTGAACGAAAGCATCTTTCTTGTCACCTATGTCGACAAAAGCTGCATTCAGAGTAGGGATGAGTTTTTTCACCTTGCCCAGATATACATCCCGAAGGCAAAATCCCCTTTCAGTATTGATCTCCTTGTTCAGCTCCACCAGACGATGGTCTTCAAGAAGGGCAATTACCGTTTCTCTTTCATTTACTTCTATGATCAGATCCTTTTCCATTGTTCCAAAAAAAAATCTAAAGCGATTATTAATATACCGCTTTAGATTCAGATTAGCATATTAATGGCTTATCTCTTTTTATGTCTGTTCTTACGCAAACGTTTTTTACGTTTGTGAGTCGCCATTTTATGTCTCTTTCTTTTCTTTCCGCTAGGCATATTATTAAGTATTATTTGGTTACACTATTTTTTACGAGATTAAGGAAAGTCTTTGAAGGCTTGAATGCGGGAATGCTGTGAGCCGGGATAATAATGGTTTCCTTCTTTGAAATGTTGCGAGCTGTTTTCTGAGCACGCACCTTTGCGGTAAAGCTACCAAAACCTCTCAAGTACACGCTTTCGTTCTTAGCGATAGAATCCTTGACAGATTCCATGAAAGCCTCTACGACTCTCTGCACATTCTGTTTTTCGAGACCGGTAGTCTTAGCGACTTCGTTTACGATATCAGCTTTAGTCATCTTATATTGTAATTATATGGTTTATTTTCAAGTCATCCGAATTGGACTGCAAAAATATTCTTATTTTTTTAATTTACAAAAAATTGTAGATATTATTTTGGCACAATGATTGACATATTAGGGAGTTGCCATCATAATGGCATTGGATAATTGCGATTGTGACATATTGTCATAGTTGGCGACATTATTGTCAGTATAACATTAAGACAGATTAGAAAATGAAACGTAGAGTAGACGATATCCTTTCACAAGGAATTGGTGAAGTCAGTATTCTGCCTGTAGTGAACATAGATGCTTCGCAGAAACTTGAAGAGACAGAAATGCCCGAAGTTCTGCCCATCCTCACACTTAGAAACGCGGTGATATTCCCCTCGACCATCACCCCAATCGTAGTCGGAAGGAAGAAATCGATCAAATTGGTAAAAGATGTATATGAATCCGGTAAGATACTTGGCGCTATAGCACAGAGAGATGTTGCAGTTGAAGATCCCTCTCTTATAGACTTGTATAATATAGGAACCCTCTCACGCATTGTCAAACTGATTGAAATGCCTGACGGAACCATTACTGCCATACTTCAAGGCATACACAGAATCAGACCCATCGAACAGACAGCCTCAACCCCCTATCTTTTTGCAAAGGTAAGCTATCTGGATGATGTCATGCCGGCAAAGGGAGACAGGGAGATGAAGACACTTGTAAGCTCACTTAAGGATGCCGCACAGCACATCATCAAACTCTCCCCTCACCTGCCACAGGAGGCCGCGTTCGCTATCAAGAATCTGGAAGGAGAAGAGTTTCTGATAAACTTTATAGCTGCAAGTATCGAAATAGAAGACCCTATGGAAAAGATCACCCTTCTCGAAGAGGGCAATGTCAAGATACGAGGAATGAAACTTCTGGAGATACTCAACAGACAGATAGAGATCCTCAAACTCAAGGAAGATATCTCCAGAAAGGTTAAGAGCGAGATGGACCAACAGCAGAGGGAATACTACCTGAACAACCAGCTCAAGACCATTCAGGAAGAGCTTGGTATGGACGATGCATTCGACATGGATGAGCTCCGCAAGAGAGCCGCCAAGAAGGATTGGCCCCAGCATGCAGCAGAAGCATTCGAGCACGAAATGAAAAGACTCGAGCGCACCAACCCCAACTCACCGGACTACAATATTCAGTACCAGTATATCCAGCTGATGCTTGAACTACCATGGAACTACAGGACAAAAGACAATCTGGATCTTGCCCACGCAAGAAAAGTTCTCGACAAGGACCACTTCGGACTAGAAAGCGTAAAGGACAGGATCATAGAGTATCTTGCAGTTCTGAAACTCAAGGGAGATATGAAATCTCCGATAATATGCCTTTATGGTCCTCCGGGGGTGGGAAAAACATCTCTGGGAAAATCCATTGCAAGAGCATTGGGCAGAAAATACCAGAGAATTTCATTGGGCGGACTTCACGATGAATCTGAAATCAGAGGTCACAGAAAGACCTACATCGGAGCAATGCCCGGCCGTATAATCCAGAGTATCAATAGAGCAGGTAGTTCCAATCCTGTCATTGTACTCGATGAAATAGACAAGGTGAATCAGGATTTCAAGGGCGATCCCTCATATGCTCTGCTCGAGGTGCTTGACCCTGAACAGAACAATGCATTCCATGACAACTACCTCGACATCGATTACGACCTGTCAAATGTAATGTTCATCACCACTGCAAACAACATCAGCACCATACACCCTGCTCTCAGGGATAGGATGGAGATGATTCCTGTATCAGGATACCTTGCAGAAGAGAAGGTAAGCATAGCACAGGGCTACCTGATTCCCAAACAGCTTGAAGCTCATGGTCTCAAGAAGTCCATGCTCAAGATAAACAAGAGTGTCATCAACAAAATAATAGACAGTTACACAAGCGAATCTGGGGTTAGAGGACTGGACAAACAGATAGCCAAGATAGCTAGAAACACAGCAAAGAAGATAGCTATGCAGGAGATAAAGAGTGTCACTCTTTCACCGGATTCGCTCCATGAGATTCTCGGAATACCGACCAACTGTCACGACATGCAGAAGGGCAATGAGGCACCAGGGGTGGTAACAGGACTTGCATGGACAGAACACGGCGGGGAGATTCTCTTCGTAGAGTGCTGTACCAGTGATGGAAAGGGTAACCTTTCGACTACCGGAAATCTTGGAGATGTGATGAAAGAGTCTGCAATGATTGCTTTCCAGTACCTCAAGGCACACCCTGAACAAATTGGTCTTACCACCGAGGATATTATGAAAAAGGATATCCATATCCATGTGCCTGAGGGAGCAATTCCCAAAGACGGTCCCTCTGCCGGTATTACCATGGTAAGTTCAATGGCGTCGGCACTGTGCGGCAAGATGCCCAAAAGTTCTGTTGCAATGACAGGAGAGATGACCTTGAGAGGAAAAGTTCTCCCGGTTGGAGGTATAAAAGAAAAAATTCTCGCAGCAAAGAGGGCGGGAATCAAGACGATAATCCTATCGAAAGAGAATGAGAAGGATATTAAAGATATCAAGGATATATATATCGACGGACTTACATTCCACTATGTGGACAACATCTGTGAAGTTCTGAAATTCATTTTTGAATAACGAAGATGGAAGTCAGGATAGAGGAGTCCTGGAAGAGGGTTCTTCAAGAAGAGTTTGATAAGCCATATTTCAGGGAGATTTCTGAAAGAGTGCATAAGGAGATTCGGGAAGGAAATAAAGTTTACCCTCCCGGACCTCTTATTTTCAACGCATTCGACACTACACCCTTCGACAAGGTAAAGGTGGTTATACTCGGTCAGGATCCATACCATCAGCCCGGTCAGGCACACGGCCTGAGCTTTTCGGTCATGGACAACATTCCACTGCCTCCCTCACTCAAGAATATTTACAAGGAGATTTACGATGATCTGGGTATTGTCTCTCCCAGAAGCGGGAATCTGACCAGATGGGCTGAGCAAGGTGTTTTTCTTCTGAACGCTATTCTGACAGTAAGAGCAGGAGCAGCTGCATCCCACAGCAATTTCGGGTGGCAGCAATTTACCGATGCCGTTATCGGCAAGATTTCAGAAAAGGCTGACAGTGTGGTATTCATGCTTTGGGGAAATTTCGCCAGAAGCAAAAAGGCACTGATCGACCCGGAAAAGCATCTCATTTTAGAGGCAGCCCACCCCTCACCATTAGCAAGAGGTGCCTTCTTTGGCTGCAAGCATTTTTCCAAATGTAACCAGTGGCTCATCTCCAAAGGAAAAGAGCCAGTTTCGTGGTAGTTCAGTTTTTTTTCGTATTTTTGCAGACATGGCTAAAAAAGGAAATAAAAAGAAAAGTCTGGCATGGACTTTCAGGTTGAATATCGCTCTTATACTGGCAATTATAATTGTCGGTTTTGTTCTTATCAATATATTTTTGAAAACCAAGACAAGACACAACAATACATTCATGCTTCCGGACCTTTCCGGACTTACCTTAAGAGAGGCCCAAGAACTTGCATCGGAGCTTGACATTGACATCAGGCTGGAAGTAACAGATTCCATCTACATCAGAGGGGCAAAGAGCGGAATGATCACAAGACAGAATCCCTCACCCGGCAGTAATGTTAAAAAAGGCAGAAGGGTTCTGCTGGTCATAAACTCTATCAATCCCAAAAAAGTCCGTGTTCCACAGCTGGAGGGTCTCTCCCTTCGTCAAGCAAGAACCGAGCTCTCAAGTTACGGGCTGAAGGTCGGCAGGCTCATCTATGTAGATGACATGGCCACCAACAATGTTCTCGATCAGCATTACAAAGGTGAGAGCATAGAGCCTGGAACAATGCTTGAAATAGACACTCCTGTGGATCTGATTCTCGGCAGAAGTGAGAATGCCGTCACATACGTTCCGAATGTGATCGGATATAAATACCCCGTAGCAAGGGAGATTATTAATGATCACTCACTCAACATTGACAGACTTGTTTTGGATTTCGTAGCCCAAACATACTCAGACTCTTTGAACGCTTTGATATATAGTCAATATCCGCCTGCTTCTGACTCTGTATCATTCAGGTTAGGATCCAATGTAACCCTTTACCTGACCAATGATCCATCCAAGATTATCATCCCTGATGAGCAGGAGAGCATAAGCGAAGATGAAGAATAATAATCAATATTCGCGGAATGAATACGGGAACCCCAGATATAAATAATGTGGAATTTGAGGACGAAAATGGTCTTTTCGAACATTTCAGATTTGATGTAGATAAGGGTCAGAGTATGGTCAGACTTGATAAGTACCTGACAGACCATCTGGAAGGGACTTCCAGAAACAGAGTTCAGTCAGCAATAGAGTCCGACTATGTCAGAGTCAACGGAAAAATCTCAAAATCGAATTATAAAGTCAAGCCATGTGACTTGATTACCATCAGTCTGCCTTTTAGAAAAAGACATTTGGAGATTCTTCCGGAAAAGATGGATTTGGACATCAGATATGAAGATGACGATCTGATGGTAATAAACAAGCCGGCGGGACTTGTGGTCCACCCGGGTAATGGAAACTATAACGGCACACTTCTCAACGGACTCCTTTATTACCTTAACAAGGATAGTAAAGAAGGAGCTAATGACGAACGGATGGGGATTTTAGTGCACCGCATAGACAAAGATACATCAGGGACACTCTTGATCGCAAAAAACGAAGAGGCACAGTTCCACCTTGCTAAACAGTTCTTCGTACACTCCATAGACAGGAAGTACATTGCCATCGTATGGGGTGACCTCGAAAATGATGAGGGGACAATAGACTGCAACATTACCCGCGACCCCAATGACAGACTCAGGTTCAAAGCCATCGATAACCCTGAAATAGGTAAACATGCAGTTACCCACTACAGGGTATTGGAGAGGCTCGGCTATGTAACAGTAGTTGAATGCGTTCTAGAAACTGGAAGAACTCACCAAATTAGAGTTCACATGAACTACATCGGCCACCCTCTGTTCAATGACAGCAGATACGGAGGAGACAGAATACTCAAGGGAACTCTATACTCCAAGTACAGACAGTTCATAGACAACTGCTTTGAGATTTTGCCTCGTCAGGCTCTACACGCACGCCGCATCGGCTTTATCCACCCTGTAACAGGTAAAAAAATAGTCGTCGAGAGTGAACTTCCCGACGACATGACACAAGTTCTTGAAAAATTTCGAAGATTCATCAAGAACAGGGAAACAATATAATACTATCTTGGGCGTCCTCCAGGACCACCGGGGCCTGGTCCTCTCATGGCTCCCTTCATCCTATCAAATGTTCCGAATTTATAGGTCAAAGAGATAATAAAGTACTGTCCAAGGGTATTATTGATAACATCTTCTACATAGTTATCTGCTGTATTACGGTAGTTATTCTTGGACTGGTTGAGAATATCGTAAACCTTAAGCTTGAGATTCAGCTTGTTCTTTAGGAAATTCTGAGAAAGTTCGGCATTCCAGATGAGTTTCGGATCACCATAACCTGCTTCATAACCATAGTAGAAGTTATAGACTGCATCAGTTCTGAATTCCGTGCCCCAAGGTGCAGTTGCTGAGAACTCAGCAGTTACACCGTTGTCAAAAGTATAAGGTTTGCTCTGAGATGCTATTTCATACCATGCATTCTTATAGGTAACTTGACCTCCAAGCCTTGCTTCAATATACTGATTCCTGTAGACAAATGTAAGTCTCTCAGAGAGTGAAAGTGAAGTAGTCCTTCCACCTATCATCGAGGGCAGAGCCTCCTCGAGAGTTGAAGCGGTGTTATCGGTTCCGGTATATGTCAGACCACTGCTCAGACTTGCATTTGTAAATGAGCTGATTGAAAAGTCTGATTTGGCAATTGGAGAATTAATCATCGCAAAGAGCTGTCCGTTATATGAAGGACGCGAAGAGTTTATAGGCGCCGTATACTGAATACCATCCTTGTCGTACCAGCTTGCGTTGACAATATTATCTTTTATGTAGGCGAAATTTGCAAAGATAGAGTATGAAGAGAAATGCTTCATATCAGTATATTGATAATGCGCCATCAATGTATTTCTGAAAGCCGGTTTGAGTGAGGTATTACCAAGTGCCACCCTCAAAGGATCCGAATTGTCAGGAACCGGCATCAGCTGATTGATGGTGGGCTCGCTTGTCCTACCTCGATAATTGATTCTCAGGAAGTTGTTGTCACTAAATCTGAGATCTATTCTGGCAGAAGGTGCAAAGTTCCATATTGTATAGGTAGTATCTCTTTTGAAACCGAGCGACGAGTGGGTAGAGGTAGTGGATGGCTG
This sequence comes from Bacteroidales bacterium, assembly GCA_029010575.1. GTDB lineage: Bacteria > Bacteroidota > Bacteroidia > Bacteroidales > UBA932 > Coprenecus. Next base: position 1,150 of record JAQXKS010000049.1, on the reverse strand, counting down.
CGCCTCAGCACCAATCTGGATATTGTACTTGGCCTCCTGTTTTGAGAAACTTACCTGCATCCTATGGTTAAGGAAGTTATTGGTTATAACACTTGAATATAGAGAATCCATATTTCCTGTATAATTGGAATATGTATATTTTTCAGAGGATTTAGTACTCCAATTGATGCGATATGCTCCCATCAGGTAGAAATTCTTACCAAGAGGTTCTGTATATGTGACATTACCGCTAACAGAATACGAGTCCTCTTTCCTGTCGAATTTCTGGTCTACTAGATCCTCAAAGGCAACATCTTCTGTGTATTTACGGGTAGTAGATGTATTGTTTCCTACCATACCTGTCTGGGATAAAGAGTACCTGGCCTGTACCGAGATAGTTCTTCCAGGAGTATCTCCAAGTTTTTGTCTCAGCAGGAACATTCCGTCAGTAGTCCATGAATTGCCCAATCCGTAGCTGTTGCTGCTACCATCATTTACCTTTCCGGTGAGGCTATTGACAGTAGAATATTCACTCTCCTCATTGAAGTAGTTATTGCTATATGTAAATGAAGGTCTGAAGATGATGGATGTCTTGTCAGTGAACTTGTAATCAAAATTGACACCTGCTCTATGTCCGTCATTATATGTAAAACTGGAGCTGTTGTTGTTGGTAAGAAGACTCTCACCTTCGGAGATGAATGTGGTTCTGGTACTTTGTTCATCTACTCTGTTGTCAGAGCCGTTGTACAGGTAGTTTCCAAAGAGCTGTCTATCCTTATTGCCCCCTATGTAGAAACCACCATTGATACCTCCCATCCACGATGTGGTGATACCGTCTCCCATACCGCCCATTCCGCGTCTCCCTCCGAAATCTCTCATACCTCCGAACATGGAGCTGTTCATGTCGTTAAAACCTCTGTTGTTAGTATTATTTCCGTTGGCTATGATACTAACCTGATAATTGTCACTGAATTTTCCGACCATACCTGAACCCTGCCATCTTAGATCGTGAGTCGCAGAAGAGATGTCGTGTCCACCTCCGGCAGTAACTGTTCCAAACCATGAATCCATCATGCCGGGTTTTACCGACAGATCAAGGACAGTCTCCTCTTCGCCGTCATCAATTCCGGTGAAGACAGCCTGATCGGATTTCTTTTCGACCACCTTAACC
>JAQXKS010000048.1 GCA_029010575.1 Bacteroidales bacterium | reverse complement strand
AGAAGAAGTTTGGGAATCTGTATGATCTTCATTGCGAGGTCGTATATGGCTACGTCACGCATTCCGAACCATGCACCGATGACGGTGGTCAGCAGTTTCTCCTTTACACGCCCCGATATGGTAGTGACGAAAAATGGCAACGCCTCTTTGTAGTACTCCCTGATATTTTTGAATTTCACGGATACCGGTCTGATACCCTCTGTGAGTACATGAATACCGCCCACAAAACTGCCGATCAGCATTGTGCCGCTTACCACTCCGGCGTATATGAGGAGGTCACCCTTGTCGTGAACCAGAATGAGAATCAGAGGAATCTGGCTTAAGCGTATGATAGCCTGAAGGATTGAACTGAATTTCATGTTCTTGGTTCCCAAATAGTACCATTGCGGGTAGAAAGTCTTGTAGAAATTCTGTAAGAAGATAACAGCAAAGAGGAGCAGATTCTCACGTAGTATCGGAATGGCAAGGACTAAGGGAACAGCACAGGTAAACGATAGCAGAATGAGCAGAGATTTGGCTGCAAAAACGGTACTAACTATACTGCTGAGCTCTTCCTTGTTTCCTGCACACAGAGCAACCCTCTTGGTACATGGAGAATCGAATCCGAAGTCTATCAGATCCTGGAAATACATTGCTATGGCAAGAAGGAATGTGTAGAGGCCGCAAAGTTCCGCTCCGAGAGTCCTGATGACATACGGATAAATCAGAAATCCTACAAGTGCGCTCAGAATATTGAGCGCAGACATGTAGGAATAGTTCTGGAGAACCTTGGTGGTTCTCAGTTTATTTGATATGTTCTTGTAATCTCTCAGAATTTTACGACTTTGTCTTCTTCGTAATTGTTGTACCAGTTGGCATGTGTGTTGTTACCTCCTGTAGCCCAATCCCTGAAGAGGGGATAAGCCTTATCGATGTTTATAACTTCCTTAGGCCAATACCAAAAACCGGGAACACAGATCGCCTTGGGAATTTCACCTATTTCAGGAACGGTGATTGTATTCTTTCCAGCGATGATCTTGAAGTTCTTGACCTCATCATCTATGCTATGACCCTCGGGCCAATCTATAGTGAGTATATCTACGAGGGCATATCTCTGAACAAAGGTGTTGGCTATGACATTGTGTCCGTTTTCAACACTTCCGAGCAACTGGTGAACCTCACCGAGGAGTTCTTCCTTGTAGTAGATGTATGAACTTACAGAGCCACCTGTAGCGCAAAGAGTAACCGTAGCGGTATTAGTCTCCTGGTCGGGAGTAATCGTCAGTATGATATCGTTGAAGTCGCAGTCTCCTCCTGAAGAGATATCTTCGAAAGCGAGTGTCCAAACCATCTTCTGGTTTGCAAGGTCTTGGTACGTGGAGTCAGGACCATCAGTAGCAACATCGTATTTCGGGGTCTCTGTCAGAGTACCGTCACCATTGTAGTACTTGTCGTTATCTTCGTCCTTGATGTAAGGAAGAAGCAGTCCGGGAAGTGTACCGTTGTTACCGGGAACCATTATCAGAGCGATGTCGTTGCAGTCGGGCTCTTTGGCAGATTCATTACTTCCGTCTTCAAGACCGATGAAACGGAAACCGTCGTATATTTTGATGGCTGCTCTTGATTTTCCAGAGTTCATCGAGGTGGTGGTGTGGTTCATAAGGGCACCCTTTTTACAATAGAAACCTACCATGTTTCCTTTAGGAGCATCTACCTGGAATGTCAGACCCTTGACCATGGCAATATTGCTCAAATCGGGATTCTTGTTTCCGAAGTGCTTGAGGACAGAGAGAACATTATACTGATCGTCTCCAGTTCTTGTCTTGAAACCTGTGCTGGCCATTCTATCAACTTGGTCATAATAGCAGAAGTTGGCGGGATTCCATTTCCATGTCGATTTGTCAAGCCACATTACCTTTGCAGGTGCATTTTCCTTGGTGTAGTTGATATCATCATAATAGAAGTCTGCACTGAGGGCATCCACAAGGGGAATATAAGTCTTGTCCTGAGGAGTTGCAGGGTCATAGTAGTAATAACCTATTTCTGCTGAGGAGTTGCCAGTGGCACCATAAACAGTAGAGACATAGAAGAGACCATTGGATTGCATTTCGAAGTTGGTAATCTGATTGGTCAGTTTTGCGGAGATATCCTCGGGAATGGCAGAGTTCATGTCTTCCCAAATCCATGCAGGGAAGGTAGAATAGCCGAAAATCTCTGCACGTTTTCCTGTAATGGGGTTGATGCAGGTAGGCTTTGTCAAGGCAGCTCTGTTTTCATCTGTCATGGGTGCAAGGCTGGCCTTGGAACCGTTCATGGAGAAACTTACAACTGCAGATCCACCCTTGAGGTTTTCCATGCTGACATGTCTGTATTCAATTTCTCCGTCACACTCGCGGCAGATGGCAATACCCTTTTCAAGTCCGATTGGAACGTCGAATGCTATCACTGCTTCAGAGGCTACGTTTTCGCGTGCCAGAAGAGTACGTTTTTCTTCTCCGAGAGAGTAAATGCTTATAGTCGACGAGCCGGCATCCATAATAGTGATGCTTACCGGCATGCTCACTTTCCAATCCTTTTCAGGATCCACGTTTCCGATATTATTTACCCAACTCTGTTCGTAATTCAGCTCCTCTTTGCTTTTATTATTGTCGAGCCTATGGAAGTCATTACATGACGCAAGGCCGAAAATTGTTAAGAGAGAGAGAGTTAAAATTTTCTTCATAATTTGGTTATTTAAATAATAGTTTTAGCGTGCAAATATAGGCATTATTCTCTAATTGTTATTAAATAGTTTAAACAAAATATTGTATATTTGTAACTCCTTAAAATGTTTTGATTTATTGTTATGTTTGTACAGAATGTATTGGATAGCATCGGAGTCGGTTTATGGGCCATGGAGATTGATGAGGGGAAGCGAATCAGACTATATGTAGATTCTGTGATGGCCGGATTGATGCAGTGTCCGCAGGGGCTTGACCCGGAGGATGTTTGTGATTTTTTGTTAAGAGGGGTAAAGGGAGATTCACTCGTTCTGATCAAAGAGAATCTAAGACGGGTGACTGAAGGGGAACTTTCAGAAGTTCAGTACATGTGGAATCATCCGGACGGAACCAGGCGCGTTATAAGGTGTGGTGGCAAACGAGATTATTCTTATACTGAAGGTCTCAGGTTTATAGGCACTCATAGAGATGTGACCAATATGTCACATGTAGACCAGCAGAGCCAGCTGAAGGATATACTTCTTAAGAGTTATTACAATTTCTATACATCTAAGAAGGCATTGACAGTATTCCTTGTCAATCTGGATAAGGATACATTCATCCCCTTGAAGGAAAACAATCAACAGGAGGGGGGCTGTTTCTCGGAATATATAACGGATTATGCCGCCAAGATGACCAATGAATATGCTGTATCCAAAGTCAATACCTTCAAGGATTTTAAATTCATAAAGGCGTACTTGGAATCTTCGCCGGTTTACAAAGTGCTTGTCCAGCATATTGATTCAGAAGGTGAAAGTGCATGGTATCGCTTGAGTGCCAGCAGAATCAACAGTAATGATATAATTTTTTCGATAGAGGACAGGACGTCAGTGATGCTCGGTGACATTGTAAAGGAGACTATTCTTAACAATTTGATCGGAGGATTTCTTTTGAATCTGAAGAGCAACCACGTTTCCAAAATCAAATTATCTCCTTTTTTCAGCTATCTGGATGACTATTCTGACAATCTTACCATTCGCAGGGGCGTAGAGTTGTTGTGTCCCCATATAGATAAGGATTACGTCGATGGATGGCTTGACTTTACAAGTGATAAGAATATAAAGAAGGTGTATGAACGCAAGATCCGTACCGATTTTTCGTTTCAGGCAATCTATTCGGGTGAACACACATGGATAAGGTCTTCGATGTTTCCGGTAGGCAGGGATCTGTGCGAGGACCCCTCTGTGGTGCTTGTATTCAGGAAATATTCCAAAGAGGAGCTGGATAATGTATATTATACTGCTGATATTGAACATCAGAAGGAGATTATCGAGAGTGAATTCAGACTTATCCATGGTCTTGCACATCAGTACATTACACTCAAGGTGGTAAGAATGAACGGAGATTTCTCTGTGGTTTATAAGGACTTCGACCCCATTTACGGATGGAACAAGGGAGAGCATGACAATTTCTGGGAATCCTATAGAGAACTCATTTCCAGCCATTGCCATCCAGATGACAAGGAAAACATGATCCGTTTCGCAAATGCTTCGGAGGTCTCATCTGCACTGAAGGGGCGCAGGAGACATGTAGAGCGTTTCCGTCTCAGGAGAACTGATGATAGTTATATCTGGGTGAACCTGGTGCTGATACGTTATGATCATCAGCTCGATACAGAACTTACAGAATTTGCGTATTCCCTTGCCGACATTGATGAAAATGTAAAGAGAGAGATTGAATATATGCAGGCAATACAGGAGGCTCAGATATCCAAAGAGGAAAGCCGCCTGAAGACACAGTTTGTAAACAATATCAGCCATGATATCCGTACTCCTCTGAATGCTGTAGTTGGCTATTCGCAGCTTCTGGCACAGGCTTCAGATATCATTACCGAGAGTGAGAGGATGGAGTACATGAAGTATATCGAATCATCCGGAGAACTTCTTACAATGCTCATAGATGACATTTTGAGCATATCTGATATCGAACATGACATACTGCGTATAAATCCTCAGTTGTGCTCATGCAACACTATCTGTGACAAGGCAGTATCATGCTGCATGATGAGAACTCCCGTAGGTGTCAAAATGTACTACAAATCAGAATTTGATGATAATTACTGCATACGGACTGACCAGAAACGGGTGCAGCAGATTCTGATTAACATGATTTCCAATTCCTGTAAGGCAACGGTAAGGGGAGAGATCTGGGTAGATTGTCGCAAAAGCGACAAGCCCGGGTTTATTGACTTTGTGGTGACTGATACCGGTACCGGTGTGAATCCTGAAAAGGCCAAGGAGATCTTCAACCGTTTCGTGACCATTGATGACAATAATACCGGCCATGGTCTTGGTCTCGATATATGTATGAAAATTTCCAAAAGAATGGGCGGAGATATCTGGCTGGATCAGGAGTATAAGAACGGAGCCCGTTTCGTATTAACACTTCCATCCAATATATGAATTTGTTGTTGACTTTATTTTGGATTGCAGCCTTTTTGGTGTTCTACACTTTTTTCGGTTATGGCATAATAGTCTGGATTGCAGTAAAATGCAAAGAACTTCTGTCAAAACCGGAGAAGTTCCCCATCGTGGAAGAGTATCCTGAAGTGACGCTGCTGATTGCCGCATATAATGAAGCTGATATTATAGAGCGCAAAATGGAGAACTGCGCAAGTCTGAAATATCCCTCCGACCGGATCCGTTTCGTGTGGGTGACAGACGGTTCTACAGACGGTACACCGGAGGCCCTCAGGAGCTATCCTGAGAATATCGTCCTGCATGAAGATACCCGTGCCGGCAAGAGCCACGCCCTGAATAGAGCCATAAAGAGTGTTACCTCTCCGATAGTCATCATGACAGATGCCAACACAATTCTCAATGAGGATTCCATATATTTGATAGTAAGGGAATTCGACAATCCCAAGGTGGGCTGTGTGGCAGGGGAGAAGAGGGTGCTCTCCACAGGGGAGAATGCAGCCTCCACAGAGGGCCTCTATTGGAAATATGAATCTTTTCTCAAGGAACTGGATAACCGTCTGAACTCTGCCATGGGGGCTGCAGGAGAGCTTATAGCCCTTCGTCGCGAGCTCTGGAGGGAGATTCCTGCCGATACGATAGGTGACGATATGTTTCTCTCCATGGATGTGCTCAGGAAAGGCTATAAGATTGCCTACTGCAAGGAGGCTTATGCTATGGAAATGCCCTCTGCCGACATTGGCGAGGAGCGCAAGAGAAAAGTCAGACTTGCAGGATGCGCGCTACAGAATGTGAGCAGGCTTAGGGATTTGATGAACCCGTTCAAGTACGGTATTACTGCGTTCCAGTATGTATCTCACAGGGTGTTCCGTTGGATTGTTTCGCCGCCCTGTCTGATTCTCATGCTTTTGTTTAATTTTTTTGCTGTGCTTGCAGGTGCACCACTGTTTTACCATATTGTTTTACTACTGCAGCTCCTTTTCTATCTTGCTGCTTTTGCAGGTATGATATTGGACAGGAAAGAGAAGGCAGGCATATTACGTGTCCCCTATTATTTTCTCTTTACTAACTTCACTATGTTTGCCGGTTTTGGTTATCTGGCCCGCAACAAAGGAAATGGAGCTTGGGAAAAGGCTAAAAGGGCATGAGAAGAAAGATTTTCATACTGGTACTGATCCTGTTACCGTTTGTATTGCTGTTCCTCTACCTCTTTCTGTTGAACAGCCGTCCGGGCACGCCGTTGCCCGTTGCTGCCAAGCACTCCGATCAAGAATTGAGAGTGGCTACCATCAATATCAATTGGCTTGGTTTCAATAAAAAAGCTGATGCAACAGCAAGAAGGCTCGCTGCTTCAGCCAGAGAAAATTCGATAGATGTGCTTCTTCTGCAGGAATACAAGGAACATTGGAATTTCAAACAAAAGGAGTTTGCCGCGATATTCCGCAAGGATTATCCCTATTTTTCTGTTGAGGATGAGTGTGTATGTATCTCCAGATATCCTATCAAGTCACACAAGAGGGTGAAATATTGTGATATGTCCGGAAGTTTCTCGGATATTAAGCTTACCATTGACAAGGATTCCGAGCTCAGGGTGTTTGCTGTGCA
>JAQXKS010000047.1 GCA_029010575.1 Bacteroidales bacterium | reverse complement strand
TGGTCTGCGCATTCCAGAAGTATAAAAGTGGGACAGTATGAGGCTCCTGAGATAGGTTCTCTTCCTCTTGCCACTTTTCTCAGAAACGATGAGGCTGCGAAAGATGCCGATTATGCCGTTTTCGGTCATTACCACACTCCAGGGTCTGTGATGCTCGACCAAAGGCTCAGACTATTCATCCTTGGTGATTGGTCTGCCGGGTGCGAATATCTTTGTTATACCAAGGATTCTGAAGAACCGCAGCTTTTGTGCTGGAAATAATAATTAACCCCGAAAGTCTTTTGAGTGACCTTCGGGGTTATTTCATATTATCCGTTTAAGATATTATTCGAAGAAGTAGAAGTAAGGGATTCTTGCGTAGATTCCCTTTTCCTCTTTAACGAGGTTGATGAATTTTTCGACCATTGCTTCAGGGTCGGAGATGGTATTAAGAACGCTTCCTGAGTTGCTTATTGATGAGAGCAGCTTTTCAGTAGAATTCTTTTTCTGTGGATATTCCATTACTCTGTAGTCATCCAGATCATTCGCACTTGCTGCATATTCGAGAACATCTTTTAATCCTCCGATTTCATTGACAAGATTGATCTCTATGGCTTCAGCTCCGGACCATACCCTTCCTTGCGCGATTTCATCGACTCTTTCAGGGGTAATGCCGCGTCCGCTGGATACCACATTGATGAACTTGTCGTAGATATCCTCAACCTGACTCTGGAAGGCATCCTTTTCAGTATTGTCAAGGGCTCGGTATATGCTTCCCATATCAGAGTGGGGGTGTGTCTTGACAGTAACAGGGTTGACATGAAGGTTCTTTTTGAAACCTTTTTCAGCACAAGGTATCAAGCTGAATACTCCGATTGAACCTGTGAGGGTAGTCTTGTTCGAGAATATTTTTTCAGACTGTGCAGAGATCCAATATCCGCCTGAGGCTGCCATGGTGCCGTATGATACGTAGAGAGGTTTCTCCTCTCTGAGGAGCTGGAGCTCCTGACGAATCTGTTCAGCAGGCTGGACTGCTCCTCCGGGAGAGTTGACCCTGAGGATCACCGCCTTGATGTCATCGTCTTTTCTTATTTTAGAAATTATGGGCACGAATTCTTCTGCTGTGATTCCGTCACCGTCATAGTTGATCTGGCCATCCGCGTAGATGATGGCAATCTTGTTGTCAGCCTTGTAGTTGGGCTTGTGGATTGCTTTTGCGTACTTGCCAAGACTTATAAACTTGAGATCTTTTTCTTTTTCAACTCCGCACAGAGCGACAAGTTTTTCATTCATCTGATGGCCTGTTGCAAGTTCGTCTACGAGTCCGTACTCCTTGAGATTCTCAGTCGAGAGAAGTTTCAGGTCTCTGACCAGAGCATCAAACTTCTCGGTCGGGATGCCTCTTGATTCACAGATGTCAGTCTGTATTGTGTTCCAAAGTGATGTAAGCATTGCGAAGTTCTGCTCGTAGTTGGCTTTGCTGATGTCATTGGCAATGTAGGCTTCACCGGCAGATTTATATTTACCATGTCTGATAAGCTGCATTTCGACACCTGCGATGTCAAGAATATCTTTCAGGTACATGATGTTTGTAGACATACCTACAATGTTACTGCTGCCGAAGGGGTCAGCGTAAATCTTGTCAGCAACAGATGCAAGGTAATAGCCACCCCTTGAGAAATTTTCACCGTATGCTATTACGGATTTGCCGCTCTGGCGGAATCTCTTGAGAGCATCACGAATCTCTTCAAAGTAAGAAAGTCCGCTTGAATTCTGGCAGTTGGTGATGTATATGAATTTGATGTCAGGATCTTCAGCAGCCGCATCAATAGCTTCTACAGCCCTGAGGATACCTATTGTAGAAGGCTCTGAATTGGCTGAGAGGAATGAAGGAAGGATCGAATTCAGATCGAAGTTTTCTTCAACAGTCTGTTCTCCTATTTGGTCGCCCAAATCTATTTTAAGGATAGTGCCTGGTTCTACCTTGATTGCTTCATCGCCGGAGGGAATCATGGATCCTATCATTCCGAAGAGGATGATAAGGCATAATCCGAGTGCCAGAAAGGTGCCGACGAATGCACCTAATAGAGTTCTCAAAAATTTCATTGTCTGATATTTTTTAAAATATTTTTGCAAAGCTACGAAATTTATTATTACTTTCGCCCGCAGAAGGTATATTATATGTTAAAGAGGCTTACAACATCATTTGTCTTGTTGCTCTATATCGTAGCTACAACAGGTCTGGCAGTCCACCACTGCTTCTGTTGCGGTATAGATGAGCTTCTCATTCCCCTCCAGTGCATTGCGGGGGATACTCATACCTGCGGACATGACTATTCGGAATCAGATGAGTGTGATATTGAGTGGGAGGGAGAGAGTATAACTGCCCATAACCATAACCACGAATGTTGCGGAACAGAGTTTTTCGTGGTGGAAATCGAATCATCTGTTATCTCATTTACCTCATCAGTGCCTCATCTCCCAGCACAAGAGATCACTTTAAGTATTGTTCCGCCCCTCTTTTTTCATGAACTTGACTTAGAGTCATGCGCCCCTGAGTATCCATCAGAGGGTGTTCTTGACATTACATCCGAGCTTCGCGTATAGGGTACTGATTGGAATATCTTCAGCTTGATTTTCAATTTATTTACCTAAATTACATAAAAACGCGAACATTTATGAGAAATCTTTTTATTATCTTTGCATCATTGTTGCTCTCTATACCTGTTGTTGCCGCTGAGGTGGCGGATAACAACAAAAATGTGAAAGGCAAGGTCTTGTCTGTTGGTTTGGACGGCAAGACCGAGCCTGTTGCATTTGCAACCGTCTATTGGATAGAATCTAATTCATATCAAGATTCGGATGAAGACGGAAACTTCTCCATCAGACGCCATCAAGGGGATATGCATCTTGTGGCTGCAGCCCTTGGCTTCGTACGTGACACTCTCGTCGTACCGGAAGGGACTACTGAAGTAGTATTCAATCTCCAAAGTGAAAATGTACTCGATGCTGCCATGGTGGTAGCAAAAGATGACGCAAACTATCTCTCCAGAACCACTGCTGTAAAGACTGAGGTAATATCTGCTGCCGGGCTGTGCAAGATGGCTTGTTGTAATCTTGCAGAAAGTTTCGAAAATTCGGCGTCCGTGACAGTCGGTTATTCTGATGCAGTTACCGGTGCAAGGCAGATCAGACTTCTCGGCCTGTCCGGTATCTATACTACAATGCTTGATGAGAACAGACCTGTGATGAGAGGTATATCTGCTCCTTTCGGTCTCTCCTATATTCCGGGAATGTGGCTCGAGAGTATTCAGGTGGCAAAGGGTCCCTCTTCCGTAATCAACGGTATAGAGTCTCTGACAGGTCAGATAAATATGGAGCATAGAAAGCCTACGGATGAAAAGCCCTTCTTTCTTAACCTCTTTCTAAGCAGTTCGTTGAGGGCGGAGGCAAATGTCGCCTCTTCGCTTCAGCTCAGTCCCAAGTGGAGTACCATCATTCTAGGTCATGTTTCTGCTGAACAGATGCCTCACGATGGTAATGGTGACGGCTTCAGGGATGATCCCACCTCAATGCAGTTCAATTTCGCAAACAGATGGCTCTATTACGACCAGAGCGGCATACAGGTCCGCATGGGAATCAAGGCGTTGTATGACCAGAGGGTAGGGGGACAGATGGACTTCAAACACTCTATGAGGGAGTCTCTTGGCAAGGACCTGACACTTCCTTGGGGTACAGATATAGTAAATAAAGGTATCAATGGTTATATTAAAGCAGGTTTTCCTCTAAATGAGGATAATTCACACAATATTGCTGTGGTGGCCGATTACTCATACTATCAGATGGATTCTTACTTTGGAATGAAAAACTACTTCGGCAAGCAGAATTCCGGATTTCTCAATATAATCTATCAGGGTATTCCCAATGATTCCCACAGATTCAGCTTCGGAGTCAGGGATTTCTTTGACAGTTACAACGAAATTCTTACTGACAGATTCTTAGATTTGACCTCTTCATCTGATATAAGACCTGTTGTCGAGAAAGTTCACGACCTTTCACGTCCTGAAAACTCTATCGGTGTATATGGTGAGTATACATACACTCTTGGCGAAACTTTCTCTGCGGTGGCAGATCTTAGTCTCGATTATCATAACCGTTATGGACTCATGCTCTCTCCAAGGGCAAACCTCAAATGGTCGCCTGTCGATTGGCTTGTGGTTAGGGCTCAGGGTGGTCGTGGAACGAGAACTCCCAATGTTGTTGCTGATAATCTCGGAATGATGTCCACCAACAGGGAGATCTCTATTGATGATAATCTTACAATGGAGAGTGCATGGACATACGGAGGTAATATTACCGGCTACATCCCTATCGGATACAATGATAACTGTTATCTGAGCTTCGACTACTTCAGGAGTGATTTCACTAACCAGATAATTGTTGATCAGGAGTATGACTCAAATAGGGTATCTATATACAATCTCAACGGCCCTTCATACACCAATACTTATCAGGCAGATTTTTCAATCGAGCCTTTTGAAAGGTTTACCATCCTGGCCACTTTCAGATATACAGATTCAAAGGTAAGTCAGAAAGTACCCGGTACCGTAAATCAGTACCATTTGGTAGAAAGACCTCTTGTTAGCAGATACAAGGGGGTACTCAATCTCCAGTATGCCACCAGAATGAATATCTGGACTTTTGACTTCACAGCTCAGCTGAACGGCCCTTCCCGCATTCCCGATTTTGCTGTTAAACCCGGAGAGAGCAACGAAAGCCCTGTCTATCCCGTTCTTTTCCTTCAGGTTACCAGAAAATTCAAAGGAATAGATGTCTATGTGGGTGCTGAAAACCTGACCAATTACCGTCAGAAGAACCCCATAATCAGTGCTGATGACCCTTATCACCCTGATTTTAATGCCTCTGTCATTTATGGTCCCCTTATGGGAATAAAAGTATATGCAGGTATGAGGCTCACTTTATGGAAATAATATTATGTCAAATTAAAAATTAAGAAAATGAAACGTTTTATTGCAATTGCGACAGCTGCAATGCTGTTATTCTCGTTCCAGGCTAATGCCCAGAAATCAAACAAAAACAAAAATATCGAAGAGGTGACTTTCTCCGTTGCTCTCGATTGCCCCTCATGTGTGAAAAAGATCGAAGAGTCTCTTCCTTTTGAAAGCGGTATCAAGGATATTAAGGTAGATATGAATGCCCAAACAGTCTGGGTTAAATTCGATGTCAGAAAGACCAACAAGAGTAAGATTGCATCTGCTATCGAAAAGCTCGGATTCGCGGTGAGCGGAGAAAAAAACATTCAGTGTAAAGACGGTCAGTGCAAAGACGGACATTGCAAAGATGGCAAATGCAAAGATGGTAAATGTAAAAAGAGTGAAGATACTTGCAATGGAGACTGCTCTACCTGCGATAATGAAAAATGCGTGAAGTAATCGAAAAATTATTTCGTCGCTAAATATTGCCGCTTCAGAGCTATCTCTGAGGCGGTTTTTTTGTTTATTAAAAAATAATTTCTACATTTGCTCGGTTATCAATAATATTGAATATGAGTACTAAACTGAAAATCGTTGTTTTGGCAAAGCAGGTTCCTGACACTAGAAATGTCGGAAAAGATGCTATGAAAGAGGACGGTACAGTAAACCGTTCGGCATTACCTGCAATCTTCAACCCTGAGGATATGAATGCTCTCGAGCAGGCCCTCAGAATAAAGGATTCGCTTAAAGATGTAGAGATTTTCCTCCTCACAATGGGTCCCGGAAGGGCTGCAGATATTGTCCGTGAAGGTCTTTTCAGAGGTGCTGATGGCGGTGTTCTTCTGACTGATAGAAAATTTGCCGGAGCAGATACTCTTGCTACATCTTATGCACTTGCACAGGCAGTAAAGAAAATCAATCCCGATATGATAATAGCCGGTCGTCAGGCGATCGATGGTGATACTGCTCAGGTAGGTCCCCAGGTTGCTGAAAAGCTCGGCTGGCCTCAAGTTACTTATGCAGAGGAAATTGTCGAAATCAGTAAGGATAAGGTAACAGTAAGAAGAAGACTTGAAAGAGGTGTTGAAACAGTCTCATCTCCACTTCCCATCCTTATTACAGTGACAGCGACTGCAGCTGCTTGTAGACCTCGTCATGCTAAAAATGTAATGAGATATAAACATGCCGCCACTGCGACAGAACTGGCAGGGGCAGAACCTGCAGGCGCATACGTAATTCCCGAATGGGGATTTAATGAAATAGGCGGAGAAGAGAGCGGATATGGTATGGCTGGTTCTCCTACCAAAGTTAAGAAGGTAGAGAACATTATTCTTCAGGCAAAGGAATCCAAAGTTTTAGGTTCTTCTTACGCTGAAATTGATACGTTGGTAAATGAACTTCTTGCAAGTCACACCATCGGCTAAGTCTATAACATCTAAAATGAAAGGAAATGAATAATATCATAGT
>JAQXKS010000046.1 GCA_029010575.1 Bacteroidales bacterium | reverse complement strand
AGCGATATTATGGTGGCTTGACGGTGTGGACCAACCTCTTCCCATTCCGAACAGAGAAGTTAAACGCACTAGTGCCGATGGTACTGCCCTAACCCGGGTGGGAGAGTAGGTAGCCGCCGCCCTTTATAAGCCCTGAAGAATCCCTTCAGGGCTTTTTTTGTCTATATCAGACCTTCTTTATGAAAGAAATCTTACCTCAAGCTGATTAACCGTATAAAAGAGAGCTTGCTTCGTGCGGTTTCACCGTATAAAGGAAAGCTTACCTCATGAGGAATCACCGTATAATTGAGATTTTACGTCAAGCTGCCTTACTGTGAAAAAGTTAGCTTCCTCAAGCTGATTAACCGTATAAAAGAGAGCTTTACCTCAATTGTATTCACCGTGGGTTCTTGGAGATAACGTATGCGTATAGTTCGGGACGGATGTGGCAATATCCACCAGGATTTTTTTCCAAATAGTCCTGATGGTACTCTTCTGCAGGGCAATATGTTGTCATTCTACCTGTTTCAACATATATTTTACGGTAGCGTTCTGCAGTTTCTCGGACTGCTGTCTCGATAGTCTCCTTGTCTTCCTCTGTGGCATTGTCAGAGTGAAAAATACCGCTTCTGTATCTTGTTCCCACATCATGCCCCTGTCTGTTCTCTAATGTGGGATCAATGGCCATGAAATAGAAGTCAAGCAAGCTTTTCAGGGGAAGTATCTCAGGATTATATTCCACTTTTACACACTCAGCATATCCGGTGGTATCAGTGTAGACCTGCTCATAGGTAACTGGTCCATTGATCTTACCGTTAACGTATCCAACTTCAGTATCAGTAACGCCGCGTATGAGCTTCAGGTACTTTTCAAGCCCCCAGAAACACCCGCCTGCAAGATATATTACTTTATTGTCTGTCATTTATGTGCTATCTGTATGTTGTTAGTTCAAAAACCTGTGTTCTCCGTTCAGTGTGTTCATAAACAGAAGGATAGATTTTACATCGTTATCGGATAAAGTCTTTCCTAGTTCATACTTTGCCATTGCCTTGACAGCCTCTTCAAGTGTTATGAAAGAACCGTCATGGAAGTAGGGTGGGGTAAGAGAGACATTTCTTAGTCCGGGAACTTTAAACTTATGGAGATCAGTATCATTGGAGGTAAAACTCTTTAGGCCGTCGTCATCGCTGTTATATTCGATTTCCGGGGTACGATCTGCATAATAGTTGCCATATATACCTAATTTTTCAAAAGATTGTCCTCCCAAGATAATACCTGTATGGCAGGTGGCACAGGCATTTTTCTTGAATGTTTCATATCCTGCAAGCTCTTCATCTGTTATAGCGTCAGTCTGTCCCTTGAGATATTTGTCAAAACGGCAATTTGGGGTGATGAGGGTCTTCTCGAATTCTGATATCACATCGGTTACCGTATTTTGACTGAGACCTTCGCAGGGGTATAGATGCTCAAACTCTTTCACAAGTTTTTTGTCTTTGCGAAGTCTTTTGATAATATCATCCCAGCTTTGGTCTCCCATTTCCACCGGATTTACAGGAGGAGCAGCTGCTTGTTCCTGAAGATCTACTGCTCTGCCGTTCCAGAACTGGCGTACATTGAAGTATGAATTATATACAGTGTGGGCATTGACGGTGCCGAAGAGTCCGTTTATTCCTCCAGATGTTCTTTCATCAATTTCATCTGCCCCATTTGCTTCCAGTATGTGACAGGAAGCACAGGATATGGTGCCGTCAAGAGATATTCTCGTGTCGTTGAACATTCTCTCTCCTAGCTCTGCCTTTGCAGCATCGTATGGAACTGAATCGGGAAGAGGCCTGATGGGTTCATTGGCCAATTCATCACAAGCAATTGATGGATACAGTCTGCCCCTGGTGCTTCTGATCCATGCTGAGAGGATACTCTTTTCCTTGGAATTGAACCCTGTGCCCCAATGAAACCATCTGTATGTGGCAGTTGGCATTGTAGAGTATGTTACGGCATGCTCGATCATCGATAGTGTAACTTCATCGATAGAGTCGGGATTCGTTGCTATTACGCTCAGGTCAGTAAAGCTGATGGCATGTTCATATTCTTTTTTGAATAATCTGGATGCATAGGGTACCGATGAGTAGAATGGAAGATCTGGATTGGCAGAATGACATACGAGACATCCGTTCTTCTTCAGAATAGACTGTACCTGTTCACTTAAGGGAGCCTCAGGAATACTTTTTCTTAAACAGTAACGGTAAATGGCTACTATAGCAAAGATACCGATAAGAGAGCTGAGAGTAATGAGGATAGTTCTTTTCATAGATAATTCATGTGTTAGTTGTAAGTATGCATACTGAACTGTGCTGATGGCAGCCAATTAACTCCATACCATGTAATCTGGATAGCCAGGAAAGATAGAATGACAAGAAGCAGGTAGAGTCTCTTTTTCTTTTTCTTTCCCGGAATGTGCATTGCGGAGAGTGAAAGAAGCCATGTAGCAGCAGCCCAGCACTCTTTTGGATCCCATTCCCACCATGATCCCCATGCATATTGAGCCCAAACTGCTCCGCATAACATACCCAACAATAGCAAATGTGAGGAGGATGCGAAGATTTTTCTGGAAAGATCGTATAATGAGGGAAAGAAGAGTCCTGAAATCAGTGAGATAGCCATCATGGAATAAGCCAGCATGTATATAATGAGATGAGGGATGAACCACAGACTTCTCAATGCGGGCATAAGTGTACCGAAGCTGATTCTCGCAACAGAGACTATTCCAAATACGACTGCCAGTACAAGAGCAATTATCAGAATCGCAGTATTGTTCCATACCTTTTTCATCATGAGCAGTGCTCCAATGGCCATAAGGGTCATTCCTATGAATACAACAGGAAGCCAAGGATCCTTGACTACCCTAAGTACGCTGTATTTTCCCTCGATATGGTCATAATCCGCTTGCAGCAGAAGATAACCATGGTATCTGCAAGGACTATTTACCTGAGTTGTGAACTCTTTTCCATCAATCTCAAGTGTGCTTCTGTATTGCTTTGGACTCTTTCCATCTTCGTAGTATTCTATCTGGAATTCCTTAAGCCTGATCTTGAACGGGAGAGGAACTATTTCACCTTTTGTCGTATAAGATGTATTTTCCGCTACTTCCCGAGTTACTGCAATCTGCGAGTCCGAATGGTCGGGTGCTCCGAAGAATCCACCTGCAATCATCAGGAAGAGGCCTGTATGGGTAAACAATTTGAGAGAAAATTTGCGTGATGTGATATTCTCGAATATTGAACTTCCCAGGAAAACCAGTAGGGCTGCAACAATAATGATGAAAGGTACACTTCTATGAATTTCTGAACTGAAGTTGAATGTTCCCTCGATGGCTACTATGATTGCAGATAAAAAAAGTGATGTAGATGCAATACCTTTTCCCTTTTTGCCGCTTATGACTTTTTTGGGACTTTGGGAAATGCCTATTAGAGCAGACAAAAGCAGCAATGAGATTGCAAGGATAACAGATAGTGGTGACTCAAACAGATAAAGATTCATACCAATATTCTTTTTTTACAAAAGTACAAATATTATGGTAATAATTCCAAACATTGGCTCATTTTCTGAAACTAAAAAACGCCCTCGCAGGAGACTGGAGGACGTTTCAAGTGATCCGGTTGGGATTCGAACCCAAGACCCACAGCTTAGAAGGCTGTTGCTCTAATCCAACTGAGCTACCGGACCATTTTTCTTTTGGGATTGCAAAGATATACAAATAATCGGAACTGTCAAATTATTTGTGTGAAAAATTATTCTTTTTTGTCGTCCTTTTGGCCAATAATTCCAAAATGAAGACTAACATACATCCTAAAGCCGCGAATATCACAGCATCCGGAATATGTCCGGAGACTGCAACGCCATCACCAAATGGAAGAGTTGGCCAGGAAATTCCGCTTTCGAATAGTCTTTGCCAAGGCCACACCTTAACGAGTGAACCTATCATGATTCCGCTCAGAACAGATATGGCTATCTGATAGTAGTGCTTCATGAGCCATGAGAGCAATCTGGAGAATAGTACTAATCCTATGAGTGCGCCTACCATGAATACGATAATGACAAGAATGTGTAAGTTTCCCAATGCATCAAGCATATATTCATATTTTCCTAAAAGGAGCAGTATGAAACTTCCTGAAATTCCGGGAAGAATCATTGCGCAGATGGCTATGGAACCGCAGAGGAATATAAACCATAATGAGTCGGGGGTCTTTGCTGGTGAAAGAAGACAAATTGCCACTCCGCATGCGATTCCGGCCAGAAGTGCAATGGCATTCGAGAACGAAAACCTGACCTCTTTAAGTATATGTATTGCTGAGGCTACAATCAGACCGAAAAAGAATGACCATAATGCCACAGGGTGATTATCCATGAGATAAACCATCAACTTAGAAAGTGATAAAAAGCTGATGAAGATTCCTGTGGCTATGCTGATAAGGAAATTTGCGTTTATTGCTTTCCAGAACTCTTTGATCTTTCCGCTGAAGAGGAGCTTGAGGCTTTTGCCGTTTATTGATTTTATGGATTCAATAAGTTCCTGATAGATGCCGGTAAGGAATGCTATTGTTCCTCCTGAAACTCCGGGAATTACGTCTGCTGCACCCATTCCCATTCCTTTTAATCCGATAAGTAGGTAAGATCGAAAATCTCTCATATTCAATTAATAGTTGTAAGTAACCTTATTATATTTTGTATTAGTTCAATCTGTGATATTTCTTCGGCTGCTTCAGGCTTAGTAATAATGATATCGTATTTGTCTTCTGTGTATGGTTCTATCCCTACTTCTGAAGAGGCATTTGCTTTTCTAAGAATATACTCTGCAGTAAAACTGCGCACCGGCCAGCAAAGGTCTATCAAGATGTCGAAATTTGTCTTAAGAAAAGGGTCTGTTATATGCGTGAAGGGGATACCATTTCTTAAAGAGTTCCCTCTATACAATGATGTGATGTGAGGTGATGAAATTATAGATGAGTGTACTATCGGTCTTTTTGAATCGTTTATGCAGAAGCCCTTGTACCTGATAGCTCTTTTTTCAAGTTCGCAAATGAGATAAGCAACCGCCTCACCAACTCCTACATTATCGGCATCAATGATAAAACCGACAGCGGAGGCTCTGTTAAGGGAAACGTAATTTCCTGACCGCTTGTGCTCAAGCCTTTTCAAAAGGCTCTTTCTCATAAAGTTTATATTGTTTTTATTTGACATTATTCAGTAATAATCTGTCAAAGATAGTTAAAAAACTCTATTTTTGTAGAGTTAAATATAAAAGATATGAGTAAGGTAACCAATATAGCCTTTATTGGCAAGAGGAATGAAGGGAAGTCATCACTAGTTAATTTTCTTTTGGGGCAGGATTCATCTATTGTCTCAGATGTACCGGGAACTACTGCAGATCCTGTTTCAAGAAGGATGGAGATTTTCGGTATAGGACCTTGCAACATTATAGATACAGCAGGAATTGATGACACAGGTGAACTTGGCTCGAAGAGAACTAAAAAGACTTATGAGATGCTTGCAAAGGTGGATATTGCCGTTCTCATTTTCAGTCAGAATGATTTTACCTCCTTTGAAAGGGATATGATGGGCAAACTTTCCGAACTCTCTGTACCTGTCATAATCCTTCATGGTCATTCGGATCTTGAGAGCCTCGACTCAGGAGTTGCCCAGGAGCTCTCAGAGCTGTATAGATGTGATGTGGCTGAGGTGACCCTCAAAGGTCTTTCAGAACAAGAGTCATTGGAGCAGAAGGAGTTGTTGTTATCTTTAATTGTGAAGGCATTTTCGACCATTAAGGGAAGGGAACTTGAAATGTTTGAGGGAATTGTCTCTGCTGGTGATAAGGTTCTACTTGTCTGTCCTATTGACAGTGAAGCTCCTACAGGCCGTCTGATTCTTCCTCAGGTTAATGCCATAAGGAATCTTTTGGATGTGAATGCCATGGCTATGGTTGTCCAGCCATCCGAAGTTCCAGCTCTTTTTCCTGATGGGAAGAATACCTTCGGATTCTCTCTTGTAGTGACTGACAGTCAAGCATTCGCGAAGGTAAATGGAATGGTTCCTGATGATATTCCCCTGACCAGTTTCAGTATGTTGCTTGCCAGGAGCAAAGGCTGCTTCGAGAAGTATGTTGAAGGTACGCCCAGAATCGATTCTCTGCGAGACGGAGACAGAATACTGATGCTTGAATCATGTACTCATCATTCATCTTGTGAGGATATCGGAAGAGTGAAGATTCCGGCTCTTTTCAGAAAATATACCGGTAGGAAGCTCTCTTTTGATTTTGTCTCGGGACTTGATGCGATTAACACTGATATTAGGGAATATGCCATGGTGGTTCAGTGCGGTGGATGTATGGTCACCTCAAAGCAGCTGTGGGCAAGATTGCAGCCTGCCATTGCCAATGGTGTTCCGGTTACGAACTACGGAATGGCTATTGCATATATGAATGGAATTTTTGATAGAACAGTGGCACCTTTGATTTATGACAAAAATGCTCGATAGGGATAATTTGATAAAATGGCTCAAGGAAGAGGATTCTGACAAGGTATCAGAACTCTACCGGGAAGCTTTTAATGTTAAACTGGCAACTATCGGTCCGGAGGTTTATCTCAGGGGACTAATTGAAATTTCCAACCGCTGCAGGAAGAATTGTTTGTATTGCGGTATAAGGGCATCTAACCAACACCCTGTTAGATATGAAATAGGGGAGGAGGATGTAATAAGATCTGCGCAGTTTGCCCTTGATGCCGGATATGGATCTATTGTGATTCAGGGAGGAGAGAGAAGGGATCGTCAGTTTATTGACAAGATTAGCAAACTTTTGGAGAAGATAGTCTCTATGAGACCAAAGGATGGCTCGCAGATGAGGCTCGGGGTTACTCTCTCTCTGGGAGAACAGCCATTGAGTGTCTATAAAGAGTGGTTCAATGCTGGGGCACACAGATATCTTTTGCGCATTGAAAGTTCGACGAAGGAGCTATATGAAAAGATTCATCCAAAGGATTCGCTTCATAGGTTTGAGGACCGTATTGAGGCCTTGCACTCCCTCCGGGAAGCCGGATACCAAGTTGGAACAGGTGTAATGATAGGACTCCCTTTTCAGAATGAGGAACATTTGGCAGATGATCTGCTGTTTTTCAAGAGTCTCGATATAGATATGTGTGGTATGGGACCTTATCTGGAACATTCTGAAACACCATTATATCAATATCGGGATCTCTTGCCGGATATGAAGAGAAGATTTGAACTTTCATTGAGAATGGTTGCATTACTGAGGCTGATGATGAACGATATCAATATTGCAGCTACCACAGCCATGCAGGCTATTGACCCGCTTGGAAGGGAGAAGGCAATTATGGCAGGAGCAAATGTCATGATGCCTAATCTTACATTGGCTCAGGTCAGGGAGGAGTATTCCATATACCAAAACAAGCCTGGGGTGGGTGAAGATGCAGAGATTTCTTCTTCATTGATTGAGGGACGTCTGAAGAACATGAATCTCCCCATTGGATATAACCGATGGGGAGACTCGATTCACTTCAGTAAGAGAAAAGAGAGGTGATCTCTACTTTTCCGCTTCGTATATTTCGTATACCTCTTCGTCCGAGAGTGCTCTGGAACCATAGATTCTCAGGTTATCTATCTTGGTATCTATTGCGTTGAGCTCTTTATAGTTTGCTTTTCCACACAAAATGAACTTGGTAACCGAAGAGTCATTGCTTCCGTTCATACCGATATTATCAACTGCCACTCCGTCAATGAAAAGTGTGGCAGTAGTATTGTTGTTTCTGTTAACAACCAAGACGATATGATGCCAATTGTAATCAAGTTTGGGATGGTTGAAGTTTACATCGGTTGATTCAATCAGTGCAAACTTGCCGTCTTTTATGTACATAAGGGGAATATTAGACCTCCATGTGTCATTTCCGTTTGTACAAGAAAACAGGTGACCATCAGAAATGCCTTTTATCCAAAACGCTATGCTATAGCTTGACATTGGTTGCGCTATCATTGATTTCGGGAAGGAGAGCTGGCTTTCATCAAGTGAACTGAAACATATCGATTTGGTTCCATCCTGACTGTCAGTATCATATACCGGTGAATTTAAAGGTGTTCCCTGAATGAAGGAGATTTCACTTTTTGTGGTGTTATTGAATCTGAAATATGCCGAAAGACCATTTCTTACTGTTTCAACAGGATCCTTCTCCGGACTCTTTCTTCCTTCGTTTCCTTCTGAGACGGTTTCAATTACTTGTGCACTTGTCACTTCCCCATCCTTGACTTTTGGGGTCATGAAAATGTCCAAAGATGCAGATCCTCCTGAAGTAATTCTCACATTATTGGCGACATATGTTGAATATCCACTCTTGTATGACTGTATTGTGTATACTCCGTCCTTTATGTCGTTGAATGCATAGATACCGCTTCTGTTGGTAACAACACTCTTATTTCCAGGTATGAGTGTCAGTTTTGCGTAGGGAATCGGCTCTGATGTGTTTTTGTCAAGCACAATACCTGTAAGAGAAATATCAACAGTGGTCTTGATGGGTACCTTGTTTGTAATATATTTATTGCCAGCCTTTAATTTGATCTCGATAAAATTCTCATCGTCTTCATAACAATTGTCTGAGTTGAATGAAATGACAAACGATGAGCCATCAATCTTGTATGAGATGTTGTCGGCGCATTGGGACTTTATCGAAGGTTTCTGAGATGTCGATATGACATTTCCTGAAAGAAGGAGTGTGGCGACAATGGTGCCTTTCTTTGTCTGCTGGCAATCCAGCACGATGCTGCTATAGCAGTTGTTGTACCTCTTGATAAGAGCTTGGCACCTTGCGTATCTGGGGTCTTCCGGAATGAACTCTTCCAAAAATGCAGTGACACTGACTATTTTAGAACCGATTTCCTCTACTGTAGAAAAATCCTCTCCTTCTGCTTCAAAAGTTTCAAGTTTCTCTGTGAGGGACTTGTCGTGAAGTTCGTAGTCAAGTAAAAGCTTCTTCATTTCAAACTCTGAAAACGGATACTTGACAGCGTAGAAGTATTCGATTTTTTTGGTCTTTTTGTCCTGTCTCTTTTCCCAATAGTAATCGGATGCCTTAGATAGTGAAATCTCTCCGATGAAAGGAAGTTTGGCAGTTTTGGACATAATGGAGTTTTCCAATGAGGTGTTTTTTGTGAAATCTCCTGAAGAACTTTGGTTTATGTCAGTCTTCACGTTGGATTCGGAGACGATTCGTGTGGCAATGCTCTGGGTTATTTGCCTCTTGATATTTGCAAGTATTTCATCTTTTGCTTCTTCAATGCTTTCACCTGTTGCACTCACATTAAGGTAATCCTTTTCGACTCCATAAATCCACTTGGGGGCTTTTTTTGAACTTGACTCCAGTACCTTGTAGGTGTTCTGTGCCGTAAGTGCCAATGAAAATGACAATACTAGCAGGATGGATAGAATCTTTTTCATAATAACGTGTCTATTTGTTGAATATCAATGCCCTTTCCGCCCTTGTGCCATTGAAGTGGTATTCGTCAAGTATTGAACTGTTGATTTGAGTAGATGAAATGGTCTCGGCTGGAATTTTAGAGAGACGTTCACCGGCTTCATTATAAAGCTCAGCACTTGCTTTGGGAATCGAGTATATTTCTATAAGGGCTGATTTGTAATCCTTTCTAGTTATGTGTGCATCTATTCTGTTAAGAATCTGCTCCCTGTTGGCGTCGAAGTATGAGAGTATCTTCTCTTTCGATTTTACTATCATGCTTCTTAGCTTGGGATTGCGGGCCTTAACCTTTCTGATGGCATCCATGTATGACTTACTATCTGTTTCACCTATTCCCTTGACCTCAAATTCACACTGACCGAAAAGGGTACCTGTGTATAAATCACCTATCAGTAGTGTGATGTTAAGGTTTGTGACAATCATTGCAGGTGCAGTAGCTGTTACATCTTTGCTTATTGCAACAACTTTAGTGATTGTTGTAAATCGTCCTGTGGTTGAAGATAATCCGTTCAGGATCAATGCTTGCTGAATATTTGATTGAAGAAGTTCGGATGCAGGCTCGTAGTCTATGCCTATAGGCGTTTCAACGCTCACTTCCAGTCTCTGCTCTTCATTCATGGGGGAATCCTGCGCTTTCGCCATAAAGGACAGCATCATAAAGGCCGAAATAAATAATATCAGATGTTTCATATCTTATATAGAGTTTAGTATATCATCCACAAATATAGTGAAAAAGGTTTAATCGTTGTCAAAAAAACGAAATGCAACATGACTGATGTTAATGGTCAGTGGCGATGTTCATCTCCTCATTAATCATATCAATTACTGATAATTCTGCTATATTATTATGTTCCATACTCAGCGCTGTCGTCACCACGCCATCCATATAAGTTACTGCTAAGACGGCTGCAATTCTTTTATGAGACTACATAGCTACAAAGCCTGAATGAAGATTCGCTGGCTATTATAGCGTATATTAAGTAGTTATAGATAATAGATATGACTTATAACGCATCGCTGGTATTTGAATAAATAAATTTGCATTTAAATATATATGTGTATATATTTGCTCATAAAATAAAAAAAACAAAGTACTATGAAAAACTCAGAAATATGATGGAATATAATAAATATCTTGTTTGTTTTCTTGCAATATTAATTTTCTGTGGATGTGGGGGTGAACATGATGAAAATGTATATAAGATAGATGTCTCTGAAGATGATATTGTAAATGTTTCGTTGTCTGATCTTAAGCGTGTCGATTTTGAGACTTCTTCTGCTTCGTTGTTGTATTTAATTGATGAAGTGATTCCTTATCGCAACGGTTATTTGGTTAAAGGAAGGGAGAAAGTGCTCTATTTTAATGATAATGGAGATTTTTTGGCAGAGGTGGGACGTAAGGGAAGAGGACCGGGAGAGTTTGTGATGTTGAGTTCATGCTATGTATTTAGGGACACGGTACATGTATACTCTTCAGGAATGAAGTCTGTATTGAAGTATGTCTATGATGGTGATGAGTTTGTCTATTCAGGTGTAATCAGAACTCCTGAACATGTTTCTATGGCAAAGCTATTAAGGTCAGAATTATACCCTGAGAGATATTTTGCGCTCAATACCTATTACGGAGTAGGAGGAATAACTCCAACTATCTCGATTTATGATACTGATTTTAATCTTATTACCTCTTCTACAAGTCTTGTAAAAGATGGCGGCTTTTCTTTTACGTGCCCGTTCGGGTCAAATGAGTTTGGCGTATTATTTACAGATTATATCAATTATACTATTTTCCAGATTCAGGCTGACACTGTCTTGGAAAGCAAGTTTTTCGATTTCGGTAGCTACGCCTATCCGGACAGATATGTTAACTATACTGATGTGACGGATGTATTTAAGTATGTGGATGGTCTTCCTGCAAATTCTATCAAAGTGATTCCTTTGAAAATGTATGCTTATGATAAAAGTATTGTAGTGTTGCTACCGCATGCCATGATTGCTGTTTACGATATCTCTTTACGTAAATCTTCAATATTCAGATTGTGTGATGACAGTAGGGAAAGTGTGACTATAACCTCTCTCAATGTTTTCGGTGGAAATGTATATGTAGCATTGGAGGCTGATGCAGATGATGTTGACAACCCTCCTGTTTATGTAATACCTATGTCTGATATAGAACTGTAAATCAATAATATTGTATGCGATATTTGAGAAGGTTCTTTGTTCTTTTAAATCTCTTTCTGGTTTCTGCCTCTCTTGTGGGACAGGAGTCAGGGAGTGGCTTTGTTATAGAGATGACTCTTGACAAAGTAGTGGAGGACGCTCGTAATCAGTCACTCTCGTCCATTATCGCCAAACATAAGTTTTTGGTGAGTTATTGGGAATTCAGGACATATAAGGCTCAGTTCTTACCTTCCCTTTCGTTAAAGGCAAATTTGGGTGAGTACAATAGGTCCATATCTGCTTTAAGAGATCCAAATACAGGAGAGTTTCACTACGTCGTTGACAATTACCTTCATAATTCTGCAAGTCTGGTGTTGTCTCAGAACATTCCTTTTACTGGTGGAACTCTCTCTTTGATCTCTTCTCTAAGCAGACTCGATCAGTATACCCCGAACCGTAATATTGTATACAATTCCCAGCCTATTTATCTTTCATATAGTCAGCCGTTATTTACATATAACAAGCTCAAATGGGAGAAGCAGATTGAACCCGTCAAGTACGAAATGGCAAAAAGGGCGTATGTGGAGGCCATTGAGGACGCTGTTGTCTCTTCTGTTGCGCTGTTTTTTCAGTTGTTGCTTGCAAATGAGAATCTTGAATTGGCAATTAAACGTGAGGAAAATGATCGGCAGCTTCTGCAGATAGCAGAAGAACGTTATAAGTTGGGAACTCTTTCCAGGGATGAATTGCTTCAGATCAGTCATCAGTTGCTCAATGATGATCTGAGAATAAGAGATTGTAGGATGAATGTCGAGATGCTGATGGTCAGATTGAAGAACTTTTTAGGATATAATGACAATGTGATTATTGTTCCGAAAGTTCCGGAATTCGAGGGGTCTCTGGTTATCGATAAGGAAGAGTTTATTTCCAGAGCAGAACAATCTTCTTCTCATTTGTTGCAAAAGAAGATTGAACGCCTTGAGGCCGAGGCTGCAGTTGCACAGGCCAAATCACAGCGTGGCATCAGTGTCTCTCTTTATGCCCAATTCGGTATGACACAAGTCGGTGCGGATATTGCTTCAGCTTATAGGAAACCTATAGATCAGGAAGTTATAGGTCTTTCTGTTACTCTGCCTATTTTAGACTGGGGTCTGGGAAGGGGAAAGGTGCAGGTAGCCAAATCCCAGCTTGACGTTATTAATATGACTTTGGAACAACAGACTCAGGAGTGGTATCAGACTCTTCTTATGAAGGTCTCCAGATTCAATTTGATGGGTCATCAGTGTCTTACATCAAAGGAAGCGGACAAAATTGGTAAAGAGCGCTATCAAACTGCCAGAAACAGATTTACCAATGGTACTATAAGTATAACCGAGTTGAATACTGCTCAGGATAATATGGATAATTCGTCTCTTCAGTATCTGGAGAAAATAGGGGACTTCTGGGTAGTATATTATGAAATATGTCGTCTTTCTCTATATGATTACATTAATAATAGTGACCTTATAGAGGACTACGACTCCATACTTGACAATATTGGCAATTAAATCAAAGAAGATGAATCGTTTGATATTATTTATAATTGGTTCTTGCATTGCACTATCCTGTTCTGATGGAGATAAAAAGAGCTCTTTTGTCATGGGAAAGGGAACAGAAAGAGTATCGTCTGAGGTCTTTGTGGACACGGTTACTCTAAGGAAAGGTATATTTAACAGAGAGGTCTTTTCAACAGGAAAAGTAAGATCTTCAGAATCTATCTCTTTACGTTTTAATACCAATGGTGTTGTAACGAACATAAATGTTTCTAACGGTGATAGAGTGAGCAAGGGTGATGTAATTGCCACACTGGATAGAACGGTATTGTCAATGGAACTGGAAGCAGCAGCCAACTCTTTGGAAAAAGCAGAACTTAATCTTATGGATAAGCTGGTGGGTTACGGCTATATGACGGATACTGCTTCTGTTCCCAAGGATTTGTTGTCTGTGGTCAAAATACAATCCGGATACAAAGATGCACTGCTTCATTACAAGATGGCTCTTTTTGCTTATGAAAGTTCAGTGCTCAAGGCTCCTTTTTCGGGTGTGATTGCCAATCTTTCTGATCTTGAAAATGAGAGTACATCTGATATTTTCTGTACTCTTTTCAATCCTGATTCGCTTGAAGTGGAATTTCCTTTGCTTGAGTCGGAAACAGAATTTATGACTATTGGGACAGATGCGATTGTTTACCCTTTTTCTAATCCCGCCAGCATTGTCAAAGGCTCTGTCAAGGAGATCAATCCCATAGTTGACAGCAAGGGGCAGGTTTGGCTGAAGGCCAAACTATTGCCTCCTTACAAGGAACTTTTGAATGGGATGAGTGTAAAGATTGCTCTTAGAAAGGCTTACCCTGATCTTTATGTTGTGCCGAAATCTGCGGTGGTTATTAGGGATGGTTATAATGTTGTTTTTCTTTATGATAAAGAGAGCTCCACTGCCAGATGGCTTTATGTTGATATTGTAAGTTCTAATACTCTTGAGCATGTTATTTCAGGTTGCATAGAAAAGGAGACCTCTCTTCCTGAGTCAGGCTTTGTCATTACTTCGGGAAATCTGAACCTTGCTGATGGAGTCAAGGTACAAATTCGTAAAAAGAACAAGTGATGATACGCAAGCTTATAGAACGGCCTATAGCTGTATCGATGATCGTGGTGGCGATTCTTGTCCTTGGGATTATTTCATCAGGACTGATACCTGTTTCGCTGATGCCTGATGTCGATATTCCCAAGATTACAGTACAATGTTCACTTCCGGGGGCTTCTGCCAGAGAGGTTGAGAGCACTGTCATCAATCCTCTAAAAACACAATTGTCAAGGACAACTTCTCTCTCTGAGATAAAATGTGAGGCGGTCAATGGCAGCGGTACTATAACCATGCTTTTCGAACATGGTGCAAAGATTGATTATATTTTCATTGAAGTCAATGAAAAGGTCGATCAGAGTATCGAATTGCTTCCTTCCGGGATGTCCCGTCCTAAAATCATAAAGGCAAGTGCCTCTGATATTCCTGTTTTTTTTATTGATGTTACCACTCAAAGGGAGGATATAGCCTCTTTTGTCACTCTTTCTTCTTTTGTCAATGAGGTGATCAAAAAGCGTCTTGAACAGATACCTGAGGTCGCGATGGTAGATGTCAGCGGTGGTTTGGGCAGCATGGTGGTAATCACTCCTTATATTGAACGTCTGGAGGCTATTGGAAAAACTCCTGATATCATTTCAGAGGTCATTCAGGCTAATAATGTGAATTTGGGCTCTTTAAATATAAAGGATGGATATTACAGATGGAGCATATCTTTTGACAAGTCCATACATTCTGCCGATGATATCGGGGAGTTAGTCACCAATATTGACGGAAGAGTCTACTGTCTTAATGATCTTGCTGAAATAATGCTGGTCCCCTCATATTCTTCAGGAATTGTCCGAAGTGACGGAAAAAGGGCATTGACAATGGCTGTCATAAAGCAATCCACCGCAAGGATGGACAGACTATCTGAATCTTTGGAGTCTGTTATCGACAATTTGGAATCAGAGTATCCGGATCTATCTTTCAAAGTCTCACGTGACCAGACGATGCTGCTATCCTACTCGATAGGTAATCTCAGGGACAACATAATCACGGGCGCTATTCTTGCTATTATCATTATCTTCTTTTTTATACGTGATGTGCGATCTTCCATGCTTATAGTGATTACTATTCCTCTCAGTTTGGTGATTACTCTATTGTTGCTTTATCTGCTTGGAATCAGTATAAATGTCGTTTCGTTATCCGGGATGATTCTTGGAATGGGTATGATAGTGGATAATTCTATCATAGTCATCGAC
Source organism: Bacteroidales bacterium (assembly GCA_029010575.1). Taxonomy (GTDB): domain Bacteria; phylum Bacteroidota; class Bacteroidia; order Bacteroidales; family UBA932; genus Coprenecus. The sequence goes on along the minus strand of JAQXKS010000046.1, from coordinate 6,150 downwards.
AATATTACACAGTATAGGGAACGTGGTTATGGACTTAAGGAAGCCGCTTGCAAGGGAGCTGCAGAGGTCATTACACCCATGTTAAGTTCTGTTCTGACTACTTGTTCGGTTTTCGTTCCTCTGATTTTTTTAAGCGGGATGGCAGGCGCGATGTTTTTTGACCAAGCTATGGCTGTCTCAGTAGGATTAATATCTTCGCTATTGGTTTCTGTTCTTGTAATACCTGTCTACTATGTCTTCTTTTTCAAGAAAGAGAGTGATACACTTTCACGCATTAACAAAACACTTGCAGGAAAATCCTCTTTTTCTGCCTTTGAAGATCGCTATGAATCTGTTTTGAAGTGGGTATTCAGGCACCCTCGTATTGTCTGGAGTCTTTTCCTCCTTTCAGTTCCATTGTCTTTTATACTTTACATTGCTCTTGAAAAGACTCAACTTCCGCCACTGACAAGAGATGATACTCTGATAACTGTTGATTGGAATGAACCTTTGACTGTGGAGGAGAGTGACAGACGCATCTGCAGTGTAATGGGTGGGGAGAGCAATGAAATTACGTATTGCGGCATAATGTCCGGTCCTCAGGATTTTATTTTATCTCATACAGAAGAATTGGGAAGTTCCCAATCAAGGGTATATCTCAAGGTATCTCACTCTGACAGTCTGAAATATGTCGAAGGTTTGGTTAGGGAGCGTGTTTTCAGTTCATATCCTTACGCTTCTGTTTCCTTTTCTGAACCATCGAACCTATTTAACATGATTTTTTCTGATGGAAATCCGGACATTGTGGCAATGATCTCTTCTGCTGACGGACAAGCACCCTCCCCAGAAAGAATGGTCTCTATTGTCAATTCTATTGAGGATAAAATTCAAGGTCTTCATACAGAGCCTGTTGTATGGGAGGAGCAGATTAGATTATGTGCCGATCCTGAGAAGATGTCCCTCTACGGTGTAGGGTTTCACTCTGTATATAATGTCTTGAAACAGGCTCTGAGCACTAATGAAGTATTGACTATCAAGGATGGCTCTGCTCAGGTTTCTGTCATTTTGACTGATGGAAAGGGTGATGAGAACCTTCTCAATCGCACGGTTCTCGGTTCCGTAAGAACTGAAAACAATTCATATCAGGATGTCGAGGTACCTCTCTATGAATTGCTTCAGATGCAGCGCGTAAGAGATCTGAAGAAGATAACTTCAGGTATGCATGGAGAGTACTATCCTGTAGGTGTCGATCTGACTGATGGAATGAATGCCGAAGTTATTATGGATTCAATAGATGAGGCTGTGATGGAGGCTGGTGATTACAACGTAACGTTTTCCGGAGGATGGTTTGAAAGCAGGGCAATGATTGAAGAGCTATCGTTTATTATTGTTATCTCCCTATTGCTTCTCTTTTTCATAATGGCTGCTCAGTTCGATTCTTTTATACAGCCATTGATTATCTTGTCCGAAATAGTTGTTGATATATTCGGAGCTTTTTTCCTTTTGTGGGTTTGTGGTGCCGGAATCAACATTATGTCATTTATTGGTATCGTGGTGATGTGTGGTATTATCATAAATGACTCTATTCTCAAGGTTGATACCATAAATAATATGAGAAAGAATGGTTATGGTCTATTGAGATCTATCATGGTAGCTGGAAGAAGGAGACTGAAGTCAATTTTAATGACTTCGATGACTACAATTCTCGGTATTGCTCCATTTCTTGTAAGGGGTGATATGGGATCTGATCTGCAGTTTCCACTCTCTTTGACTATTATTGGGGGAATGGTTTTGGGAACTTTGGTAAGTATATTCTTTATTCCTTTGTTCTACTATGAAATATACAGGAGAGGGGAGAAGCGTCGTAAAATGAAGGAGGCGACTAAATGAAATACAGGCTGTCATCATTCTCTGTAATCCTGGTTTTCATGGCACTATCTGTTCTCGGCATTTTCTCTTTGCGAATGCTGAATATTCAATATGAGCCATCAAAAGGGGGTACAACCATTTCCATAAGTTACTCATGGAGTGGTGCTTCTCCTTTACTTATGGAACAGGAGGTGACATCTGTGCTGGAAGGGCTTGTAGCTTCTCTGGAAAATGTCTCAGATATAAAGTCTGTATCATCTTTGGGATCCGGTTACGTTACGTTCAACGTCGATAAGGGTGCAGATCCGGACATAGTCCGCTTTGAACTCTCTTCTTTATTGCGCAGATATGCTGACAAATTTCCCGAAGGCCTCTCTGTTCCGGAGATAAGTGGCTCCAATGTGGGGGCTCAGGAACGTCCTGTTATGGTCTATTCATTGGTGGCCGATATGCCCGGACAGATGATTGCAGATTTTGCTGATAAGGTGATTATCAGGGAATTGTCTACTGTTCCCGGTGTTAGTAATATTAGCTTGACCGGTGTAAACAGTTTCAGAAAGAGTGTAGTTTTCAATCCTGAGTTTCTCACCTCTATCGGACTTACTCCTGATGCTATAGCAAATGTTCTCAAGAGTGCTCTGGCTGACGACGTGATTGTCGGTTCTTATGATGGGACCGCTATCCGATTGTCCTACGGGGCAGATGATGAGGATATCTTGAATCTTCCTATCTGCTATGTGGGAGACAGGCTCTTGCGTATTTCTGATGTAGCCGAAATCAAATATGAGGAGAAGAAGGGAGATTCATATTTCCGTGTCAATGGCAATAATGTTATAAATATGGTCATTTATGCGGGGGAAAATGTAAATATCATTGCTCTTGCCGATAAGATAAAGGAGATGGTGTCTGATCTCTCCAAAGGTTTTTCAGATACTTATAAGGTTGAACTTATCAAGGATGATTCTGATAATCTTCGCAAGGAACTTAGTATGATCTACCGAAGGACTGTTCTCAGCCTTCTGATTCTTCTGCTGTTTGTCTTGATCTCATCAAGAAGTTTCCGGTACCTTTTTACCATTCTTGTTGCCTTATCTTCTAATCTTTTGATTTCCATATTTTTTTATGTTTTATTAGGCATCAATATTAATATTTATTCTCTTGCAGGTGTCACAGTCTCTTTCGGAATAATGATAGATGCAGCCATCATTATGATTACCCATTACTGTTATTACAGAAATTGTAAATCATTTCACTCAATTCTGGCTGCCCAACTGACTACTATAGGGGCTCTGTCCGTTGTGTTCTTTTTGCCTGATGAAATAAAAATAAAGTTGTTGGATTTTACGGCTGTTGTTATTGTCAATCTTGCTGTTTCACTTTTCATTTCTCTTTTCCTCATACCGGCCCTATGTGATTCATTCGGACTAAAGGATAATAGAAATATTTCGTCCATAAAGTCACGCAGAAGGAGTATCTGCTTCAATACGTGGTATGGGAAGTATATTATTAAAGGCAGTAAATTGAAATGGGCATATATTTTATTTTTCATTCTCGCTTTCGGAATTCCTATTTCTCAGATGCCAGATAGGATAGGCAGAGAACCATACAACAGATGGGAGCGTATATACAATTCTGTTTTCGGCTCTGAATTCTATTTGACAAATCTCAAAACTCCTTTGGATAGAGTATTAAGCGGCTCATTAGGCTTGTTTCTCAGGAAAAATCAGATATATTTCGATAGAATAAGTAACAGTGAAACATTGGAGTTGACCGCACATCTTCCAGATGGTTGTACTATAGACCACATGAATGCTATTGTTTCCGAAATGGAAGAATTTCTCTCTGAAAATATGGACATTATAGATAAATACGAAACGAGTATTCATTCTTCGTCACGGGCTGAAATTTCAATATTTTTCAATGATTCAGTGAAGAATATGACTTTGCCTTTTCAGCTCAAGGCGGATGTTATATCCAAGGCGATTCAACTTGGTGGAGCGACCTGGTCTGTAGATGGGCTGGATAAGAATTTATTTTCGAATCATCTCTCTCTGTCTGGTTCTGATTTTAGAAATTCTTTCTCCATATCAGGTTATGATCTTAATAAACTTTATGATTATGCCGAACTGTGTGTCTCATCTTTAAGGCAGAATCCCAGGGTGGGACTTGTTTCTGTAAATACATCTCAGGGCTACTCATCAGATATACAGGAATTTTTTGTAGATGTCGATGATGAGATAATAGCCAGATACGGCCTCTCTTTAAATGATATTTTTGGGAAAGTGCGAACTATGCTTTATTCAGAGCAGACCGGTACATATTATGACGATGCAGGAAACAGAATTCCCGTTGTCCTGGAATCTTCACGATTTGATGACTACGATGTATCTGAACTTGATTTCAGAGATGCCGCTACCATATCTAAGCGTAGAAGATCTTCTTCCATAGAGAAGAACAATCAAGAGTATACAATTTATGTTTTCTTTCAATTTATTGGAAATGCAAAACAGGTGTCTAAGGTTATTTCAGATGAAGTAAACCGGTTAAACAGGAGTGTCCTGCCTGTGGGTTTTAGGGCATACTCCAGCTCGTTTGACTGGAGCATGTATGATTATAACCCTATTGACATTGTTGCGCTTGTGCTTCTTGTAGTACTTATTATCTTTTTTGTAACAGGAGTTATGTTTGAGTCGCTCACTATTCCATTTGCTGTTATCGGCATCATTCCAGCCTCTTTTATCGGTCTGTTTCTTACATTTTCACTCTTGAGGATCTCTTTTGATATGGGGGGAATGGCTGCTATGGTGATGTTGAGCGGACTATCAGTGAATGCTGCTTTTTATGTTCTTAATGAATATCAGAGGCAGATGAGACGTCCTGGCATGAGCCGTCTGAATGCTTTTCTCAGGGCTTTTAACCACAAGATAGGACCTATTATGCTCACAATAGTCTCTACCATACTCGGGCTTATTCCGTTTTTGCTTGACGGCAAGCAGGAGTCTTTCTGGTTTCCACTTGCTGCAGGAACTATTGGTGGGCTACTATTTTCAATTATTGCACTGATTGCAATTTTCCCGATTTGGCTCTCTCTTACCAGCGAAAGAAAATACTAAAGTAATTCTGAGTTTTTCAATTTCGTATACCTAAAACTCTTGTTTTTCCACTTTTGGCTTAGTCGGGCGACCTCTCCTGCGGGTGCTTGACAGTTCCGACAAGTCGCGCATATCCCAATCTGTTGGGAATATGAGTTTATCGCGTTCGCCAGTCGAAGCATAGAAGTAGTTTACTCCAGGATGGAATCTATTGTACGTATTCCGGGCCATGGTCGGCCAGTAATTCCAGCCTGAAATAGGTCAAAATGATGCTCGTCTACCTATAAAATTATAGGAAAATAAGCAAAAAATACTTAAAAATGCCGCCGTCGCGCTATTTTTCCGGAGTATTGTCGGCCACGTTGCAGAATCGAAAGCGTCCGGCCAGACACATATAGGTTTCTATAGGATTCCGGCGTAACTTTGAGTAGTTTGGAGGACTCTGCAAAGTTTTGTGAAGTTCAGCGAAGTTTGACGAAGTTCAATAAAGTTGGCGAAGTCCAGCTATTACTTTGATTCCTCTTTGGAAGCCTCCTCTTCGGATTCCTTTCTCTTCGCTTTGGACTTTAGGATGGGCGTCATCGTCTATGAAGGAAGATAATGTGTGAATAAATCATAAATCCAAGTAGCAAATACAGTTTTTGTGTTTTTCCTTCGTTTATATCGGAAAAATAAATAACTTAGCCATGAGATTTAACTGATTAATCAGGGAGAGTAAAAACTAAAATAGATTGAAGCTGGTCTTAGTCGAGAAGAAAAGACGGCAAAATTTTTGGCGCAATAATTTGGCGTTGCTGCTGTTATGCTGTCAAAATGATGCTGTTATAATAATCAACCGTCACCACAGACACTCGATAAGATTGCGGAAATACAGGAAGTTGATCCAAGAGATTTATTAAACGGCAAATAATAATACAATAATACGAGAATGGAGAGTTCACATAGTCAAATGGTATCACTCATCTGGAACATAGCAGATGATGTATTAAGAGACGTATTCCTCAGGGGACAATACCGAGACGTAATCCTGCCTATGGTGGTATTACGCCGCCTTGATGCTCTGCTAGAACCAACCAAGGAAGAGGTAGAAGAAGAGATAAAGGATAACGGAGGTTTGGAAGGTCTGGATGAAGGAATTCTTACTGACATTACAGGACTCACATATTTTAATACCTCAAAATGGACTTTGAATCGTTTGAAGTCTCAGGCT
>JAQXKS010000045.1 GCA_029010575.1 Bacteroidales bacterium | reverse complement strand
TCGTTGTTAGGATACTACAAAAAGTATCATCGGATGTAAGGAACCGCCGTATGCGGACCCGCATGTACGGTGGTGTGAGAGGTCGGTAAACGCAAGTAGGAGATAAACTCCATTACTTTCGTTTACCTCCTACTCGATTTTATACTAACGGTTCCGAACCGTCGGGCAGCCGGCCTGCGGAGGCTGCTGCCGCTTACATCATATTGGAAGCTAACTCCTCGCTTATATCTGCTCCGAAGTACTCTTTCAGGTCGAAGGGGCTGAGGGCCTTCATTATTGCCTCATGAGTGTGTGGTATTCCGGTGAGTGCTTCGCAAATGTTTTCAGTGGGTTTGAGGAAGAAGTAGTCTCCCATTATCCGACACTCCTTTATGGTGCCCTGTCCTATTGAGAGGAAGATTTCAAAGAAACCGCATGGAAGCCTGAAAGTGTTGTTGAATGTATATTCTGGTGAATTACCGAAGTTCCATTCGTCTGTGGCATATTTGCTATTTCTTAGCTTGGTAATTGCCAGATATTCTTCCTGAGTGTAGTCTCTTATGATATATTCTTCTTCGTCGGTGCGGGAGGTTATGAACTCCTTTAGGTAGTTCATGAATTCCAGAACGTCCATTGTCTTACTCTCCGGCAAATGTTCTGAGATATTGGTTACCCTTGCGACATTGGATTTTACACTCTTTCCGATGAATTTTTCAGGTCTGGTATTCAAAGCTCCTGAGAGGTTTCCCATCGAGGCGCTGAATAGGAGAGTTCCGTGCTGAAGCACCCTGTCTTTGTGTGTGCAGATAGCGTTGCCTGAGAATTTTTTACCATTTATAACCAAATCGTTCCTACCCTGAAGGGATGCATCTACTCCCAATGCCTGCAGCGCTTCGATTATGGGCATTGTAAATCTTCTGAACATATCGGAAGTGTCCTCACCTTCTCTTTTCTTTTCTATGAAGGTGAAGTTGATGTTGCCAAGGTCGTGGAAGACGGCTCCTCCTCCCGTGAGTCTTCTGACTACCGGAATGTTGTTCTTTCTGATGAATTCGCTGTTGATTTCAGCTCTTGCATTCTGGTATTTTCCGCAGATTACTGCAGGGGAGTTTCTCCAAAGTCTGAAAACGGGTTCTTTCATATTATACAGAAGGTACTCTTCTGCAGCCAGATTCCAATATGGTTCTGTGACGGTATCTATGAAACAGAGCATTGTTTCTTTAGTAAATTACGGTTAATTAATGATAAGAGATATTTAAGCAGCAGAAATACCATAATTGCTATTGCAGTTCCCAGCAATGCTCCTGTCAGCACGTCTGTAAGGAAATGCTTTGAAAGATATATTCTGCTTATTGCTACAGCTGTGCTCCATGCGTACATCGTGCATGTTACCCAGCGTCGTCTGATGATTAGCGATACGATGGTGGCAAGTCCGAAGGTGTTGGTGGCGTGTGCTGATGGAAATGAATGCAGCCCGCCGGCTCCTTCGGGAAGGTTCAGCATCTGTGCGAGTCCGGGGGTGTGACCGGGGCGCAGTCTGCAGACGCTCTCTTTTATGAAGTCGCATACACGTTCAGTCAGTAGAAAGCACAGTAGTATTGCGGCAAGGCAAAGGAGTGCCGTTTTCCAATGGGCTATCTTTCCCTCGAGCATTCCTGTTATACTTTTCTGTGAGTATGTTCCCTTGAAAAATAGTGATGTGATTATTGCCAAGTAGAGTGGGACCCATACCCACTTGTGAGATAAAAAGAGCATAATCCAGTCCCAGAAAGGTGTCTGGAGGTCGTTGAAAAAGATGGTGATTGCCTTGTCGGCCTCGATAAGTGTCTCTATCATTCCTATTTTTAGTCTTAGTCTTCTATGCCAGAATCTTCTGTACTCAAGTCTTCTGTACCTACTGTTATCTCGACACCATTAGGCAGTGTTATTACTTCTGTCTGCGTGGTTCCCTGCTGATATCGGTTCAGACTTTCCCATAAGACATCCTTAAGTGTCTGTATGTTTTCTCCTGTGACTGCAGAGAAGAAGAGGTAGGGTATATCCTTCGGCAATGTTTCGCTGATCTCCTTCTCCATTTCTGAGCGAAGCTCAGCATCAAGCAGGTCACATTTTGAAATTGCAACAACTCTCTCTTTGTCAAGTAGCTCGGGATTGAACATTTCAAGCTCGTTCAAGAGTGTCTTGTACTCTTTTCCGAAGTCATGCGTATCTGCCGGAATGAGGAACAGAAGCATCGAGTTTCTCTCGATGTGTTTGAGGAATCTGTGTCCCAGCCCTTTGCCCTCGTGGGCTCCTTCGATGATTCCAGGGATGTCTGCCATGACGAACGAAAGGTCGTTACGGTAGTTGACTATTCCGAGATTGGGCTCGAGTGTAGTGAATGCGTAATCAGCGATTTTGGGACGAGCAGCTGATACTGCCGAAAGCAATGTCGACTTGCCGGCATTCGGAAAACCAACTAGTCCTACATCTGCAAGAACTTTCAGCTCAAGTATGAACCATCCTTCACTTCCCGGTTCGCCTTCCTGAGCAAAGCGGGGTGTCTGGCGTGTGGCGCTCTTGAAGAAATCGTTTCCTTTTCCTCCACGTCCTCCTCTTACGAGTATTTTTTCTTCTCCGTCTTCAACTATTTCGAATAGTACTTCTCTGGTCTCTGCGTCTTTTGCTACTGTTCCCAGCGGAACTTTCAGTATTATGTCTTCTCCGTCTGCCCCATGCTGAAGCTGGCCGCTGCCGGACTCTCCGTGCATAGCCTTGATGTGTTTCTTGTATTTGAGGTGGATAAGGGTCCAGTACTGTGCGTCTCCTTTCAGTATGATGTGCCCTCCTCGGCCTCCATCTCCACCATCCGGTCCTCCCTTTGCGATGTATTTCTCCCTTCGCAGGTGCGTAGAACCGTTGCCTCCATTACCTGAAGCACAGAATATCTTGACGTAGTCTATGAAATTGCTGTCTGCCATATCGTTGTCGTTTAGCCCGCAAAGATAGTGAATCTTTTTCTTTTTTTCTTTGCTGAACTGTCCCCCTATTGAATGGCATAAAGAGGGTAGCAGGTCATTTGTTCCTGTTCAATATACGGCTTCATAGAGTATCTGACAGCGTGGAGTTCTGGATTTTGCTTAAGAAGATTGCTCAGAGAGTTTGCTCTGACATTTCCCTCTGCTTTTACTTCAATGGGCAGTATTTTTCCATCTCTCTGGATTATAAAGTCAATTTCCAGACGTGTGCCGTCATCTGGCTTGTGGTAGAAGATGTTCTCTTCACCATTACTCTTCATTTCTTCAAGCACATACTGCTCAGTCATGCCACCTTTATATTCACTAAAGATGTCATTCTTTATCAGAACTTGCTTTGCTTCTATGCCCACCATGGCTCCTAATAATCCAAGGTCCAATGTGAACAGCTTGAATGCCGAAGGATCTTCATATACTTTTAGAGGGATTTTTACCTCTTTACAAAGAGGAACCTTGTATACAAGGCCTGCATCTACAAGCCACTGGATAGCTATCTCAAAGTCTTTTGCACGTGCACCAGATTTAAGAGAACCATAGATGAACTTTTTGTTCTCTTTGAATAACTGCGACGGAAGCGTCTGCCACACAAGTCGGATTCTTGCTACCTGGTCTTTTGGGGCATGCTTTGAGAAGTCTTTTTCGTATCCATTAAGAATAGCTTTTTGTACATTACGCACAGCATTAAGGCCATCGGTCTCAATGAAGACCTTTACAGCCTCTGGCATTCCACCAACATAATAATACTGTCTGAGCAGGTCAACATATTTCTCATGAATCAGATTTGTAGTGCTGAAATCTTTGTTCTTTAGAAGCTTGTAGGCTTCCACTTCACCTTTTGCCAAAAGGAACTCCGCGAAGTTAAGAGGATAGACATTGATCTCATCAACCTTGCCTACAGGGTATGATACATCCTTGTGCAATGAAATCCCCAATAGGGAACCAGCTACAGCGATATGGTACTCAGGGGCATCCTCGCAAAAGTATTTCAAGGATTCTATTGCTTCTGGAATGTCTTGTACCTCATCGAGAACAATGAGAGTATCTCCTGGAGTAATGTCAACTCCAGACAATGCTCTGAGTGCTCGAAGTATTCTTCCCGTATCGAAGTCTTGAGAGAACACATCCTTCAAAGCCTGATTCTTTCTGCAGACAAGATATGCAACTTTGGCAAAATACTGATTACCTAATTGCTCCAGCAACCACGTCTTGCCTACCTGTCTTGCACCGTTAAGAATTAGTGGTTTTCTATCTTTTCTATTTCTCCACTCTATAAGTTTTTGAAATACAATTCTTTCCATATCTCTAATTACATTTTTCAGCAGTTGTTTCAGTAAATACACAACACTTTTTAGCAGATATTATGGCAACAAAGATACATTTTTTAGCACATAAAACAACTATCGTGTACCGAACTTGTATATCGTATGCGATTTTCAATATTGTTTTTATTGAAAAAGTTCCTTGGGTGATTTGCCTGTAATATTCTTGAAGTTGCGGTAGAATGACTTGTCTGAAGAGAAACCTGATCGGTCAGCTATCTCATATATGGTCATCTGAGGATTTGTGCGCATCAGATCAATGGCATGATTCACTCGCTTCCTGTTGATATAGTCGGAAAAGGAGATACCCATTTCTTCATTGATAGCAGTAGAGACATACAGACGGTTTGTGCATAATTCAGCCGCCAAATCGGATACTTTCAGATTGTGGCGCAGATAGAGTTGCCGTTTTGTAACGACTTCTTCGATGCGCTCAACAAGGGATGACTCCTGTCTGAAGACGGGGCAACTTTCTGGAATTATTTCATTTTCAGACTCTTCCTGCTCGAAATGTTCTATTGTAAACGATTGCCTGAAGCCGATGAAGCCCAATCCAAACAACAATGAAGTGAAAAGGAGTGATGGAATCGCCATCATCCAGGCAGAGCCATCGAAATTGGAGCGACCTATGAAATTGAAGATTATGGAAGCCAATGAACAAGCCGTTAATAAATACATATACCACTGGAATGCGGTAAGTTTCTTCCCCTCTGTATCGGCGTAATAATCTTCAATGGATTTGTTATAAGCAGAAATCTTCCGTGAACCGGCAAAAAGAACAGCCACCACTTCAACAGCAAACACTATTTTTGCCGACAGCCTGGTGTAGCCCATCATCTTGCAAAGTCCCGTGCCGCTGCCGAAGTTCTCATTATATGATATGATACGTACGAATGAGTCGAGTTCCTGAGGCGGCATCATTATGTAAATTGCCGAAACCATTATGCCTATCACAGCAGACGGAATGAAGTATAGCCAAGTATGGCGCAGCTGACTCTCCGGGGAGGTTAAACTGACAATGTATACATAGAACAAGGGGTACACGGCAAGATTGGCAAACGAGTAAAGACTGTCCAGCAGAGGCATATCGCTATAGAAATGGTTGAGGAAAGCGCAGTGCCCGGCATAAAGCAATGTTGCCATCACCATAAAAAGCAACAGTGTCAGATATCCTCTGTTGCGGCCGTCAAAGTATAGGGTGCACCCTATCAATATCGCCCAGAAACCGCAGGCAAACATAGGTAGGGAAGAAAAAATCAGTGTACTCATTGTCTGTATAAATCAAGAATTCGGATGCAAAAGTACTAAATACTATAAATTTAGCAATGTTATAAAAGTGTGAAGAATAGAGCTTTGCTGATATGAGAGCCTACATTTGCTGATATGAGAGTGTATTTTTGCTGATATGAGAGTATGCTTTTTCTAATATTGTTCCCAATATATTGCCGATAGTCATAATTTTGTTTTTAACAACAAAGAATATGTATATGAAAACGAACTGCAAAATTATGATGAATCTCATCATTGGAATTATGATGAGCCTTGTGTTCTTTTCCTGTTCGAAAACAGAACAAGACAGCCAGAATGTAGTGGGCGAGTGGAAGATTTCTCAATTGTTTATGAAATATTACGAGAATGGCACAGAAGTAGCAACTGTTGAAGAAGAAAATTTCTATGATTATTTCAACTTCATTTTCTATTCAGATGGAACATTAAGGGCCTATTTTGATGACAATGTCGGAGAATCGCCTAATCCGATAACCTGGAAAATCGAAGACGGCAAAATGATATTTAAGGAAGTTCTTCAGGATGGCAAAGAGTATGAATACGTTCTTGATATTGTTGAGCTGACGAAATCTTCTATGATTCTTGCAATGTTGCATAATGAATATGATATGCAAGGTGTCCATTACAAATCAACCCTGAATATTCATTTTGTAAAGAAATAATACATCGAAAGAATGATGAAACAATTTTTTTCTTTTGTCGCACTCATTGCATTCACGCTTGTGTTGGCGCCTTCTTGTCAGAAAGATCATGATGGAAAGCCTGATACACCTGATATTCCTGGCGAATTGCACCCTGTACCTACAGAAGGCGTGGTAGACCTTGGCTTGTCAGTGCTTTGGCTGGACCACAATGTCGGAGCTGTCAAACCATCGGATATAGGGTCATATTTTCAGTGGGCAGGGGTATTGGATGTCTCTGATTTAGGCATATACCTATATTATGATAATTGTCCTTACCACAACCATGACATAACCGAGGAAGAGGGTTGGCTGAAATACTGTGATGTTGCTTCCTACGGCAATGTAGATAATCTGACCGTTCTTGAGCCTATGGATGATGCCGCCTATATGACTCCTGATGCAAGCAAATGGTGTCAGCGTATGCCTTCTTATGAGGAAATGGAAGAGTTGATAAGGAACTGTACCTGGACCCTTACTACTATTGACAACGTTCAAGGCTATAAGGTACAGTCAAACATCGAGGGTTATACTGACAAATGGATATTCCTTCCCAGTGCCGGTCATCGCGCCTTTAACGAGTTGTATAATGATGGGAATACCACATTATATTGGACTTCAACCCTTGTTACCGGTAATCCCAGTCGGGCGATAGCATTATCATGTTGGAGAAATCCGGATATCAATGAGGATTTTATCTATCTTCATCCGGATATACGTTACTTCGGCTTGCCTGTCCGCCCCGTAATAGAAGTAAAGAAAGACGGAAAATAGAAAATTTTATTAATCAAATAAATTCAATAGTTTTATGAGAAAATTATTTTTACTGCTTGCATCTGTTGCTATTCTTGCAATATCATGCAAAAAATCACCTGTTGAACCTGATCAGAAGGATTCAATTGTCGGTGAATGGTCTGGTCTTCGTGAGGGAGAACAACTGATTGAGGGACGTAGTGATGTCTTTATCCATTTCAATTTCAAGGCAGACGGCACTTATGAGCAGATAATGCCTGCTTGGGAAGAAATAAATTATGGCAAGTACACCATTGAGGGAGATCTGGTAAGCTTTGAACTCACTTCTATTGATTGGCTTTGGGATAGAGGAAATGGATATGACAACGTATATGACCAGTACGGATGCTACTGGTATCCTGATAAATTTGACGAGAACAGGACTCAAATTGCAGATCCTTTCGCTAAATTCTGCCAGGAATGGCCTGAAAGAGCACACTCCAGCGCCAGATTCTCATTCGATGCAGAAGGCCATCTCCTTTTTAAACAAGAATCCGGCGAGCCCATTTTTAACCTGGAGCTCGTATTCCACAAAAACCCTGGCTACAAACCTGAAAGGAGACCTCAGTAATCAGATATACATACATTAAGGTCTGACAAATTGTGGACATGAATTTGGGTGACTAAAAAGCCTTCTTTATGATAGGCTTTTTAGTCATTTTTATTCATATCCGATAAACAGAAAGATTGAAAATTTATTCGTTATTTGTCGTTGTCAGATCGTTAAGCAGGGCTCTGCATCCTCGGAGGATGTCTGTATCTTTAAAAAACCTCTATCAGTGAAGGTCAAAGTGCGTTGTTTTTAATTCAAAAATCAGACATAACCAGCCAAATCTTCAGAATTTTATGAGATTTGGCTGATTATGTAATTAATTTGTTCTATATTTGTAAAGACAAAATTCTATAGTTATGATAATAGGAAGAAAAGAAGAGCAGAAAATATTGCTTTCGGCAGCACAGTCGGAGTACTCGGAGTTGATAGCAGTCTATGGTCGCAGACGAGTAGGCAAGACCTATCTGATTCGTGAAAC
>JAQXKS010000044.1 GCA_029010575.1 Bacteroidales bacterium | reverse complement strand
TCGTTGTTAGGATACTACAAAAAGTATCATCGGATGTAAGGAACCGCCGTATGCGGACCCGCATGTACGGTGGTGTGAGAGGTCGGTAAACGCAAGTAGGAGATAAACTCCATTACTTTCGTTTACCTCCTACTCGATTTTTCCATTAACCTAATTTCATCTATGAAATACTCAAGGTTATTTTTCACTCTTGTTCTTATTCTGTCAATATCACTCCCTCTTTATGCGCAGAATAACCTATACAGGATTCATGACACCTGTTATCCATACTATAGGCAAGCTGACTCATTGATTGCCTACGATGAATCAGATGCTCTGATCGATCAGTTGATGATTCAGGCCCAAAAGGTAAATGACAAGAAGGCATACACCTTGGGCCATACGCTCAGGCTTCGCAGAGCCATTAAAAATAGTGCTGAAAATGAAATAATCACCTGTTTCAACAATTTGAGGGAGGTCTCCACTAATACCGGTTATCAGCAATATTATTACTATGCATATCGTCTTGTCTCAGCTTATTATTTTAATAATCATGAAGTAAGGAAGGGAATGGCGTATGCTAAAAAGATGCATGAAGAGGCTGTAGAGAAAAACAGTGACTATGGTAAATGGTACAGTTCAAGCTATCTGGCGTATCTATATTTGGCAAACTATCAGCGTAGTGCTGCAATACAATATTTTGAAGAGTCAATTGATACCTACAATAATACAACAGATTCTACTATCAGATCCCAGTCTATGACCAAGCCGTATCTTATTTTGTTCATGCTCAAAGGCAAGTCGGGATCATCTTTACAGTATTACATAGACAAAGAATTGGAAACTGCCAGGATATCAGTAGATACCATCCTTGTCAATTATTCCTGCTCGCTGATGTATGCTTTGAATGGCGACTCTGTCAATTATATCAATTACAGAGATATCTGTCTTGCAAACAAGCTTTTCAAACGTGCCACCAACAGTGGGAAAGAGATCTTCCAAATATTGGATAGTGCTGTGTTAGCCGGTGACATGACACCAGTGAACAATATCATAGTTTCTTTAAATAATCTTCATGATCTGATATTTATCAGCACTATTGCTGTATTGAAGAACGACCTTTATACCTTACGGAACATCTACGAAATAATCACAAATAAGATTATCACTAGCTATGACGGTCAAATGAAGATAGTAATGAAAGAGACTGAGGTCATGATCGAAAACGAGGAATTGAGCTTGAGTGTGATAGAGCAGAAGACGCGGGCAAACACCATTCTGACAATTCTTATCATCTTTATTATAGTGGTAATTATACTTGCGTCAATAGTGACATCCATCAATATCCGGAAACTCAAACAGGCCAAGGACGATGCGGACAAGGCAAATAGGATGAAGACCTATTTCGTACAGAATATGAGCCACGAGATTCGCACTCCCCTGAATGCTGTAGTAGGATATTCACAACTTCTCGCATTGTCGGACGGCATGCTCGAAGAGGCTGAGAGAGAGGAATATGTATCATATATCAATAACAACTCGTCAATACTCATGATGCTCATTGATGATATTCTTGACCTTTCGGATATTGACAACGGAAATTACAGAATGAATATCAGCGACTGTAACTGTAACGATATATGCCGTATGGCACTTAAGACAGTGGAATCAAGAATCCCTATGGATGTCAATGCTTTCTTTACGACAGATGCTGCTGATGATTTTACGGTAAAATCTGACCAGAGGCGAATACAGCAGATACTTACAAATTTTCTTATCAATGCCTCCAAATATACTACTGAGGGTGAGATAGAACTCTCTTGCTCACTGTCGCACAGGAGCGGATATGTCTGTTTTGCTGTACGTGATACCGGCAGCGGAATACCACCTGAAAAAGCAGATACTATCTTCGAACGCTTTTCTAAACTTGATTCCTTCAAACAAGGCTCAGGACTTGGATTGAGTATCTGCGTTGTTATCTCAGAAAAGCTTGGCGGAACAGTGGAACTAGACAAGGATTACGGACGTGTCTCAGGAAAAAGCGACAAAGGGTCCAGATTCCTTCTCTTCATTCCGGTAAATAATTAATTCATTATTAAAAATGAGAGATGGCAACTTACAGTCAACCTGCTGTAATGTTGCCATCTCTATATATATAACAAGGCTTCTGGATTAGAAGAGTGAGGGACCAAGGATAATGAGTGCAGTGTATCCGAGGATAAGCCCTGCTATACCCATAATAAGTCCTACCTTCTGCATATCTTTAACCTGGATAAATCCGGTAGCGTGTGCAAGGGCATTGGGGGGAGTACTGATAGGAAGTACCATTGCGAGTGAAGAGCCGATTGCCACACCAACGAGAAGTGTAGTAACACCACCTAATGGAGCAAGCTGTGCGTTCATAGCTTCACCTGCAATACCCAAGATAGGCACGAGGAGTGCTGCTGTAGCTGTGTGTGAGATGAAGTTGGCCATCGCATAGCAGATGAGACCGGATGCAAGGATCACTACTACAGGTGACCATGTTTCGAAAGGAATAGATGAAACGAGGAGTTTGCCGAGTCCTGATTCCTGAAGAGCAACACCAAGTGCAAAACCACCGGCTACCATCCAAAGGACACTCCAGTTGATTTCTTCAAGGTCTCGTTTGGTAATAACACCAGCCAGACAGAAGACTCCGATAGGGAGCATAGCTACCACATTGGAGTTAACGCCGGTAAATTTATCGCTCATCCAAAGGAGGATAGTGACCGCGAATGTAATGTATACCAGGATTGAACGCCAGTCTTTCTTCGCTTCACCTTCAATATTGAGTACAATTGTCTTCTGTTTGAAGGGGAAGAGTTTAAGAAGGAGAACCCACGCAAAGAGGAGAAGTATTATGGTCAAAGGCATCATGAATGCAGACCATTCACCGAATCCGATATTGAGGTTCAAACCGTTGGGATCATTGAGGTACTTGAGGGCTATGGTGTTTGGAGGGGTTCCGATAGGAGTACCCATACCACCGATATTCGCAGCAACTGGAATTGCCATACAGAGACCTATCTTACCTTTACCATCTGCAGGGAGTGCCTTAAGGACAGGGGTGAGGAAAGTAAGCATCATAGCGGCTGTAGCAGTATTACTCAAGAACATAGAGAAGATACCGGTTACAAGAAGGAATCCAAGCAGAACATATTTCGACTGGGTTCCGAAGGGTTTGAGCATTACGCGGGCAAGAACACTGTCCAGACCGCTCTTGGTAGCTGCAATAGCGAGGATGAAACCACCTATAAAGAGCATGATGATAGGGTCTGCAAAACAGTGCATGAGAGAGGTGTATTTAATCTGTGTTCCGAGCAATTCGGGTTCAATACCCTCTCTGAAGAACCAAAGACTGCTGGTAGATGCGCTGAAAAGCAATACTGTAATGACTGTGACAGAAGTGGTCCATGCAGGTACACCCTCGAGTATCCACATCAGGGTTGCAAAAATGAACACGGAAAGAACCCTCTGCTGGATAAGAGTAATTCCTGTCATTCCAAGCCATTCACCAGGCATGTTCCAAACAAAGAGAGCAACGACTACGGGAATAATAATCCTTATGATTCTCGAAATGTTGTTCTTCTTGGCTAACCTTTTCTCTTTTTTAGTCTTCTGGTACGCTTCTACCAGATGAAATCCTGTAAAATTTTTAAACATTTCAGATAGTTAACTTATTGTATTTATAAAATATGTGCCAATTTTACAAATCTTAAGGGTCTGTGCCAAACTTGCCTCTGACTCAGACCCTGTAAAAAGCCACTGTTTCCTGGATGACTAGAATCTATATCTTACACCAAGTGTAGGTGTTAAAGACCAATAAAAGCCAACAGACTGGTCTCCTCCTGCCAAGATTCCAAGTTCGGGACGAAGATCAAAGGAGAGCTGGAGAGGAAACCAGAATGTATATTCAAGACCTACCTGACCAGTTGCTGCAATGTGGAAAGCTCCACCAAAACCGAGGGCTGCACCAGGACCTGCATAAAATCCCCATTCACCTCTATCTGTCCACTGAGGTCTTTCTATCATAAAGTTATATGTGCATGCAACATCAAGGGTATTGAAAGCATAAGCACCAAGTGTTGCTTCAAGGAAATCTTCACCCTTAATCTGATGTTGATAAGAAACTTCTGCACCATATCCGAGTTTAAGACCGACTGCTCTCGGCTGTGCATTTGCAACGTAAGAAACTGCTGCAAGAGCAAGAATAACTAATAATTTTTTCATATTGATTTTGTTTAATAGTATGAAATAGTACTTTTTTCTAATTCTGAAAGTATAGAGTTGGTTACCCTGCTGGCTCCAAATCTCAGTAATGAGGGGTTAAGCCACTCCTTCCCGAGAATTGTTTCCGTAATGGCATAATATACAAGGGCATCTTTGGCCGTAGATATTCCGCCTGCCGGCTTGAAACCGACTTTCTTACCGGTTTTTTCATAATACTCCTTGATGCACTGGCACATCACGCAAGCTGCGAAAGGTGTTGCAGAGGGTTCAAGCTTTCCTGTAGATGTCTTAATGAAATCGGCACCTGCTTCCATGGCAAGGAAAGAGGCATCACGGATTCTCTCTTCAGTGGTAAGGATACCCGTTTCGAGAATTACCTTCAGGTGTGCATCGCCGATAACCTCCTTTATGGCCCTTATCTCGTTTGCTGTACCTTCTTTATCATCATCAAGGAACTTATTGAGAGCCAATACTATATCGACTTCCGTAGCTCCGTTCTTCACCGCTAACTCACTCTCGATGAGTTTGACTTCGAGATAACTCTGGGAAGCAGGAAATGCTCCTGAAACGACTGTAATTCCAACGCCAGGAGCAGTAAGTGTATCCTTAACACACTTGCTAAAGTTAGGGAAAACACAGATTGATGCAGGGGTACTGTAATCAGGGAAGCGCGATTTAAAGGAATTTACCTTTTCGACCATCTTGCTGATGCTTGAAATCGTGTCGTTTGGCTTAAGTGAGGTCAAATCTATGAGCCCAAGACACTCTTTATATATTTGAGGAGTGTTCCAATGTTCAAGATTTGCATGAACCGCACTTATGAGCTTCTCTATAGAGTTATTCATTTTGTCAAGCTTTAAAAACGTTTCAAAGATACTCAAATTAGTAGTAGTAACAAAATTTTTTCTCTTTTGCCCGAGTTATCCCCTTATCTGAACATTGATTCCGTTTTTGACAAGTTCAGATGCAATACTTTGCATCTCTTCGACAGTCACTTTTTCCAATGATGATGCAGGGGTCTCTCTGTCAATGGTATACATCATTACCTCACGCGGTTTCAAATCGAGAACCATCCTGATCCACGGTTCTGTCAGTTCTTTGGATGTACAGTCAATAGTCCGACCGTCTATTTCACCCTTGAGAAACATGGTTTGGAGGATGAAATTTCCGTCGAACTCCTTGAGGTAGCCCAGGGTCTTTTCCAAGGAATACCCGCTGTAGGGGTTGTCAATAATCCTGACATACTCTTCGAGAGCACTGTCTATCTTGAGAATTGGATTGGTTATTTTCTTCAGAGCCTCTCTTATGGACTCCTTGCCTATCTGTGTGGCATTTGAAAGGACAGATATGGCGGCTTTGGGGAAGTAACGGTTGCGAAGCTCTATCGTAGTGTCGATAATACGCGGGAAGTCCGGATGCACTGTTGGCTCACCGTTGCCGGAAAAGGTGATTGTGTCAATATTTGTACCCTCTTCTGCGAGTTTTACAAATTTTGTCCGCATTGCACTTTCTACCTCTTCATAAGTGGGAATATGGCTGTCGCTCTTGCCATCCTTGTTCCATCCGCACTCGCAATAAATGCAATCAAATGTACAGAACTTTCCGAATTTGGGCATAAGGTTTATACCCAGCGACGAACCCAGTCTTCTGCTGTGTATGGGCCCGAATACTATATCGTTGAATAGAATACTCATTATTGATATCTTATATAAGTCTTGTGGATTTGCTGTTTTCAGTGAGTTTCATTTTCGAGAAGTCGATATTGTCGATAAGGACTATTCCCGGTCTTTTGCCTGCTTCAATGGATCCGAGTGTATCGCTCTTTTGAAGAGCCTGTGCACCGTTGATGGTTGCCCATTCAAGAACAGTTCCCAGCCCGATAGAAGGGAAGTGCTTCTGAATACACTTGATTTCCTGGACTATCGAGAGGATATCGTTGGATGAGAGACTATCTGTTCCAATAGCTATACTGACTCCCTCTTTCATGAAAAGGTCCAGCGGGGCTACTCTTTCATGAATGAAAATATTTGACAGAGGACAAGTTACGAATGTTACATTCTTGAACTTATCCTTAGCCATCTCTATTGAATCCTTTGCTGTCACAGTATTGTGGATCAAAAGTATATGTTCATTAAACGGTCCAGGGTGGACTTGTTCGAGCCTCTGTGCGAAGTGGAACATTGCAGGTTTGCCGGTCGGAGCGGGAGTGCTCAGCCCTCTTCTTACATAGTTTTCGTACAGCTCTCCGCAGCCCTTTGAAATCATATCCTCTTCCTGAGAAGATTCCTGGTTATGGTATGATATGAAACCTCTTTCAAGTCCCTTTTCTGCAGCCATAGTCAGCAGCTCAGGGGACATCGTGTAGGGAGAGTGAGGGGTTATGGAGGCATCTATGCCGGCTTCATCTGCTATGGAAAGAATCTTTTCAGCTCCTTCTATTACATTGGAAGCATCTTCCGGTTCAGTGCCGAAGACTTCGATAAATGTCCTTGTGTATAGAGGCGACTCTCTCTTTATGTTGAAACTTTCGTCACAGTTGGAGATATCTGCCATGGCGCTAACGCCTTGTTCCCAAAGCGAGTCCATCTCTTCTTTTATCCTCGCCTTTCTTACATGTTCAGGGGCAGATTCCCTAAGTTCGTTTATCTGGTCTATGAATCCTGCCATTCCGCTTCCTTTGCGGAATTTTCCTTTCAAGTGAGAGAGTTCTATATGGCAGTGTGCATTGATGAATCCCGGTACGATTATTCCGTTATAGAATTGTGTGGAGGGCATCTCCTTTTCAAGGGGGCCAAATTTGACGATAGTGCCATCATCCTCCACTTCCACATATCCGTTCTTGATGGGGGCTGAAGTGATAGGGAATATGTAATTTGCTGCAAATCGTTTCATTATCTTTTTCTTTTTGTGGAATCTTTATCTTCTTTATTTCTCTTATCTATCCCTTTAGGGGTTATAATTACGTTGTTGAGTTCGTTAATTTTCTTTCTGGAATTGGCATTGGTTTCACTGTCCAGAAATTCATCTTTGCCCCCGTTGGCCCGGAACTTGAGCTGTCTCTGTCTGTTGACCACAGAGTTCAAGATATTCCCTTTCTTACCATCCTTCTTCTCTTCTTGTGAGGCTGTACTTTCTGGTTCCTCCATCGGTTCTATGATGGGAAGTGGAATTACTATACCTATATTATTATAGAATCTGAAATGATAGTCAGAGAGGTATACCGAATCACTGAACATGGTGAATATAGTGGGTTTAGGAACTGAAACTGTGTCAGTGTAAAGAGAGTCGTATATTGGTGAGTCAGGGAGTCTTTTTACTGTATCGGGAGTGAATAGGAGCATCCGGATCGCTCTGAAGTATCCGCTGCTTTGGATTGATTTGTCTGTGTAGTACGTAATGGAGTCAGCAATATTCCAGCTGATGAGTCTTTCCTCCTCCTGAGCGATGATATCTTCGAGCTGTTTCTTTCTAAGTTCCAGTTTGGCTTGTGTTTTTCTGAAGATCTTTTCGAATTTTTCAGGCTTGAGCAAGTAGTGGTTGACGCTATTTCTGTAATCTTCAGATGTGTATCCGAACCGTTCGAAAATAGGCTCATATACCAAGAGAGTATCGCTCTCTTTTTTCTTCTTCCTATCTTTTCTAATCAGCTGGTCAGTAATGTACATTTCGTAGTAAATATCCGACATTGTCTCTTCAGATATATATTTTTCCCTCACGCACGAAATCGTACATGTAAGAGGGCATAAGAAAAACAGCAGCAATGCCGATATGTATATTTTTCTATTCATAATGCGAAATTAACAAAAAACTCTATATTTGTGCCACCAAAATGAAAATGCTTGTATATGCTGATACGCGTTCCCGGTTTTTTAAAAAGTATCTATCCTGGTTTTGTATGGAGTTTTCCTCAGAAGAAGGATTCGCTCTTTCTCACCTTCGATGATGGACCCTGTCCGGAGGTAACACCTTGGGTACTTGATAGACTGGATGAGTACGGAGCCAAGGCAACGTTTTTTCTCATTGGCAAGAATGTGGAGTATAATCCAGATCTGTTTAGTGAAATTCTCAGAAGGGGGCACTCTGTTGGAAACCACACATACAGTCATCTTGCAGGCTGGAGGGTTCCGGTTGATGACTATCTTATGGATATTTGCATGGCAGACTCACTGATAGGATCCAAGCTTTTCAGACCTCCCTATGCCAAGATAACACCATCGCAGGCAAGACATCTTTCCAGAATGGGCTTCAAGGTCCTGATGTGGGATATCATTGCACGAGATTATAACCGAAAGCTTTCTGGAAGTGCATGTACAAGGAATGTAGTTCCGCACCTTCATCCCGGTTCGGTCATTGTATTCCATGATTCTATAAAGGCATCCAAGAATCTCTTTGCGGCACTGCCTCGGACTTTGGAGAGGATATATGAAATGGGACTTAGGTCGGAATCATTAACAATAAACGATTTATAATTAATATAGGTATATTATGTCATACAAAGTACTTCTTTTAGGTTCGGGTGGCAGAGAGCATGCTCTGGCACTCAAGATTGCTCAAAGCCCTGAACTTTCAGAATTCTATGCTCTTCCGGGTAACCCCGGCATTTCAAAGGTAGCCAAATGTATCAAAGGATCTGTAAATGACTTTGAACTTGTCAAAAGTATTGTCAAAGAGAAGACTATCGATATGGTAGTAGTAGGTCCTGAAGATCCTCTTGTAAATGGATTGAGGGACTATCTGCTTCAGGATGAATCACTTGAAAATCTCCTCTTTATAGGTCCAGGAAAGTATGGAGCAGCTCTGGAAGGAAGCAAGGATTTTGCAAAGGAATTCATGACAAAATACAATATTCCCACCGCACCCTTCCGTACTTTCACCTCAGATCAGGCAGACTCTGCAAAAGAGTTTCTCAAGAGTCTCCGACCTCCCTATGTACTCAAGGCGGATGGTCTGGCGGCAGGTAAGGGCGTCCTGATTATCAATGATATATCTGAAGCCGAAAAGGGAATCGATGAGATTTTTTCTGGCAAGTTCGGAAGTGCAGGGGATAAGCTGGTCATAGAGCAGTTCCTCAGCGGAGTGGAACTATCTTGTTTTGTCCTCACTGACGGCAAGGATTATATTATGCTTCCTGAAGCAAAGGATTACAAGAGGGCTCATGACAATGACGAGGGGCTCAATACAGGTGGAATGGGATCCGTATCTCCTGTCCCTTTTGCCGACAGCGAATTCCTCGGCAAGGTAGAAGAGAGAATCGTAAAGCCGACAATTGCGGGACTCAGAGCCGAGAATATCGATTATCGCGGCTTCATTTTTATTGGTCTTATGAACTGCAATTCAGATCCCTATGTGATAGAGTACAATGTCAGGATGGGGGACCCGGAGACTGAATCTGTGATGACGAGAATCGACAGCGATTTTCTCGAACATCTGGTTGCCGCTGCTTCCGGAACTATCTCGACACAGAAGATTAAGATATCTTCTCACTCAGCAGTGACTGTTATTGTCGTATCTGGCGGATATCCTGAGCACTATGCCAAGGGGTATGAGATCAAGGGTCTCGATTCACTTGAAGATATCATTCTATACCATGCCGGAACATCCGAAAAAGAGGGTAAGGTGGTCACTTCAGGAGGTAGAGTTCTGGCGGTGACTGCAAACGGAGATTCACTTAAAGAGTGCCGAGATGTGAT
This sequence comes from Bacteroidales bacterium, assembly GCA_029010575.1. GTDB lineage: Bacteria > Bacteroidota > Bacteroidia > Bacteroidales > UBA932 > Coprenecus. The sequence goes on along the minus strand of JAQXKS010000044.1, from coordinate 22,287 downwards.
CTATTCACAGATTGATAAAATATCCTTTACAGACAGCTATCATAGGGGGGACATAGCCCTGGATATGATCGGATGGAATCGGTAGCAGGTTTTTTTGAGGGGGGATTCATACGGGTCTCCCTTTCAATAGTACTTTTGGTACTTCTTTCAATCTCTCTCTCTTATTTCAGTTCTGCATATTACAAAGTGTCGAGAAGTCAGGTTCTTCTCTATACACTTTACATCGTCTTTGTTCTGCTGGTTCCTGGAATTATGAAATTTGACGTGGCATATATCTCAGCGGCGGCTTTGTTATGGAGTGCCTTTTTCATGATCAAGTTCATAACTCAGGAGAGATATTCCACTTCCGACCTTTTTATCTCTGTAGTGGGACTCTCTTTGACAGTAGTGTTTGCTCCTGAGATTTTGCCAGTAGTGCCGATTTGCCTATTGTTTGTCTTCTATAACAGGAATATATTTCTGTTGCGTTCTCTGGTGATCTCCATAGGTGCATTGTTGATTCCATGGATATGGCTTGTCTCTATTCTTTTTATCTTCGATCTGGCCGATGTGTCACTTTTGTATAGATACTATATTGATAGAATATCTTTGCCTGAAATAGATATCTCAGGTGCAGGCTTCTTTTTCGCTTTAGGACTTCTGCTCTTGATGGTAAGACCCTCAATGCTCTTTGTCAGACGCTTCTCGGAAAGCAATAGAGTGCAGCGTGTGGCAGGTGCGCTCACTACGCTCCTCACGCTCTTTTCCATCTTCATGATATTTCTTTATTCGTCTGAATCGATGGCTCCGCTTCATGTCGTGCTGATGGTCTTTCCTTCGATGAGTCTCTATCTTTACATGAGCAGTGTCTCCAAAAAAGAGAAAGGAACAGTACTTGCTATACTGCTCCTTTCCATGATCTGTTTCAGAATCTTTTGTTAGTTTTTCCTTCCGGGATAAACCTTCAGAGCTTCTTCAAGGCATTTGAGTGCCTCTTTGAGATCCTCGATTTTGAGCACATATGCGATACGTACTTCATCTTTTCCGAGTCCGGGAGTTGCATAGAATCCGCCCATAGGTGCTACCATTACGGTCTTTCCTTCGTATGAGAACTCTTCGAGAAGCCACTGTGCGAATTTTTCGCTGTCATCTATGGGAAGACGTACTGCTGCGTAGAATGCTCCCATAGGAGTGGGGCAGAGAACGCCGGGCATCTTCTGAAGTGCTTCAACCAGGTAATCTCTTCTCTTGATATATTCGTCTCTTACACCTTTAAAGTATGATGCAGGTGCGCTGAGTGCTCCTTCAGCTGCAATCTGACCATATGCTGGAGAACAGAGACGGGCCTGTGCATAGCGCATAACAGCTGACATAACTTCTTTGTTCTTAGAAACAATGGCTCCAACTCTTACACCACAAAGTGAGTATCTCTTTGATACAGAGTCGATAAGAATTACATTCTGTTCGAGTCCCTTGATGTGCATGCATGAGTAGTGGGGTTCATCTGTGTAGCAGAATTCCCTATAAACCTCATCTGAATAGATGAAAAGGTTGTGTTTGCGTGCGATGTCTCCCAGTTTCTCTATTTCATCCTTTGTGTAAAGTACACCTGTAGGGTTGCAAGGGTTGCAGATGATTATACCTTTTGTCTTGGGGGTGATGAGTCTTTCGAACTCTTCTACAGAAGGAATTGCAAAACCGTTGTCAATAGAGGTGGTGATGGGAACGAATTTTACATCACTCAGAAGTGCGAATGCATTGTAGTTGGTGTAGAAAGGTTCCATTACTATAACTTCATCGTCAGGATTGCAGGTGACGGTCAGAGCTATCTGGAGAGCTTCACTACCACCGGTGGTGATGTTGATTTCATCCTCTACGACATCAATGCCGATGTTCTGGTAATATTTGGCAAGACCGCTTCTGTAGGATTCGATACCGCCGGAGTTGGGGTATGCCACCAGCTCAAGAGTGTTGTTCTTTACTGCTTCGAGTGCCTCCTTGGGAGATTCGATATCGGGCTGTCCGATGTTAAGGTGATAGACTTTTATTCCTCTGCTTTTGGCCTGCTGTGCGTAAGGCACGAGCTTTCTGATGGGTGAAGCAGGAAGTGCAAGTGCTTTGTCTGAAAGTGTTAACATAATAGTATTAAAAAGTAAAATGAATTCATCTGAGCGAACAAAGTTATTAACTTTTAACAAATTTCTGCTATTTTTGTGGTCTTGAATATTGCGTATTGTCGCTTAATGAGTATAACTGATTGAATTGATTATAGTTAAGTTTTTTGTAATATTATGGTTGTTGAGAACAGATATATGCGAAGAGGTGTCTCTTCATCAAAAGAGGATGTGCATAATGCCATCAAAAACATCGACAAGGGGCTTTTTCCAAAGGCGTTCTGCAAGATTATTCCAGATATTCTGACCGGTGATCGGGACTACTGTCTGGTGATGCATGCAGATGGAGCTGGTACTAAATCATCGCTTGCATATATCTATTGGAAAGAGACCGGAGATATGAGTGTATGGCAGGGAATCGCACAGGATGCTATCGTCATGAACACAGACGACCTCCTATGTGTGGGTCTGACAGATGATATTCTGCTCTCATCGACAATAGGTCGCAATAAGAATCTCATTCCCGGGGAGGTAGTCTCGGCTCTCATTAACGGAACAGAGGCTTTCGTTCAGAAGATGAAGGAAAACGGTGTCAATATGACGCTTACAGGAGGAGAAACTGCAGATGTGGGTGACCTTGTCAGGACTGTAATCGTGGACAGTACCGTATGTGCCAGAATGAAACGGTCTGATGTAATCGACAATTCGCGTATCGCTCCGGGTGATGTAATCGTTGCTCTGGAATCATACGGGAAGGCTACTTACGAAGAAGAGTATAATGGAGGCACTGGAAGCAATGGACTTACCTCTGCCCGCCATGACCTTTTTGACAAATATATTTCAAAGCTCTATCCCGAAAGCTATGACCCCTCAATGCCTGATGATGTGGTATATACAGGAACCAAAAAACTTACAGACATAGAACCTGAAACCGGGATTACTTACGGAAAGTTGCTCCTCTCTCCGACCAGAACTTATGCTCCGGTTATCAAATCAATTCTCGAAAAGTACAGGGCTAACATCCATGGAATGGTCCACTGTTCTGGAGGGGCGCAGACCAAAGTTCTTCATTTCGTAGATAACGTCAAGATTATTAAGGATAACCTATTTCCGGTACCTCCTCTTTTTAGAGCAATCCAGAGAGAGTCCGGTACACAGTGGAAAGAGATGTTCAAGGTGTTCAACATGGGCCACAGAATGGAGATTTATACCGATGTGGAAAGTGCCCGACACATGATAGAGATATCGCAATCCTTCGGAATCGGTGCGAAAATCATTGGAAGGGTTGAGCCTTTTGAAGGAAAAGAGGTTGAACTCGTGTGCGAATACGGTACTTTCAGATACAATGGATAAAAGAAGACATATATTCGGATACCTTTTCATTTATGTGCTGATACTTGCCGGCTGTTCGAATGAAGAGAAAATAGATAATATACTTCCTATTTCTTCCAAGTCTCTTTATGATACAGCTTCAATCTACTACGCAGAATTCGACAAGTATCCCACTGATCTTTCCACATTGCCTATAGGTGTGATAGATGCCTCTTCAGAGGGTTTCTCTGTCGTTGAGCATCTTCTCATTGCGGACTATGTGGATAATATTACTGGTGCACTGAGTCCTGATGGAATTCCCGATTTTGGTGGAGAGAATTTCCAGTTTCTGGCAGATGATGCAAATTCACCATACAGAAATTACATTCAAAACGGCAATGTCGCATTTCTGAAGGAGCAGGTAGTTAGAAACTCCCTCTTTATGATGGGAAGTTCATTTTACAACCTTACTGTAGATGATTTCAGAAACGGAGTCAAGGAGAGGGTCAAGGCCATAGTGCTCTTCTCCAACCTCTCAGTAATAAACGGTATGGCGGAGGTAAAGGATCTCATATCCCGCTCAGGGGTAGATGTTGTTGTGGTTGGGGCTATAGAAGCGGCCCTCAGGAATACATTTGAAGGACGATCCAAATCGGACAACTACTGTGTCGGTGTGCTTGCTTCTTCAAATGGTGTGACAGCTCGCGAGTATGAAGAGACCATCAGAAGGATGGCGCAGGAGCGTGAGATGTCCGGAAGTATCCAGGTTTTCTTTCAGGAGGGAACTGGAATCAAGGAGGCTATGGATGGGGTCAAAGAGTACATCTCTCCTGATAGCTATGTGGCAAGAAAGGATTACCGGGGACCGGGACTTGGTATCAGTTATAAGGATATAGATATCTCACTGATGGACAGATATAACTTCAATAATCAGGGAAATAACCTCCTTAGAAGGATCAATCTCGAAGGAGAGATAAGTGATATACAGCTCAACAGTGTGGAGAACTACCTCAGGTATCATATCGTCTCCATAGTTGAAAGGCACAGGAGAAGCGGCAATAAGGTTCCTCTCTCTTCTATAGTACTTGCTGACTACAGGTATGCTGACTACAAGGATGTCTTAAACCGCATAATCAGTGAACTTTATAACTTCAAAAGGGATGGCGGATTTCTCTATAGGGAATCAATATCACCTGAGTTCAGATTCATCGATCCGGTAGAAGAGGCTGCCAAAGAGTGCTACCTTGCTCTCAGAAAGAATCATTCACTTGCCCTTAGAGGTGTAGGTTCAAAGCTTTCTGCTTTTATATCTGTTTTTCCTTCGGATAGACAATTAGATAACAAATATCTTAGAGAATCCGGTAGCGAAACCATAACCTACAAGGAGGTTCCGTTTGCATCAAGGTACGTGGACCCTTCTGTTATTTCCAATATGGAAAAGAGGCTCCCGGTTACCTATTCTCTTTTAAAAAATACACTCTATTAAAATATGAATTATCCTGAAAACATATCTTCGGAAGAGATAGAGGCGTTGGAATTAGCGGATTTTCAAGGTCCGATAACGGTTGTAGAAAGTATAGATCACGATTTTGCGGCAGCAGTGGAATATCTTTCAAAGGCTTCTGTGATAGGTTTTGATACTGAAACCAAGCCATGTTTTACCAGCAATGCCCCCAGAAATAGAGTAGCACTACTACAACTGGCGGATGATAAACAGGCCTTTATATTCAGAGTCAACAAATTGGGACTTCCCAAGCCTCTGGTATCCCTTCTCTCTAATCCATCTGTAATAAAGGTAGGTGCGGCAGTGAAGGAGGATCTTCGAGGACTTTTCGAGTATAGGAAATTCGTTCCAAAGGGCTTTGTCGATCTTCAGTCATTTGTGGAACAATACGGCATCGGGGTTAAAAGCGTCAAGAAGATGGCAGCTATTATTTTGGGCGTAAAGGTCTCCAAATCGCAGCAGCTTTCTAATTGGGAAGCTCCTTGTTTAAGCGGTCCACAGCTAAAATATGCGGCCATAGATGCAGTTGTCTGTCACAATATGTATGTCACGCTGGTATCTGAATCAGGAAAATACCCTAAGGCGGTGCTACCTGCAATTCCTAAAGTATATTTAAAGAAAGGAAGGACAGAATCCATAAAAAGATTTCATCCATGGATCTTTTCAGGGGCAGTGGCACAGATAGAAGGAAACCCTAATGAAGGTGAGGTTGTAGAGGTATACTCTTCCATGGGAGAGTTTCTTGCACTTGGTCATTTTCAGCAAGGCTCAATATCTGTACGTGTCCTCTCATTTGATGCAAAATATCGACCTGAAGAGGGTATGATGCCTCCTTCATTCTGGAAGGAGAGACTCACTAAGGCGATGCAGATGAGGAAACTTCTTGGAATTGTTTCGGGAAGAAAATCAGACAAAACTGACTGCTTCAGGCTCGTACATGGAGAGGGCGATTCGCTTCCCGGACTGATTATTGATATCTATTCTGATGCGGCAGTGCTTCAAGCCCATTCTGTGGGAATGTTCCTTTCAAAGGATCTCATTGCCAAATCGATAGTTGAACTTTTCCCTAATATAAAGACTGTGTATGATAAGAGTGAGGGTACAGCTCCTTACAAGGCCGGTCTCCCACTCTCCGACGGATATATCATCGGGGATGGTGATGGCGAGAATAGCAGAATCGTTTACGAAAATGGATATAAGTTCAAAGTCGATTGGAAAGAGGGGCAGAAGACCGGATTCTTCCTTGATCAGAGGGATAACCGCGCGCTGGTAGGAAAATATGCAAAAGGAAAGCGCGTACTCAATCTTTTTTGTTATACAGGCGGTTTCTCTATATATGCATTGGGTGCCGGTGCCAAAAGTGTCGTATCTGTAGACTCTTCAGCCAAGGCTATAGATATGGTAGAAGAAAATGTGTCAATAAACTTCTCAGACAAGAATGTTGACCATACATCTGTATGTACTGATGCTATTGATTATGTAAAGAGTCTACCGGCAGGTGAGTTCGATCTGATGGTAGTGGATCCTCCCGCATTTGCCAAACACAGGGAGTCTCTCGATAATGCACTAAGGGCATACAAGAGGCTTAATGCCGCAGCTATTGAAAAAGTGGCCCAGGGAGGGTTGATATTCACATATAGTTGCTCACAGGTAGTGGATAAGGTGGCATTTGCACAGGCGGTATTCTCTGCTGCAGCCCAGACGGGAAGAAATGTCAAGATTCTCAGGCGCTTGACCCAGCCTGCAGACCATCCTGTAAATATATATCATCCGGAAGGAGAGTATCTGAAAGGTCTTTTAATCTATGTTGAGTAACAAATAAAGTGATTTTTTTTTGGAACTTACCGAAAAAGCGCTATATTTGCAACCCGATTCGGAAAGACAAGGTGCTATGGCCGAGTGGTTAGGCAACGGTCTGCAAAACCGTCCAGAGCAGTTCGATTCTGCTTGGCACCTCTCAAATCATAATGCTGAAGATTTTTAATGTGTTTTGGCCACTCTGTTTAAGGGTGGCTTTTTTATTTCAGTATCCTTCTGGATGAGGGCCATAGATTATTGACTCTGTTGCCGATATTTTTGACCACTCCTACAGGAATTCCATGGTATGTAAGCACTACATATCCGGTTGGGGCATCCGCAATGGTAAAATTCTCTTTTCTGAAGAACTTACCGAATGTCTCAAGAGGCAATTCGATTTCCGGAAGCGATCCCTTTTTATAAAGAGAACTTTGTATAAGTTCAGTTCTGGGAACTAGCAAAGGACCCTTCTTGCCTGATTTGGAGTCAATGATATCAGCTACTGCGACAGAACTGATAACTGTGCGAAGAGTCTGTTCGGCAGCCAGTATTCTCTCCAGTGCGCAGGTGGTGTATCCTTTCAGCAGATCCCCCTTTCTTATAAACACAGTATTGTCACTGCACCAGTCAGGTTGAAACTTCTCTTGCTTGATTTTTCTAGAGAAGTCTGCATGGTATCCATTTACCTCGCATTTGGTTTTCTTTCTGATTATAGAGAAGAAGAGTCCCTCTCCTGCATCTTCGTCGCATGGGAAAAATCTCTTGACATATAGAATATCACCTCCAAGCGATGATGAAATCCATTCAATGTTCTCTTCGTTCTCTTTCCTGTTGAAAGTACAAGTAGAGTAGAGTAGGAGCCCTCCATCTTTAAGGGAACACCATATGTCTGCAACTATTCTGCGTTGTCGCTGTGCGCACAGGTTAACATTATCTGCAGACCACTCCAGAATGGCGTTTTTGTCCTTCCTGAACATCCCTTCCCCGGAACATGGGACATCTGCGAGGATAATGTCAAATGCAATAGGAAACTTTCTGAAGTCAGCGGCATCGTTATTGGTTACCACAACATCGGGGTATCCCCATTTGGAAATATTCTCTGCCAGGATTGTTGCCCTTGATTTTATCACTTCATTGGAAATGACAAGAGAACCTCTATATCCGCAGGCAATGGAGATGAGGTGTGTACTCTTTCCCCCAGGAGCTGCACACAGATCGAGAATAGTCAAATTCTCAGCATCATCGGGTATGAAACTGCATACCTTCTCCACAATCATTGAAGAGGCATCCTGTACATAGTAGGCACCTGCCTGAAAAAGAGGATCATCTGTAAAGAGGGGTCTCTCTTTGAGAAAATATCCCGTATTACAGTGGGGTACTTTACCCTTTAGCATGTTACGCGGGAACAACTCTGATACGCTCTTTGTCTTTGAGGTATTAAGCCGTATGGAAACAGAAGCAGGGGTGTCCAGAGATGCAAGAATCTCTTCACCCCTGTCATTGCCTGCAGCCTCTTTCAGACTTTTGACGAAATCCGGAGGGTAAAACATACCTGAATGCTAACTGAAAGGATTTTTGGCAAATTTTGATAAGTCGGGAATCTCTGAGGGATTATTGAATGCTTTCTCAAGCTGGTCGGTAAGTGTATCTACCATATCGTTAAGCTTGTGTCCTATCAGCATCTTCATCATCATATTCAACTCGGCTTCCAGCTCAATATGGAATAATGTCTTGTCAATTCCAAGAGGGTTCATGAATAATGAGATAGTGAAATTTATCGGCGTAGAGGCATCGTTTTGCATGATGACCTTTGAAAATGGGACTCTTTCACTGATGACTATGCCGAACCTCATCCCGTTGTTCTCGACAGATATTGAGTCTGCTGTCGCAGAGACTTTGTCTTTGTATTCGTCCGGAAGACCGAGTGTAAACCTGCTCATATCCGTAAACAAAGAGAAGAGGACCATCGGCCCTCTCTCAATAATTATCTCTCTGCCTGTTACTGTGGTTTTCGACATATCTTTCTATCTGCCCCAAGTTTCAGGAGAGTATCTCCATGTTCTTAAAAGTTCGATATCTTTTTCATTTATGTAGTTGGTTTCCAATGCTACATCTATGAGTGTATCGTAGTCTGAAAGAGTATAGAGTTCAATATTTGCATTCTCAAATGATCTTCTCGACTGGGGGAAATTATATGAGAAGATGGCTATCATGCCAAGAACATGTGCCCCCGCCTTGGTAAGCGCCGAAACCGCACCGAGACTGCTCATTCCGGTGGAAATGAGGTCCTCTATTACCACTACTTTGTCCCCTTCTTTAAGTACACCTTCCACCTGATTGCCCATTCCGTGGTCCTTTGGTTTAGGCCTTACATATACAAAAGGTTTTCCAAGTTTCTCTGCAACCAATACGCCATAGGCGATAGCTCCGGTAGCAACACCTGCTATCACATCACAATCAGCATAATGCTCTTTGAGTATTTCTACCATTGCATCGCTGATTTGCGCCCTAAGCTCAGGATACGAGAGACCTTTCCTATTATCACAATATATAGGTGAGTGCCATCCTGATGCCCATGTGAAGGGATTTTCCGGATTAAGCTTTACTGCCTGAATATCCAACAGTCTTTTTGCAATCCTTTTTTCTATTCTTTCCATATCAATACTGTTTATTTACAACTCCAAAGTTAGAAAAAACCTGGCAATTATTTGTTAAAAAGGTATTAAAATATTGTTACAAACTATCTTTTGAAGCGATTGAGCTCTTTTCACGGATGATTGTCGAGGATATTTTGTGCTCAGGTGCACCTTCAAGATATCTTACACCTTTGAATTCCTGTCGGGATGAGTACATCCTACATAACCGGGCTGCAAGGGAGTTCTGTCGTGGATATACCCATATCCGGACCATCTTCATGATATCTTCCCACCTATACCATCTTTCAATCGAGAGGATGTTGTCTGCTCCCATTATAAGTATAAACTCCTTTTCAGGCTCCTTTTCAATAAGATATTCCAAAGTCTTTACTGTGTACAAAGGGGGATCAAGATGATATTCGACATCGCTTACTACAATCTTAGGTGAGATGCCTGAAAAACTTTTGACAGCCTCTTTCAGACGCAAGTCCGGGTCAGCCAGAACCGACAAGTCCTTGAGCGGATTTTTGGGAGAGGGGATGATTCTGAGTTGACTTATCTCGTCCATCGAAGCTATGTACGAGGCAATGCCGATATGTCCTGAATGAACGGGATTGAATGATCCGAAATAAAGGGCACAAATCTCTTTTTCCATTTTTACCTGCCAATAAAATCTTCAACAATATCTGATGCCTCCTTAAAAGCATCCTCAAGGTTATCGTTTATCAAGACACGGTCGAATCTATCTTCGTAGGTGAGCTCTTCCGCTGCCTTTCCGACCCTTTTTGCAATCGCTTCTGCCGAGTCAGTCCCCCTGCCGATAAGCCTTCTTTCCAATTCTTGGATACTCGGGGGCTTGATAAAGACAGATAGGGCCTTTTCCCCAAAAATGCGTTTGAGGTTTACGCCACCCTTTACGTCAATGTCGAATACTATTGTGTGTCCCTTTTTCCATATGCGTTCAACTTCGCTTTTGAGTGTTCCGTAGAAAGAGCCCGGGTATACCTCTTCATATTCGACGAATGCATCTTGGGCAACGAGTTCCCTAAATCTTTCCGGTGTGAAAAAATAATAATCCACTCCATCTTTTTCTAAACCTCTTGGCGCACGAGAAGTGGCTGATACAGAGAATTCAAGGAATGGATATTCTGATAAAAGAAATTTTACTATCGTGCTTTTTCCAGAGCCTGACGGCGCTGAGAATATAATTACTTTTTGTTTCATCGTGCAAAAATATTAAATTTGCGTAATCAATGAAATAGAAATCGGTTTTAAAAAATTAAAGATATGGTATCGTTTAAAGATTTAGGCTTGGTTAACTCAAGAGAGTTATTCGAGAAAGCGGTTGCAGGCGGATACGCTCTTCCCGCATTCAATTTCAATAATATGGAACAGATGCAGGCTATCATTCAGGCTTGCGTTGAGGCTAAGTCTCCGGTAATTCTTCAGGTTTCCAGCGGTGCACGCAAATATGCGAACCAAACTATTCTGAGATACATGGCTCAGGGTGCAGTTGAATATGCAAAGGAACTTGGATGTCAGATACCTATCGTTCTTCACTTGGACCATGGTGATTCTTTCGAACTCTGCAAAAGTTGTATTGAGTACGGATTTTCATCAGTGATGATCGATGGTTCACATCTCCCTTATGATGAAAATGTGGCACTTACTCGTAAAGTAGTGGAATATGCTCATCAGTATGATGTAACAGTTGAAGGCGAACTCGGAGTTCTTGCAGGTGTAGAAGATGATGTTAAGGCTGAAAACCATACCTACACTCGTCCTGAAGAGGTAGAGGATTTCGTGAAAAAGACAGGTGTGGACTCGCTTGCCATCTCTATAGGAACTTCTCACGGTGCTTATAAATTCAAACCGGGACAGAAACCTGAAATCCGTCTTGATATCCTCCATGAAATCGAAAAGAGAATCCCCGGATTCCCGATTGTTCTGCATGGTTCATCATCAGTTCCTCAGGATATCGTAGCTGAGATAAACCATTACGGCGGAAAGTTGAAAGACTCTATCGGTATTCCTGAAGACCAGCTCAGAGAGGCAGCAAAATCTGCAGTATGTAAGATCAATATTGATAGCGACGGTCGTTTGGCAATGACAGCTGCCATCAGAAAGGTATTCGTAGAGAGCCCTGCTGAATTTGACCCTCGCAAATATCTCGGACCTGCTCGCGAAAAACTGAAAAATCTCTATGTTCACAAGATCTACAACGTTCTTGGAAGTAATGATAAAATGTAATAAAATAGTTTAAGAAATATTTTCAAAGCAGCGTGTCACAAAACACGCTGCTTTTTATTTATTGTTAAATATTTGCATAAAAACAGTGCTCATATTTGTTTAATGGAATAGAATTAGTATATTTGTAATGTTAAAATTATAGTACTTATGAAAACAAAACTCTTTTTTTCAGCTTTGGCTATTTCGGCCCTTGTAATGTCAGTATCATCATGTGGCGCACCTAAGGAAGTTGGCCCCAAAGGTAAATCTGAAGTTTTCATTCCACTGAATGAACCCGGTAATAGAACAGATATGGAATTCTTCCGTGCAACTGCATCTGGAGCCAGTCCTGATATTAATGCGGCATTTACAATTGCTGAATTGAATGCAAGGAATCAGCTTGCTGCTTCAGTAGCAACTACCATCAAATCTGTTACTGACAAGTATTTTAATCAGTATAATATCAACAACGAAACTGCATTCCAACAGAAGGTGGAACAGCAAATAAGACAGGTAGTTAATCAGGAACTCAAGTCTGCTTATGTAAAGGATAGTAAACTTTATCAGCTCGAAAACGGTCAGTACGAATATTGGGTAAATATCGAAATGTCACGCACAGCCCTTCAGGAACCTGTTGCAGAAGCAATTGAAGCAGCTATCTCCAAGGATGAAAAACTCTCCCTCGAATTTGACCAGTTCCGTTTCAAGAAAGTGTTTGATGAAGAAATGGCACTTGAAATGCAGAAGAAATAGTTAATAATCCCGCATATGCCCCGAAACGGGGGCTTGAATTAAACCAGGGCTCCCTATGTTGTACAACAGTGGAGCCTTTTTACAAATAGAATTATGAAACAGAGATTGCTTTTATTATTTGTAGTATTATCCTTCTCTCTTGATATTGTGGCTCAGGATGACGCAAAGTCTTTTGCAGAGTATTATTCCAAAAGCTCCAATGATTTCAATGAAATGAGGAATAAGGCAAATGCAGAATTTGCAGATTATCTCAAGCAGGCTTGGGAAGAGTTCCAGGTTAGCATGGGAAAGGTAGATCCATTGGGAAATGTCCCTGATAAGCCTGAGTATTATGGAGAGGACCTATCTTATTATCCTTCGCTTCCTGCAATACCTTTTTGCGGCGATTTCTTTTCTGGAGCGGAATTCCCGATTATGACAGATGCTATTTCAGTCTCTGAAATGGATGCTGAATCTGTCTCTATTGATTGTTTTGGCATAAGTACTACCATCCCATTCTCCAACTCTCTCCGCATTTCCCGAATTTCAGCTAAGGAACAGGATGTTTCGCAGGGTTGGAGTGCATTGAGCAATGCGAACTTTATGCCTACCGTTCAGGCTATTGAGTCTTTCAGAAACAAATATAAATTTGGGGATTGGGCGGTTTACAATATTGTAAAGACTATTACTGATGCAGTATATGTTCCCGAACATATCAATGAAAAGATCCTCACTCAGATGTTCTTCCTCTCTCAGATGAAGTACAAGGTCAAAGTAGGTGCGGCAGGTAATCAGTTGGTCCTCCTTCTTCCTTTTTCATCGCAGATATATCAGGTTCCTTATATCAATGATTCGAAAGATGATTACTATATGTTCTCTTATGAGAGGGTAAATTCACAGGACCCCTTCTACTCATTCGGTGATGGTTTTGCAATAGCCCAGAACAAGATTGAGCTTGTTATTGAACACCCCATTATGGTAAGTGATGATTTTTATCAGCTCAAGATGCTCACCAAGTGGGAACCTCTATTTGGCGAGAGTGTAGCTATCCCACTTAATATTCCTGATGTCAAGTTCTATCTCGAATACCCCCAGTCTGATATGCAGACCTACCACAGTTCCAAGGTCGATATAGAACTGCGCAGAGCTGTCCTTAAGGCCTTTAAATATAAGCTGATTAAAGAGGATATGTCTACTGAGCAGGCTGTCTCGTTTATGCTCAAGGTCGTACAGAAAGGTTTCGACTATAAGTCTGATATTGAAATGTTCGGAAGAACAAAGCCCCTCTTCGTGGAGGAGTCGTTTTTCTACGGATCTAACAATTGCAAAGATAGGGTTCTTATCCTTTCGTGGCTGGTGAAGGAACTTTTGGGTCTTGATGTTGTCGCATTTCTGTATCAGGGACATGTTGCTCTGGGTATTAACCTTCCGGATGAGATTAAGGGAGACTCTTATATGTATAAAGGAAAGAGGTATGTCATGTGTGACCCAACATATATTGGTGCTCCTATTGGTGCGACTATGACTATGTTCAGAAATGTCCAGCCTCAGATTGTCGAGATATAGACTGACAAATTGTCTCTTTTTTTCGAAAAACATTGCCAAAATGCCTTTGGCAATGTTTTTGTTTACATAGGCTCAGAAAACTGAATAATTATGAGTACAAAGGATAAACAAAATACTGAACAAATAAAAGATGATAAATCACAATCATCTGAAAAAGAGATTGTTGATAAAGAAGATAATGGCTCTACAAATGAGTCTGAAGATACTTCAGAGGCAAATGGCGAATCAGATGCACAGAGTGTTATCGAAGAACTTACTAACAAATTGGCTCAGGCTAATGACAAATACATACGTCTGGCAGCGGAATTTGACAATTATAGAAGAAGAACTGCCAAAGAACGCCTTGATCTGATCTCGACTGCCGGAGAGGATGTCATTAAGGGTTTTCTTCCTATTTTGGATGATTGCGAACGCGCCCTTGAGGTTCTTAAAAAATCTGAGGCTTCAGAGGCTGCGATTGAGGGTACAGAACTTATTTTTAATAAAATAATGACATTTCTAAAAGGTAGGGGGGTCTCTGTTATAGATGCCTTGGGTCAGGAGCTTGATACCGATTATCATGAAGCTGTGGCTAAATTCCCTGTTGATGATAAAGAGAAGAAAAATAGGATAATCGATGTAGTGCAGCAAGGTTATAAATTGAATGAAAAAGTGATACGTTTTTCTAAAGTAGTAGTAGGAGTTTAATACAATGGCTGAAAAGAGAGATTATTACGAAGTGTTGGGAGTCTCTAAAGATTCTTCAGCAGAGGATATTAAGAAGGCATATAGAAAGTTAGCCCTCAAGTACCATCCGGATAGGAATCCTGACGATAAAGCGGCTGAGGAGAAATTTAAAGAGGCTGCTGAGGCTTATGATGTGTTGAGTGATCCTGAGAAGAAGGCTAAATATGATCAGTATGGATTTGCTGGTTTAGGCGGTGTTGCAGGTGGTGCCGGTGGCGGCTTCGGAGGCTTCGGCGGATTCTCAATGGATGATATTTTCAGCCGTTTCGGAGATATTTTCGGTGGCGGTTTCGATGGTTTCAGCGGTTTTAGCGGTGGATCATCTTCTGGACGTAGGGTGGTAAAGGGTGCGAATATGCGTATTCGTGTCAAATTGTCACTTTCTGAGGTTGTCAATGGTGTGGAAAAGACCGTCAAGATCAAGAAAAAGGTTAAATGTCCATCTTGTTCAGGAAAGGGTGCTGTCTCGGATGCAGACATTAAGGTATGTGACCACTGTCATGGGACAGGAACTGTAGTCCATACAGTCCAATCTTTTCTGGGACGAATGCAGCAGACTTCTGTTTGTCCTGTATGTCAGGGCGAAGGTAAGATAATAACCAATCCTTGTCATGAGTGTCATGGAACAGGACTGACAGATGCCACAGAAGAGGTTTCATTCAAAATTCCCGCAGGAGTACAGGACGGAATGCAACTTACCGTTCAGGGTAAAGGAAATGCAGCCAAGGGTGATGGTATTAATGGAGACCTTTATGTCCTTATTCAGGAAGAGGAACATCCCGAGCTTCAAAGAGATGGAAATGATCTTATATATACTCTTTTCCTCTCCATTCCCGATATTGTATTAGGAACAACTGCTCAGATTCCATCCGCTGACAGCAAGTTGAAGATCAAAATCGAGCCTGGAACCCAGTCCGGTTCGTTTCTCAGAATAAGAGGAAAGGGTGTACCTGATATAAACGGTTATGGCAGGGGAGACCTTTTGGTCTACATTCAGGTTTGGACACCTGATAAACTCTCCAAGGAGGAGAAAGCGGCTTTCGAAAAACTCAGAGAAAGTTCAAACCTCTCTCCTAAACCTGCAAAGACTGATAAGAACTTCTTCGACAGGCTGAAAAAGATGTTCAGCTAAAAAAAATTGTAAAAAGTTGAAGATTTATTTGGATTTAAGAAAATATTGTCTACCTTTGCAATCCCAAAACGAAAGCAACCTCTTACATAAAGACTAAAAATGAGAAAAAGTCGTAACGTTGCCACTTAAAAATAGTTTTTTGAAATGGATTTGATAAAAGTTGCAGAGCAGGCATTTGCTCAGGATGTTAAGAAGTTCCCTGCATTTAAGGCAGGTGATACAGTGACCGTTACCTACAGAATCAAAGAAGAAAATAAAGAAAGACTTCAGAAGTTCCGTGGTGTGGTTATCCAGAGAAAGGGACAGGGTACTACCCAAACCTTCACAGTGAGAAAGATTTCAAATGGAGTCGGAGTTGAAAGAATTTTCCCTCTTTATTCTCCTTTCATCAGTGAAATTGAACTCAATAAGAGTGGTAAGGTTCGCAGAGCAAGAATCTTCTATATTAGAGAACTCACAGGTAAGAAGGCTCGTATTAAAGAAAGGAAGTACGTTGCTGCTGAACAGTCTGCTGAGTAAGCGATATAAGGCCTCGTAGCTCAACTGAATAGAGCATTTGACTACGGATCAAAAGGTTGTGGGTTTGAATCCCGCCGAGGTCACTAAAGGAAGACCGATGAATTGCCATCGGTCTTCCTTTTTTGTTATATCCGAAAGTTTCAGTACATTTGCAACCGATTTTAACACAATTTTATAGCATCTATGGAAGTTACAAATGAAATTCCTGTGTGGTTGCTCATTCCGTTTATTGTTATGCTTCTGACTATTGCAATAGCACCGTTGGTAGCAGAACATAAATGGGAGGATAACAGAATCAAGGCAATCATTACAGCTATCATTGCAGTACCTACTGCAATTATTCTTATCTGTATGGGGATTACGCACGAGCTCATTCATCAGGTCGTGTTTGATTATGTTCCCTTTATAATCTTGCTCTTGTCACTATTTGTCGTTACAGGTGGATTGCGAATAAAGGGAGATATCGTGGCTTCTCCTTTAGCCAATACCATTATTCTATATATAGGTTTTATTCTTGCCTCGTTTATGGGAACAACAGGAGCAGCCATGTTGTTGATCAGACCACTTCTTGAGATAAATAAACAACGAACTCGGAAAACGCATACAGTCCTGTTTTTCATAGCTCTTGTAGCAAACTGCGGAGGCTTGCTGACTCCTCTTGGAGATCCCCCACTATTTCTTCTCTATCTTAGGGGAGCAGAATTTTCATGGTTCTTCAAACTATTGCCTGAGTGGGCATTTACCGGTGTCCTTCTCCTTACCATATATTATATCTGGGATACCATCGAATTCAAGAAAGAACCTCTCAGTGCTCACAAGAGAGATGTTGCTGAGGCCACTTCACTTCGCGTGAAAGGTCGTATTAACTTCCTCTGGCTACTTCTTGTCATAGCATCTGTAGTATTTCTAAATGAGACATATATCCCTCAGATGGGAACCAATATTGCTCTTAAGTTCTTGAGGGAGTATGCGTTAATTATCATAATTATTCTTAGCTTGCTGACGACCAAAAGGGTTGTAAGAAAGAGGAATCACTTCACCTGGGGACCTATTGTGGAGGTGGCTATTCTCTTTGCGGGAATATTCGTGACTATGACACCTGCACTGATGTTTCTCAATACACATGCAGCCTCCTTGGGACTCTCATCTGCTGCTCAGTTCTATTATTTTACCGGCGGTCTGAGCTCATTCCTGGACAACGCACCTACAGCTGTATCTTTCTATACAGTGGCTCAAGGACTTGTTGAGAATGGAACAATCGTGTCAGAAGCTACGATGGCCGGTATTCCCGAAATGATTCTTGCGGCGATCTCTATCGGTTCGGTATTCTTCGGCTCAATGACATATATAGGTAACGGCCCTAACTTTATGGTTAAGTCGATAGCTGAAAATTCAGGAGTCAAGATGCCCGGCTTCTTTGCCTATATCGTGAAGTTCTCTCTGATTGTTCTCCTTCCCGTATATATATTGGTTGAATTGATTTTTATCTAGTCTGATCTGATATTCAGTCTACGAATTTGTATTTGGACTCATCTCTTGGCTTGGCTGCGGGCTCTTCATTAGGATATCCGAATCCTATACAGATGGAGAGTTTGTAGCCCTGCGAGAAGTTGAGTCTTTTCATTACCTCTTTAACTTTGGGCACAGCAGCTATCTCTTCTGTAGCGTCAAGGAATCTTACAGGACTGCCAAGGCATACTGAACCGATTCCCATTGACCAGGCAGAGAGTATCATGTTTTCAGCCAACAATCCGCAATCTGTTTCGGAAAAATCGTATGTGGTATCTTTTGCTATGAATGCTATCACCGGTGCTCCTCTAAAGGCATTCTTTGCAAAAGGAACATCCGGGTTTGCTTCAGCCATTGCCTCGTTTATCTGGTTAATGAATTCAGGGTTGTCTACTACTCTAATCTCCCATGCTTGTCTGTTCTTGCCATTTGGAGCATTGATGCCGGCTTTTAGTATTCTGGTCATGGTATCCCTTGATACCGGCTGAGGCTTGTAGTTACGGATACTTCTTCTGGTCATGATGACCTTTTCTACCACGTCAGAGACGAGTCTGTCTTGCTGGTTGCATGTGCAGGATGCAAGTCCCAGAGCAGCTAAAAGTGATAATGTCGCTTTGTTCATGTCGTATGTTTTTGTTTCTGATGTGCAATATAGTGATTTTTATTGCATTTTGTCTCTTTTGCAGATACCTTTGTACCATATGTTGTTGTTTAATCCAGAGCATGACATGGTTCTTGCCAATGGCGACCGCCATTTTGTACCTCCCGAATCTTCTTTGAAATTCGGAGCGGATTGTGCTGCAGTGATGTCTATTCTCTATCCAGATGCCTGTGAGGATGGTGTTTATGTATGGGGATGGGATATCAATGTCAGGCAAAAGGCTCTCAGATGTGGAGCTCATGCCGATGTACTTCCTTCCCTGGAGTATATTGAGAGTGTCAGAAATTTTTCGAACAGAAAGTATTCTGTCCTTGCTTATACATATATTTTAGAGAGAATCGAGAGAGAGTTTCTGCCTTGTATTGTAACAGAGCTGCCTGCTCTTCTATATTCTCAAAATCAGATTCAAGATTACTGTTCAGCTTATGAACATTGTGTCTTGAAGGCTCCCTGGTCAGGAAGTGGCAAGGGTTTGAGGTGGATTAGCAACTCGCACTTTTCCCAAAGTGATATAGGGTGGTGCAGGAATACTCTTGGCAGACAGGGGTGTGTAGTGGGACAAAAGAGGGAAAAGGTAGTTCAGGATTTTGCTATGCTTTTCTCTATGAAGGGTGGAAAGACCAAGTTTGAAGGGTATTCTTTATTTGACTGTTCAAATGGAGTGTATAAATCAAATCTTCTTGCCAGCAATGATTTTATTGAAAACAATATTTGCTTGTATATTCCCAGAAGACTCATTGAATCACTTCGTGGCCATCTGATTTGCTTTTTCGATGAGACTTTTGGAAGTAATTATGAGGGAACTTTAGGTGTTGATATGCTTGTCGCCCTTTCAGAAAATGGAGCAAAGGGAGGATGGAGGTTGATGCCCTGTGTCGAGATAAATGTAAGGAATACTATGGGTCTGGTTGCCCGTAGATATTTTGATTCTCATGAAGGGGCCATTAATGATGGTGAGTTAAGACTTGAGATGATATATTCACATGATAATGCGGGATTGAGGGAAAAAATAAAAGGGGCACAGACACTTCTGACCCCTTTGAATGACGAAACTCTATATGCAATATGTTGTACTTACTGATGTTTCTCGACTCCGTAAACAGCTGTTACAGGAGTTGTTATCATTATAACATCAGAGTCGATGCTCTTTGCAATTCTTGATATCTCGTTTGCATATCCTTTACGGCTCACCACCATAAGCATCTGGTTATTTCCTTCTGTCTTCCACTGGAGCGAGTAGATTGCACGGTTGGCTTCGATGCTGACATTGCGTAGTTTGTCTTCGATTTCCTTGTTCTTGCTAGAGACAATTAGAGTCTGAACTGACTGTTGCTGTCCTGTCAAGAGCATGTCTACTGCATAAGAAAATGCTACGAGTTCGACGAAACCATAGACTACATCTGCGAGATTTTTATCCGGAAGTGTTAGGATTGACAGAACTATGAGTGAATCGCATACAAGATAGATTCTGCCGGGGGAGATATTCTTGTATTTGTTGATAGAGAGTGCTATGATATCTGTACCACCGGTACTTCCTCCCTGGGTGAAGATTATGGCAATACCAATACCACTCAGAGCTCCTCCAATGAGCGAGTTGATGAGGTTGTCCTGTATTCCGGCGGAGAGTGAAGTGATACCCGGTATCTCTGGCATGAATTGGAAGAGAACGAAACTCATTGCAACGCAGTAAATGGTCTTGATTCCGAATCCCTTGCCAAGAATGATAAATCCGAATATTAACAGAATTGCATCTATTGTAAACTTGGCGTAGGAGATGGGAATAAAGTTAAAGGCATAGTGAATCACTGATGCCAGACCGGCAATACCACCACCTGTAATTTCGTGGGGGTTAAGAAATGCCACCCAACCTAGTACGAATATTCCCAGACCGAGTGTCATTATCAGATATTCCTTGATAAATTTCATCTTTTTTGCTATTTTTGAATTTTGCGTGCGAATATAGTAATTTTCATTGATATATGTTAATATGAGAACATTTAGAATAGTATTTATTACACTTTGTGTAGTTTTGTCATTTAACAGTGTAGCTTTGTTTGCCAAGGCGTATGAGTATCCTAAGGAGCCTTTAAGCTGTACAAGTATAATGGTGGGGCGAAAGGCCTCTGCAGATGGATCTGTCATTACAAGTCACACATGTGACGGTAATTACAGGACATGGATGAATATTGTGCCTGCCGGAAGGTTCGAAAGAGATACGATTACCTATATATATAAGAACAGGCTGCATACCGAATCTGTCCATGGAAGCTATACCCTGAGCCTGAAGGGTTCCATTCCAGAGGCTAAGGCTACCTACAGATTTCTTGATACTGCATATCCTTGTCTGAATGAAAAACAGCTTGGAATAGGGGAGACCACCATTTCCGGAAGGGATACACTTATTAACCCGAATGGACTTTTCTATATAGAGGAACTTGAAAAAATAGTCCTTCAGAGGTGCTCTACAGCCAGAGATGCCATCAAGCTTATAGGGGAACTCGTCAAGGAGTATGGATACTGTGATGGCGGTGAGTGTCTGACTATTGCCGACCCTGACGAAGTATGGCATTTTGAGATTTTCGGAGAGGGTCCAGATAAGATTGGAGGTGTATGGGCTGCCGTAAGAATTCCTGATGATCATGTAGGTGTATCTGCAAATATTTCCAGAATATCCACTCTTGACCTGAAGGATACTCTGAACTATCTTGCTTCTGACAATGTTTATGATGTAGCAAGGAGATTAGGTTTGTGGGATGGCTCTTCGAAGTTCAGATTCTGGGAAGCATACTCAGGTGGAAACTATTTTAATGAAAAGAAGGCGTTTCACATCAGGGAGTATTTTATCCTTAATGAGCTTGCTCCATCGTTGGGCCTTTCTTATGATTCTGAGGAGCTGCCACTGAGTGTAAAACCTGATTCAAAGGTCTCTGTGGAGAAGGTTATGCTTTTGCTGGCAGAGACATATGAGGGAACTGATTTTGATGTAATTAAAAACCTGAAGGTGGATTCGGTTACTGCAAAAGCTGCCAACCCTTGGATGTTGCGTGATACCAGAAATATGCTCAATGCTCTCAAGCCGGGGACAGTCCCGAACAACAGGCTGGTGGCAGTGCCACAATGTGCATACTCTACAGTTATACAGTTGAGAAGCTGGCTGCCTGATGATTTGGGCGGTGTTGCCTGGATTTCTGTAGACAACCCTGGTCAAAGTCCACGTATTCCGATTTTTTGCGGGACACTCTCTCTTCCTGAATGTTTTTCTTATTGCGGACAAATGAGGGAGGATGAACAATCTATTCTTTGGAAATTCAGAAAGGCTAATAAACTATCTACTGTCAGGTGGGGTGATGCCAAGGATGATATTTTGGGAGCCATGAGATATTTTATAGAAAAGGGGCGTGTTGAATCCCGTTTTGTGGAGGAAAGGTATCTTGAGATTCTCGCAACTGAGGGTTCTGAGGCTGCATGTGATTTCCTGACTGGATATACCCGTGACTTTACAGGTGCAGCAATTCTTCGCTGGGAGGAGCTGGAGAATCTATTTTGGAAAAAATTTGGAAGGGGCTTCTAAGGTGTAACCATCTGATACATAGTATATGGATAAGAAATGGTGAAAAAAAGATGTAAAAAGTTGCAAAAAAAATTTGGAGATACGGAAAAAAGCGCTACTTTTGCAATCCCAAACGAAACGGAGCGGTCTTTAGAAGACAGTTGCGTATTAGGAGAGGGATAGTTGATTGAAATATTGAAGAACAAGTACAAGTACAACAAAGTACCAAGAGAATACGTTAATTTCTGAGAAATTACAATCGTCAGGACAAGCTAAGAGAAATAAAGAATAATTTACAATGAAGAGTTTGATCCTGGCTCAG
>JAQXKS010000043.1 GCA_029010575.1 Bacteroidales bacterium | reverse complement strand
AACCGCCTTCAGGGTGATAAAGGAACTTCTCTTTCTTTTGACAAGGTGCTCCTTACTGACGAAGGCGGAGCCGTAAAGGTGGGAACTCCTTACGTGGACGGAGTTAATGTCAAAGCCACTATCGTAGATCACGTAAAGGCTGACAAGGTTTTGGTATTCAAGAAGAAACGTCGTAAAGGATACCAGAAACTCAATGGTCACCGTCAATGTTTAACCCAGATTCTCATCGAAGAAATCGCTTAATTAAAGGAGATTTAGATTATGGCTCACAAGAAAGGTGTCGGTAGTTCCAAGAACGGTCGTGAATCACATAGCAAACGACTTGGTCTGAAGCTCTTCGGAGGACAGACCGCAAAGGCAGGTAATATTATTGTTCGTCAGAGAGGAACAGTTCACAATGCAGGTGAAAATGTTGGAATGGGTAAAGATCACACTCTTTATGCTTTGGTTGATGGTGTCGTAACCTTCAAGAGAAGAGGCAAGGAAAAGAAATCATTCGTATCCGTAGTTCCTTTTTCAACAGAAGCTCAAGCGTAATTGAACTGGTATTACTTATAAAAGAGGTTGACAAGAGTCTATTGTCAACCTCTTTTTTGTATATTTGCATTCCTAATCATCATATGTTATGTTAACACTGAAACTTTTGAGAGAAAGGCCCGATTTCGTGGTAGAAAGATTGGCCGTGAAGAATTTTGAAGCAAAGAGTATTGTTGATGAAATTCTCGAACAAGACAAGCTGAGAAGACAATATCAGACTGAACTCGACTCTGTATTGTCGCAAATCAAGTCAAAATCTAAGGAAATCGGACAGTATATGAAGTCGGGAGAGGGCGCCAAGGCCGAATCGGCAAAGGAGCTTGTGGCTGAACTAAAGAAAAGATCCAAAGATATAGAGACTCTTATGGAGGCAAGTTCTCAGAAGCAGAACAATCTGCTCGTGTTGCTTCCTAACCTTCCCTGCTCACTTGTACCTGAAGGAAAGTCCGCAGAAGATAATGTGGTCGTAAGAAAGGGCGGAGAGATTCCTGCGCTTCCTGAAGATGCACTTCCTCACTGGGAGCTCGCACGTAAATATGACCTTATTGACTTTGATTTGGGAAACAAACTCACCGGATCAGGTTTCCCTGTATATAAGGGCAAAGGTGCGAAACTTCAGAGAGCACTGATTCAATATTTCCTTGATTTCAATACAGCTGCAGGATATCTCGAAATAGAACCTCCCATCGTTGTAAATGAAGCTTCCGGTTTCGCGACAGGTCAGCTTCCCGACAAGGAGGGTCAGATGTATTTCATCGGAGAGGACAAGTTCTATCTGATTCCTACCGCTGAGGTTCCTGTTACCAATATATATAGGGATACCATTCTTGCCGAATCGGATTTCCCGGTAAAGATGACTGCCTATACTCCATGTTTCCGCAGGGAGGCCGGATCTTACGGTAAGGATGTGAGAGGACTAAATCGCCTGCATCAGTTCGACAAGGTGGAAATAGTGCAGCTTTCGCTTCCCGAAAAGTCTCATGAGCTTCTTGATCAGATGGTACTTCATGTAGAGAAGCTTGTTAAGTCACTTGAACTGCCATATAGAATACTCAGACTCTGTGGCGGTGACATGAGTTTCACGTCTGCTATCACCTACGACTTTGAAGTCTACTCAGCAGCCCAGGGAAGGTGGCTCGAAGTTAGTTCAGTATCCAACTTCGAATCTTATCAGGCCAACCGTATGAAACTTCGTTACAAAGATTCAGAAGGAAAGATACAGCTGGCACATACCCTTAATGGTAGTTCACTTGCCCTCCCGAGGATTGTTGCAGCTCTGCTGGAGAACAACCAGACCCCTGAAGGAATCAAGATACCTGCCGTACTTAAGGATTATCTCAAATACGAAATTATTGACTGATGAATAATCAGCGAGTAATATTGGGAATAGACCCCGGAACCAATATACTTGGTTACGGGGTTATTCTTGTTGATACCAAAAAGACTCACTATGTGGATATGGGTGTTCTGGACTTGAGGAAGGAGAAGGATCACTTTGTCAAGATAAAAAAGATATTTGACTGTGTCAGTGAACTTATTGACAAGTACAATCCTACAGATCTGGCTGTTGAGGCTCCTTTCTATGGAAAGAATATCCAGTCTATGCTCAAGCTCGGAAGAGCTCAGGGGGCGGCAATAGCAGCCGCTCTAAATTGCGGGATACCCGTTTTTGAATATGCTCCAAGGAAAGTAAAGGTGGCCATTACTGGTAGCGGATCCGCATCCAAAGAGCAGGTAGCTATGATGATGGAAAAGACATTGGGGGTAAAGCTGAACTCCTCTTATCTCGATGCTACTGATGCTCTTGCTATTGCAATGTGCCATTTTTATCAGCTGGTAAATCCATTTACAGATTTGAAAAACACTACAAGTTGGGAGAAGTTTGTCCTGAATCACCCGGAAAGGGTAAAATAATCGAAAATCTTATTAAACCTTTTTGATTTTCATCCGTCAAAGTAGTGTTAAAAAGAAAAATACTATGTCTATCAGGAAATTTTTGGTTATTACACTCTTCTTCTTTGCTTCGGCATTGACTTTTCACAGTTATGCCCAGAGCATGAAGTTTTCTTTCAGTGTCTCGCTGGTGGATTCACTCACCGGTGAACCTGTCTCCTTTGCAACCATTATGCTTAGCAAGGATGGAACTACCAAAGGAGCTCAATTTTCTACAACAAATGATAAGGGGTATGGACTCATCAACGGAGTCCAGAATGGAAAATATTTCTTTACAGCTGATATGATGGGATATCTTCCAATCAAAAGGGAGGTGGTGATATCTGACAAGGATCTGAATATCGGTTCTATAAAGATGTCTCCAGACATTGCAATGCTCGAACAGGCGACAGTATCTGCTGTAGGAAATCCTATAATTGTAAAAAAAGATACTCTTGAATATAATGCATCTGCTTTCAAAATAACAGAGAATGATGTACTTGAGGATTTGTTGAAGAAGCTTCCAGGTGTGGAGGTTGGATCTGACGGTTCAATTACTGCTAACGGTAAGACCATATCAAAAGTGATGATAGATGGAAAGGAGTTTTTCCTGGATGACCCTCAGCTCGCCTCTAAAAATATTCCTGCTAAGGTGGTTGAAAGGGTTAAGGTGGTCGAAAAGAAATCCGATCAGGCTGTCTTCACCGGAATTGATGACGGCGAAGAGGAGACTGTCCTTGATCTGTCGGTAAAACCCGGCATGATGGATTCATGGTTTGGAACAGTTACTGCCGGAGGTGGACA
>JAQXKS010000042.1 GCA_029010575.1 Bacteroidales bacterium | reverse complement strand
CGTTCGCTGTGTGGATGCCGAAGAAGATATACAGGATTTCAGTGAACTTCGTCCGGGCCTTGACTCGCTTCAAGTCGTAGTGCTCTTTCTGGGTCCCGAACGAGCCCTCCATCGCTGTCGCCCTCACTCTGGCAAGTTCCTGCCTGACAAGGTCTTTCTCCTTCTTCTCCTCTGAGAATGGACGGCCTCTTTTTACGAACGACGTCTGTATCCCATTCTCATTGCAGTAGTCCCTGTTCTCAGTGCCGGCATAGCCGGTGTCACCTCCCACTTTCCTGGCGTCAACCCCGAACAACATCTCGTGCATAGTCTTTTGCCCTCTGCACATCCTAAAGCTGAGTCTGCCCAAGAGAGACTTTGGCATGGCCACAAAGAGCCGAGCCGAGAGATAAAACCGCAAAAAATAAAAACCACCTCATCGCTCCCATTTTTAAATTAATTAATACTCCCGATTACCTAACGCAAATATAATCAACTCAAAAATAAAGAGCAAGAGGCAGTTCTGTGAACAAACCAAAAGAGCAGTTTAACATCCGCACAGATTGCTATTAAGAGCATTCATCTTCACCATCTGCACAGATTGCTATTTAGTGCATTTATTTCCTATAGCCGCACTTAGGACATACACCATTCTCATCAAGAGAGATACCGCACAGAGGACAACGCTCAATCACCTTCTTAGGCTGGAACTCGCAAGAAGCTGCATTCACACCGCTGGTAAAGGTAATCTTGGCAATATTCAACTTATCCTTAAGCAGGTCATACACAATCTTAATCATACCCTCTACAGTCATAGTCTCCTTAGTAACAACCAATCTGCAATCCGGATAAGCGGTAGCCCACTCAGTTTTGAAAGCCTCGCCCTTCATAGTATTCATAGGATGACCATCCTTAATACCCTGTTTCTCATAAACATCCAGAATAGCAGGCAACAGCGGATCATCCTCGCGGAGAACCAGTGCATGGTCGAAATTCTTAAGCACATCCCAAGCAACCTTCTGAATCTCGTTACAAGGATAAACCATATTAACGCCCATATTCACGCTATCCTCCACCTCAATAGTAAGCACACCAGTATGACCATGAAGATACTGAGCCTCGCCCATAAAACCATAAAACCTGTGTGCATACTGCAAATCAAAAGTAGTAATACTTCTCATAATAAACCTCCTTATTTAAATTAATGATGTTAAACGTTTTACTTTCTGAGTGCAAAATAAACAAATAATAATTATAAATCCAATCGATATGATTTATATCAATATCGATACAATCAATATAAGCATCCGATTAAGGTCGTCTATATAGGCTGCTGGGGAGTAGCTACCTTTGCATCAAATACTAAAAGCCATGATGACAAAGGTAGAGGTCGCCCAGGTGATTGCCTACTGCGACGAGAACAAGATCAGTTACAAACAGCGCCTGTCGGAACTGGGGATTAGCCCATGGAACTTCTATGACGCCATGCGTAAGTACGCCCCGAAAGAAGAAGGTGATAATGCGGGCGAGTTCCTTCAGCTTATACCGGGAGGGTCATTCCTTCCCAGCCCAATCAAGCCTTCACGGTCCCGCAGCAATGCAAGGCCGCATCATTCATCTTTTGTCCCCCAACCCACCATTAACAGGTTAAAAATTATGTCCACTATAAATTTCGGGGACAAACGAGGGACAAAATTGAAACAATCCTTTTATTATATCGTTGATTTACAATAAGATATGAATTTTGTATTATTTCCTGCACTGGGAAGTAAGCTATTGCTTGAGGGAAGAAACCTTTTACGTAAGGGTAGTGCGTTTGCGTAGGGGAAAGTAAGCTTTTACGTAAGGGAAGAAAGCTATTGATTGAGGGAAGTAAGCGTTTGCGGGGGTAAGTAAGCTATCGGCAGTCGGCAGGCAGGCAGGTGTTACCTTATCGTTGACTTTGTAGAGAGCAGAAAAACCACCTTATTCTGCTCTGATTTCTGGATTCGAGCATCTTTTGGGCATTATTATGGAGAAACTCTGTTTTTATTGGCATTTCTCCATAATATCACCGAAATTATGCTTTTTCAGTTGGATTCAAGCAGAATGTCGCATGAAATATGCTCTTCCAACACGCCTTAGGTGAGAGTCCTTATATTATCGCTGCCAAATCCCGCTATCCCGAGACTGGAACTTGACTTAATGCAACAATCTTCCTCTTCCTTTCTACCCAATAAATAAGGTGCCTTCCTGACGTTCTACCGCGGCAGGGTTTCGTACAACAGGGCTCCAAATTGCGCTTTACGCAACACAAAGCCCTATAACGTTAACATCCTGCTTTTACTCTCAAACTCTACTTTGCCTTAAAAAAGTAGGGAGAAAACTATAAAAAGTAGGGAGAAAAGCACTATATTTGCCCAAAAGGTAGGGAGAAAATATAAGAAAAAGGGTATGAAAACTAAATTACAGCAACTCGTCGAACGATACAGACAGCTTGGCATTGATCAGCAGATAGACTACGACAAGTTCTATCTGTACTCTCTGATTACCCATTCCACAGCTATTGAGGGTTCAACCATCACTGAGGTCGAGAACCAGATAATGTTCGACCATGGCGTCAGCATCAAGGGCAAGAGCCTCGTAGAACAGAGTATGAACCTGGATCTCAAGGTTGCCTATGAGAAAGCCATTGAGTATGCCAAGAACCACACCCCTATCACCATAGACCTTTTGGTCACGCTCTCAGCCCTTCTGATGAAGAACACTGGCAAAGAGTATAAGACGGCCTTAGGAGATTTCTCATCAGCACGTGGTGAACTTAGGCTCCTGAATGTAACAGCAGGATTCGGTGGCCACTCATACATGAGCTACAACAAAGTTCCAGCTAAACTTGAAGAATTCTGCAGACAACTGAACGCTGATCGTCAGAAGGCCTCTGAAATGTCTATCGATGAGCTGTATAGACTGACTTTCGACGCTCACTATAATCTTGTCACAATTCATCCATGGGCAGACGGAAACGGAAGAATGGCCCGTTTGGTAATGAACATGCTCCAATTCGAGTTCGGACTGATTCCTGCAAAGATTCTCAATGATGACAAGGAGGAGTATATCAAATCTCTTATAGCTACTCGTGAGGAAGAAGATCTTAAGATATTCAGCGACTTCATGACTACTATGATGGAGAAGAACTTGACTGAAGAGATCGAGGCATATATCAAGTCCACTGGAGAATCAGAGGAAACTCCTGCTGAAAAGCCAATGAAGACCAGGGATAAGATAATAGCTTTGATAGCAGAAGACGGCAAGCAAAGTGCAGCCTCACTTGCAGAGAAAATCGGTATCTCAGCCAAGGCAGTAGAGAAACAACTCGCCAAGCTGAAAGCCGATGGAATTATAGACCGAAAAGGTCCTGCAAAAGGCGGTGAATGGGTGGTAAAATAGTCCTTACAAATTGTTACTCTTGTACCGCAAAAAAGAAGTTATCAACTGCAAAAAAACAATAAGACAAAAAGTAACAAAGAAAAACTCCGTAAATTATTTACCTCTAATTATTTATGGTTACATTTTTAAGTTCCGCCTCTCAGTTGTACCAATAGACCATAACTCGGTATTAAAACAATAGGTTACACATACTGCATCAGGTAAGTAAGCTATCGGCAGGCAGGCGGGCGGGTGTTACCTTATCGTTGACTTGGTCGAGAGCAGAAAAGCCACCTTATTCTGCTCTGATTTCCGGGTTCGAGCATCTTTTGGGCATTATTATGGAGAAACATTGTTTTTATTGGCATTTTTCCATATTATCACCGGAATTATGCTTTTTCAGTTGGATTCAAGCAGAATTTCGCATGAAATATGCTCTTCCAACACGTCAATTACGTCAAATAACTCCAACACAACCGACACGCCTCAGGTGAGAGTCCTTATAATATCGCTGCCAAAAGATCTGCGTCGACAGATATCAGCCTCTGCAGTTGCTTGGCGCTGGCGTTGTAGTCATAATGAAGACGCTTCGCTAACTCCAACTTCGCGGCAGACGGGAGGGTCCTCAGGTTAGCAGAGCCGAAGTTATCCCTTGCGATTTTCACTGCTGCGGTATACAGGTCATTATCGTTATAGTAAACAGCCTCCCCTATGGATTTTGCAATTTCCGAATAAGACTCTACTTTACGGGATATGAGATAGAAATATTGTTTGGCATCACGAAAAAAACTCTCGGCAGTCACGACGTCACAAAACTCCAAAGGAGATATGTATCCGTCAACAACCTTCATATTCTTGAATATATCACAGGCCCTGGAATGAATGAGTGCGCGCAACTGTACAGTTCCTATTGGTTTTCCTGTTTCTTTATGATATCGGACAGCAAGGCTTTGAAAGAAGTACGGGCTGCTCCCCCACGGATATGAAAAAGGAGTCACATCATTATTTACGACAAATCCATTCCTGTTGACATAAACGATGGCATTCCGCAAATATGATAAATCGTTTATCGGGAAAAGACTCAACTTGAAAGCACTGAGATTCCTCCGACTCGAAAAATACTTTTGGAGTCTTTCAGAATAATATTCAAAGAATTCCATTATACGTCGCTCATCACCACCGATGACAAGATGTATATGATTGGTCATCAGTTGGAAAGCATATATCTTGACTGCAGGGAACATCATGGCACATACCGCCAATATCGACATCCCCGCCTTGAAATCCTCTACCGTAGAAAAAACAATCGTATGATTCTCCGGAGTATTCGCGTTGTATATTTTCCCCGAGTTACGAAAAGCAAGTTCGCACTCGTCTTCCATGCGTAATCGTTTTACTTCCATAATCAGCACATTCTGTGGCCTGCAAGGAGCAGGTCAAATTAAACACAAAAAGGAAATGCGCTAACTTAGAGGGCGTCAGATACCCGGCCAGATCGACCTGCAGAGCTTGCTATACATTATCAAGCAGCGACATTTATGCAAATATAGCGATAGAAATGTAATACTCAAATATCTCCCGATAACTTTTCACATTAAATTTACAATTCGGTAAGTAAGCTTACTTGCATCGACAAGTAAGATATTGCTTGGGGGAAGTAAGCGTTTGCGTAAGGGAAGTAAGCGTTTCGTGCGGGGGTAAGTAAGCTATCGGCAGGCAGGCGGGCGGGTGTTACCTTATCGTTGACTTGGTCGAGAGCAGAAAAGCCAGCTTATTCTGCTCTGATTTCTGGATTCGAGCATCTTTTGGGCATTATTATGGAGAAACTTTGTTTTTATTGGCATTTCTCCATAATATCACCGGAATTATGCTTTTTCAGTTAGATTCAAGCAGAAATACGCATAAAATATGCTCTTCCAATACGTCCAATACGTCCAACACGTCCAATACGTCCAACACGTCCAATACGTCCAACACGTCCAATACGTCCAACATGTCCAATAACTCCAACACAACCAACATGCCTTAGGTGAGAATCCTTATATTATCGCGGCCAAAAGATCTGCGTCGACAGATATCAACCTCTGAAGTTGCTTGGCGCTGGCGTTGTAGTCATAATGAAGACGTTTCTGTAATCAGTAACTTTGAATCCCCGAATTTTCGCAAAGTAAATTCCCCGTTTTGAGGGATAGAAAAAGCACTCAAAACTTTGTAAATGATCAAAAATACAAAAGATTATGAATGCAGGAGAGCTCGAGAGTCAATCCCTATCAGTTTTAAGTAAAACCAGAGTCAACTTCTATTATGGATAGACTCCGATCGGAGTCAACATAAATCTGGAAACGACTTGTGGGTACAAAAAGATAAGTACCTACGAAGATATATACTGGAATTATCCTCAAAAAGGGAAAATAGGTGTTGTTAACAGATTTTTCAATAACGATTATCAGTACACAGAGACTTATCCTTTGATAGAGTGGAGTATCACGGATGAGGCAGATACTGTTATGGGATATAGTTGTACTAAAGCGATTACATCTTTTAGAGGCAGAATCTGGCATGTCTGGTTTACTATGGATATTCCTGTTGGTATGGGCCCTTGGAAGTTATGTGGGCTTCCAGGTTTGATAATGAAGGCGGAAGATTCTGAACATCTTTTTGTATACGAAGCTGTCGGTATCAGTAGTGGAAGCGGACATCCTGTCATTGTCTATGATGATAAAAAGATCAAGTGTAGTCGAGCAGATATCCTCAGGTTGAATGACTTGAGATGGATTAACAGTGATTATCTTGCGAAGATAACTTATGGGAAAGAGGTGCTCTCTATTGGATATGATGAATATGGTAATGTCTCTGAAAAGAAACATGAATCTGAGATCGTAATACCACAGAAAGAGCTCGAGTGAGAGGATTTTTTTGTTATATTTGCATTTCGTCCAAAAATGCAAAATGCCATATTATGATCAAACATGTTATATTGTGGACTCTCAAGAGTGAGATGTCTGATGCTGAAAAGAATAGAGTAAAAAAAGAGATAAAGGAAGGTCTGGAATCACTGGTTGGAAAAGTTCCGGGCCTTCTGGATGTCAAGGTCTACACCGAAGGCCGTTTAGATTCTTCAACGGCGGATCTGATGCTTGACAGCACATTGGAATCACCCGAAGCACTTAAAGTGTATGCTTCGCATCCTGAACATCTTGCAGTGGCCAACGGAAAAGTGCGCCCATATACTGCGCAGCGCAGCTGTCTGGACTTTGAAATCTGAAACACCATATTACTTAACCATTAATCCAATCCATTATGAAACTCAATGATGAACAGATACGGGCATGTATGGCCTGTGTCGAAAAAGATATGGAATCTATTCTTGACAGGCTGAAAGTCAGTGCGGATGAATCTGAAATCGCCAAAGTACGGGAAGCATACGAGCTTGCACGTGATGCCCATTCGGGACAGATGCGCAAAAGTGGTGAACCATATATTATGCACCCTGTAAGTGTAGCAAAGATTGTAGCAGAGGAGCTCTCTTTGGGGCCCAATCCCATTATTGCAGCTCTGCTTCACGATGTCGTCGAGGATACTGATTGTAAAATCGGTGAGATTAAGGAGCGTTTCGGAGAGGATGTGGCCTTTCTTGTAGGTGTGGTCACTAAGAAGAAGAAGGAACAATACGAACGTTCCAAACAGGTGGATAATTACCGCCAAATACTCGCCTCAGTACAGTATGATATCCGGGCCATATTGATAAAACTTGCTGACCGTCTGCACAATATGCGTACTCTTGATAGTATGAGACCTGACAAACAGATGAAGATTGCAGGAGAAACAGACTATTTCTATGCTCCTCTGGCAAACAGACTGGGACTTTATCACATCAAGTGCGAGCTGGAGAATCTCTCGTTTCGTTATCGTTGTCCCAAAGATTATGAGATTATCGACAAGATGATAGAGGAAGAAAAGGTAGGGACCAAGGAGATACTTGAAAGTTTCACCGCAAAGTTGGAAAAGGCACTCTCTTCATTGGATTTCGATACCAGAATCGAGCTAAGGTACAGAAGACCTTACAGCGTGTGGCGCAAGATGCAGACCACTGATTCTGATTTTCATCATGTTGAAGGCAAACGTTATTTCCGGATTGTATATACCTCCAATAAAGAGTATTCTGACAAAATATGTGCTCTGAGAATTTATGGCGCCATTACTGATATCCTTAAGGAAAAACCGGGCAGTGTCACCAACTATATCGATGCTCCCAAAGAAAATGGCTATCAGAGTTTCCATGTAAAAATACTCAATGATGTAGGAAGGTGGGAAGAGATCCACATCTCTTCAGAGAGGATGATCAAGAGCTCCCTTTTGGGATGTGCACTTGATAAATACGAAGATAATGTCCACGGATGGATCGAAAAGTTCAAAGGGGTGCTTCACGATATTGTGTTCCACCAGTCGGAGATTGATTACATGGATGGAATCACATCCACATTTTACAATGATGATATCATGGCCTTTACTCCTGAAGGAAAGGGTATAATGCTGCCAAAGGGGGCGACAGCACTCGACTTTGCCTTTGAGATACACAGCGATCTGGGTATGCATGCCCACTATGCCAAGATAAACGGTAAGCTCTCCTCAGTCAAGACTGTTCTTCATCGTGGTGACTGTGTAAGGATTTTCAAAGATTCGGATTCATTCCCTGAAAAGGATTGGCTTGAACATGTCTCTACTTACAAGGCAAAACGTTCCTTGAAGAGTTATCTTCAGAACCTTCCCGCTTTGGAATACGAGCGCTGCCCCGTCTGTCATCCGATTCCGGGTGAAGAGGTTGTTGGATTCGATGATAAAAATGGCGGAATCATTATTCACAAAAGGAACTGCCCTATGGCAATAAAACTTGCTTCTGAAGAGGGAGATTCAATTGTTGCAGTGGATTTCAAAAAAGATTCTACTTTTACGTACCCTGTAAGGCTTACTATCAGGGGGGTAGACCGCTATCATCTTTTGAGTGATATTATAGAGTGTATCACGGACCGTCTTAAACTATCGATGAACAAGATTGTTAGCGAAAATATTGACAGAATTGCTGTGAGTGAAATAGAATTTTGTGTAACTTCGCTTGAGCAACTTGAATCGGCAGTAAGTTCACTAAGGTGTATTTTCGGTGTCGACGAGGTGCGTGTAACGGAAACGGAATAGATAACTTAATAATGTTGTTATGAAGTATATAGGAGCTCATGTGAGTGCATCGGGTGGCGTAGAGAATGCCCCATTGAATGCTAAAGAGATCGGGGCAGATGCTTTCGCCCTTTTTACAAAGAATCAGAGACAGTGGTTCTCACAGCCTCTTTCGGCAGAAAGCATAAGGCTGTTCAAAAGCCGCTGCGAAGAGTACGGTTTCATACCTGCATCCATTCTTCCACATGACAGCTACCTCATCAACCTGGGACACCCCTCTGATGAGGGACTCGAAAAGTCAAGAAACTCGTTCATAGAGGAGATGCGCCGCTGTGCTGAACTTGGGCTCGACCGTCTAAATTTCCACCCGGGAAGTCATCTGAAGGAGATTTCGGAGAGTGAGTCCCTCAGAAGGGTGGCTGAATCCATCAACATAGCCCTTGATAAGACTTCGGGTGTCACCGCGGTAATTGAGAATACAGCAGGGCAGGGTTCGAACCTTGGCTACAGATTCGAGCACATAGCTGAAATTATCTCTCAGGTAGAGGACAAAAGCAGGGTAGGGGTATGTATTGATACTTGCCACTCCTTTGCAGCCGGATATGACCTTGTTGAGAATTATGAGGCCGTTATGGCAGAGTTTGATTCTATTGTCGGTTTTGGATACCTTAGGGGTATGCACCTGAATGATGCAAAGAAGGCCGTAGGTTCAAAGGTGGACCGCCACGAGGTACTGGGAGGCGGTTTTATCGGTTATGAACTGTTCGAAAAGATTATGAAGGATCCCAGAATCGACGGCATTCCTCTTATTCTTGAGACCCCCGACCCCGAGAAGTGGCCTCAGGAGATAGCGATGCTGCAGCAGTGGAGAGGATAGGCAGGCAGAATTTGCTCTTCTTGCTCATCAGCTGATTTCGGAGTAGTCTGATATCATATCCCCGGCATCAAGGCGAAGAGTGTTAAGGTGCTCTATAAGTCTCTTTGTTTCCGGAGATTCCATAAGGGGATCTTGTTCGAGAATCGAAGCAGCGGCATCTCTTGCCATATTCAGAATGAGATTGTCTTTTGAGAGATTGGAAATCTTCAGATCGAAGGCAAGACCGCTCTGACGGGTGCCGTCTATGTCTCCCGGCCCCCTCATCTTCATATCCTCCTCGGCAACTTCGAATCCGTCTGTAGTGGCACACATAAGCTCGATTCTCCTGCGTGACTCCTTGCTCAGTTTGTATCCTGTCATCAGAATGCAGTATGACTTTTCAGCTCCGCGGCCGACGCGTCCCCTTAGCTGGTGAAGCTGTGAAAGCCCGAATCTCTCTGCGCTTTCGATGACCATGACAGAAGCGTTAGGAACATCGACACCTACCTCGATAACAGAAGTCGCAACGAGAATATCAGCCTTGCCGGAGACAAAGAGATCCATATCGTATGCCTTGTCTTGGTTTTTCTGCTGGCCGTGAACCACGGCTACGGAGTACTTGGGGGCGGGAAACTCATTGATAATTTGCTGGAATCCCTCTTCGAGATTCTTGTAATCCATAGTCTCAGACTCTTTTATAAGCGGGTAGACAATAAATGCCTGATGTCCCATAGCGATTTCTTTCTTTATAAAAGCGTATAGGGAATCGCGTTTGGATTCGGTGACATGCATAGTCATGACGGGCTTGCGTCCGGGAGGCATCTCATCTATAATCGAAACGTCCAGGTCGCCGTACAGAGTCATTGCAAGAGTCCTTGGAATGGGTGTAGCTGTCATTACCAGAATGTGAGGTGCGAAATCTGACTTGTAGCGAAGTCTTGCGCGCTGCTCCACACCGAAGCGGTGCTGCTCGTCAATTATTACCAGACCGAGTTTGGGAATACGCACCCAATCTTCTATAAGGGCATGAGTGCCGACCAAAATGCTGAGAGAACCATCTGCCAGCGCAGCATTGATGGCATCCCTCTCCCTCTTGCGTGAACTGCCTGTAAGAAGGGCGACAGAGACTCCCGTGCCCTCAAGATTCCGTGAAATATTCTTGAAATGCTGGTGCGCCAGAACCTCGGTAGGTGCCATTATGCAGGCCTGATAGCCATTGTCTACAGCCAGAAGGGCACTCAGCAGAGCTACCATCGTCTTGCCACTGCCTACATCACCCTGCAGCAGGCGGTTCATCTGGTGCCCGGAAATCATATCCTCCCTGATCTCTTTTATGACCCTCTTCTGGGCTCCGGTAAGTGGAAAGGGCAGTGAATTATAGCATGTGTTGAAAGCTTTTCCGACCCTGGGTAAGAGTATTCCTGACGAGAGACGGCCTCTTATACATTTCTGTTTCAGCAGAGAAAGCTGAAGGAAGAAGAGCTCTTCGAATTTAAGGCGAAATCTGGCAGCCTCCAGCGAGGCAGTATCATCAGGGAAGTGAATATTCTTAAGGGCGAAAGGCAGAGGGCAGAGATTGTACTTCCGGATTAACTGGGCTGGCAGGGTCTCCTCGATTTTGCCATCGATTTTTTCCAGAAGAGAACTTTGGAGTCTGGAAAAGAGCTTGTTGTTAATCCCGCCGTTGCGCAGCTTGTCTGTGCTCGAGTAGACACCCGTCAAGGATTTGGATAGCGGAGAGGCAAGCCTCTGATCCACAGAATCTATTTCCGGATGAACCATGTTTACTGTATCCCTGAACTGTGTGGGTTTTCCAAAAACGAAATACTCCTTGCCTTGGGAAATTTTGTCTTTTACCCATTTGATCCCCTTGAAAAAGACCAATTCGATACTGCCTGTACTGTCCTTGAGGATGATGCTCAGCCTCTGTGACCTGCCCGCTCCTGTCATGGAGATTGCCGTTACTGTACCACGGATTTGGATATATGCGGTTCCGGGAACTATCTCACTGATGTTGTATACTTTGCTTCTGTCGAGGTATCTGAAGGGGTAGGTATGTATCATATCCCTGAAAGTGTATATGCCGAGCTCTTTGTTCAGAAGCTCGGCCCTTACCTGACCGACACCAGTCAGAAATTTTATATCAGTATCGAGAATATGTTTCATACTTGTTTACAAAAATAAGGAGTTTTGACTTTTATTCAAACGAATTTATTAACTTTGTAAGATTATTGTTAATATAAAATATATGTTGAAAAAGATAATATTAGGAATAACCCAAGGTGATACCAATGGTGTAGGATATGAAGTGATAATCAGAGCTTTATCTGATGCTCGTCTTTTGGATCTCTGTGTTCCCATCATCTACGGCTCATCCCGGGCATTCGGATTCTACAGAAAACAGCTCTTGGATGTAGAGAATCTCAGTACCAACATAATTAATACTGCGAAGGATTATCATCCCAAGAGAGTCAATATAATCAACTGCGTTCCGGACAATTTCAAAATCGACCCGGGGCAGCCTACTCCTGAAGGGGCAGGTGCTGCTCTGATTTCTCTCGAGACAGCCACACGAGACCTCATCAACGGAGATATTGATGCATTGGTTACGGCTCCGCTAAATAAGAAATCTGTGGCACTGCACAAACCAGGTTTCGTCGGACATACCGAATACCTGGTCGAACAGACAGGGGCATCTGACGGACTGATGTTCCTGATTTCGGACAAGATGAGAGTAGGGGTGGTTACCAACCATGTTCCACTGAGTCAGGTTGCCTCTTTGATCAATAAGGAAACAATCGTCGGAAAAATCAGGCTGATGAATGAATCACTCAAGAAAGACTTCGGTATCGAAAAACCCAAAATTGCTGTATTGGGACTAAACCCCCACTCTGGAGATGGAGGTCTTCTGGGAAGCGAAGAGATAGAGATCATTGCCCCGGCCGTTGAAGCGGCAAGGGATGAGGATATACTTGCATTCGGTCCCTATTCTCCCGATGGATTTTTCAGCACACACCAGCAATATACATTCGATGCAGTGCTGGCAATGTATCACGATCAGGGGCTCATCCCATTCAAGGCACTTGCATTCGACTCGGGAGTCAACTTCACAGCAGGTCTTCCTATAGTGAGGACATCACCCGACCACGGAACAGCATACGAGCTTGCGGGAATGGGCACGGCCAATCCCATGCCGATGAAATCATCCATCTACCAGGCAATCGATATTGTCCGAAACAGATGGAACTATGAAGAGATAAGAGCCAATGTGCTTGAAGCTACTATCCCCGTATCAAATAACAAAGATAAAGAGTAATGGTACTGCTTCCCATAGTGATGTACACAGACGGCTCGTCCAAGGGCAATCCGGGACCCGGAGGCTATGGAGTGATTCTCAGCTGTGGAAACCATTACAAAGAGTTCTCTGAGGGATTCCTCAAGACTACCAACAACAGAATGGAGCTGCTGGGCATAATAAACGGACTCGAAAAGATAAAGAGAGTACAGGCAGAGGTGGAAATCTACACTGATTCCAAATATGTGGTCGATGCAGTAAATAAAGGTTGGGTATTCAAGTGGGAAAAGAACAATTTTGCCAAAAAGGCAAACGAGGATCTGTGGCGGCGCTTCCTGAAGATATACAGGCAGCATTCTGTGACTCTCCATTGGGTAAAAGGGCACGCTGACAATCCTTATAATAATAGATGTGACCAGATGGCTGTAGAGGCAGCCGGGAGGGCGGTTGAAGATCCTCAAAGTGCCTCTGTAGACACATATTATATAGATACTCATACAGAAAATATGTTGTTATGAAGAGTATATTGAAAGTCGATAATCCTGTTTTCGGTGTTATTGGAGGAGGTAGTTTTGCCACTGCAATTGTTAAGCTCTTGGTTTATAACGGAAGAAAGCTCAATTGGTACATGAGGGATAGGGACGCCATAGAACATATCAGAAAGTATCACCATCATACCAAGTATCTGACGGCAGTGGAACTCAATGCTGAAAAGTTCGATATCACCGATGATATTGACAAGGTGGTGAAAGAGTCTGATATTTTGATTTTTGCGATTCCATCAGCATATTTCCTTTCACAGGTGGAAAAGATAACTGCTTCATTTGACAACAAGTTCATCCTCTCAGCCATAAAGGGTTTCGTAGGAGACAAATATGATACGGTAGCGGAATACTTCCACGACAGCAGAAACATTCCCTTTGATAGGATTGGAGTAATAGCCGGTCCATGTCATGCGGAAGAGATCTCACTGGAGCGTCTCTCCTACATAACCATCTCATCCAAACATCTAGATGTTTCGGAGTATATATGCAAGTTTTTTAGAAACTATTTTGTGAAGGCAATTCCTGAGAATGATATTTACGGTGTGGAGTATGCGGCAGCGTTGAAGAATGTTTACGCTATCGCTTGCGGTATATGTGCCGGATTGGGTTATGGAGACAATTTCATGGCAGTAATGATTTCAGGTTGCTTTAGGGAGATGAAGGAATTCATCAATGCCACTAACCCGAATACGCATAGAAACACATCCAAGTCTGCGTATCTGGGAGATCTGCTGGTAACGTGCACATCACCTTTTTCTCGCAACAGATCTTTCGGCAGGATGCTTGGCAGGGGACTGAGTGTGGAGACAGCCAAAGGTGAGATGACCCAGGTTGCAGAAGGCTACTACGCCAGCAAGGCAATAAAGACTATAAACAGTAACTTAGGTGTGGATATGCCTATTGCTGATGCAGTCTATGAAATTCTGTATAACGGGAGATTTGCCAGATCAGTAATGAAAGTACTTGAAAACAGCTTAATTTAAAATATATGATTAAAGTAGAACTAAATCCTTCAGACCAGTATATTGAAAAAGCGATTGAAGGCTATGATGTATTGGAAGGTAGAGAAGGCGCCGGAAACGATTTTCTCGGATGGCTTGACCTTCCCGAGCAGACTCCATCCTCACTAGTAGGAGAGTGCGAAGCAATAGCACAGGAGTGGAAAGACAAAGGTGTACAGGTGGTTGTAGTAATCGGTATCGGAGGCTCATACCTGGGTGCCAAAGCTGCAATTGAGGCCCTCTCACATTCATTCGACTCAGATATCAATCCTCAGAAGACAAGAGTCGTTTTTGCAGGTTTCAATCTGAGTGAAGAGTACCATGCAGAACTTCTCGAATATCTTCAGGGTAAATCTGTTGCCTGCATAGTAATTTCGAAATCGGGTACCACTACAGAACCTGCAGTGGCATTCAGGCTCATCAAAAAGCACATAGAGTCCATTTACAGCAAGGAGGAGTCTGCATCCCGTATTGTTGCCATCACAGACAAGAGCAGAGGAGCGCTCAAGACTCTTGCCGATGGTGAAGGTTACAGAACATTTGTCATTCCCGATAATGTGGGTGGCAGGTTCTCGGTGCTCACACCGGTAGGACTTCTTCCTATTGCCGTGGCGGGATATGATGTAAGAAAGATGCTCCTGGGAGCTTCTGATATGGCAAAACTCTGCCGCGAACGTTCTGCAAAGAACCCGGCAATTCTCTATGCAGCAGCAAGAAATGAACAGTATGCAGCAGGTAAGAAGGTAGAAATACTGGTCAATTACAACCCCAAGCTCCAATATATCGGAGAGTGGTGGAAGCAGCTATATGGTGAATCGGAAGGAAAAGAGGGCAAAGGAATCTTCCCTGCAGCTGTGAACTTCACTACAGACCTGCATTCTATGGGACAATATATCCAGGAGGGAGAGAGGATGCTCTTTGAGACTGTACTATCAGTAAAAAATACCAACAAGGAACTCTTGGTGGAGTCAGATGAACAGAATCTCGACGGACTTAACTTCCTCGCAGGAAAATCTTTGGAACACTGCAACAAGATGGCTGAGATCGGAACCAGACTTGCTCACATTGATGGAGGAGTCCCGAATATGCGCATCGAGATAGACCGCATCGACGAATACAATATCGGTGAGCTCTTCTTTCTCTTTGAAAAAGCGTGCGGAATCTCTGCATACATCCTTGGAGTAAATCCTTTTGACCAGCCTGGTGTTGAGGCATACAAAAAGAATATGTTTGCACTGCTCAATAAGCCTGGATACGAAGAAGCATCACAGAAAATCAGGGAAAGACTACAGTAATATGCAGCCTTTTCTAAAATCTGTAGCAAAGACCTTTGTAGACAACCTTGGTCCGCAGATAAGGGAATACTGTTTTGTATTTCCCAATAAAAGGTCTTCGCTCTTTTTCAAGAAATATTTGACGGAGTGTTTTGACACTCCGTTTTTTTCACCTGGACTTACTACCGTAAGCGAACTCTTCGGCTCTCTGTCGGAGCTGGTGACATATAATAAAGTGATGCTTTTGCATACACTCTATAAAGTGTACATGGAGTGCTTGCCTGACTCTACTGAGACTTTTGACTCCTTCATCTACTGGGGGGACATTCTTTTGAATGACTTTGATGATATCGATAAGTATCTTGTAGATGCTGAATCTCTTTATCGTAACATAAGCGATCTTAAGGAGCTGGATGATATCTTTTCGTTAGGAGATTTTACCGAAAACCAGAAAAATGCGCTTGAATCGTTCTGGGGTGTGGTGGTAAAGGAGCCTGACAAGAGGGGAAAGAATACAAGATCTTTCCTTAGCATGTGGGACTCCATGTACCCCATCTACTGCAGGTTCAGGGAGCGGCTCTCTGCTCAGGGAGGCGGATATGAGGGTATGATTTTCAGAATGGTGGCGGACAGCATCGCAGACGACGAGGCATTCCAGGAGAGAATCCTTCCCAAACTGAACAGATACGGGAAGATCGTTTTCGTTGGACTTAACGCTTTGAATGAGTGCGAGAAAGTTCTTATGAGGAGGCTCAGGAGTCTGGGGAAGGGGGATTTTTACTGGGATTACCAGACCCCGGAGCTAAAGGACCTGGACAACCCCTCTTCCCGTTTCATGAAAGAGAATGTCAAGGAGTTTACATCGTTCTATCCCATCTGCTACGAGGTTAACGGAAAGCATCCCGAAATCAATGTAGTCTCATTCTCCTCGTCTACAGCATCAGCTAAATACACAGGCACTCTGCTCAGAGAGCTCAAAAGAGATAATAAGAACGAAGATCTGTTCAATACATGTATAGTCCTTCCTGATGAATCACTCCTCTTCCCTCTGCTCAGCTCCATTCCCAAAGAGGTGGAAAAGGTCAACGTAACTATGGGGTATAGCCTGAACAGCAGCAATGTGGCATCACTCTTCCTCAATCTCTATTCACTCAGGCAAGGTATGAGGGAGCTATCCTCCGGACCCTCTTTCTACTACCGGAATGTAATGGACATCATATCGCACCCGATTGTTAAAAGATCGCATGGAGAGTTCTGTGAAAATGCCATAAAGGAGATAATTTCCAAGAATATGGTCTATGTCCCTCTCTCCATGTTGTCAGAATTAGAGCCCCTGTTCAGAGGCGGTCAGGATATTGCTGAATATCTGCTCGGTGCAATAGATTTCATTACTATGAACCAGGCCTCCGATAATACTGAACGCCTGGAGAGGGAGTTCGTTCTGGCGTATCAGAAGAATATCAATCTTCTTTCGACCATCCTGGCTGACACCAAGGTCTCCTCCTCGACATTTTTCAAGCTGCTCAGCCAGCTGGCATCCCTTACTTCTATCCCTTTTACAGGTGAACCGCTTGCAGGATTGCAGATTATGGGACCTCTGGAGACCAGGGCACTCGATTTCGACAATGTGATTATCCTTTCGATGAATGACGGAGTCTTCCCCTCCAGGAGCATCTCCAACTCGATAATTCCCTATAACCTTCGCAAGGGATTCGGTCTGCCCACCTACGAATTTCAGGACTCTATTGGCGCATACCATTTCTATCGTTCGCTCTCGAGGGCAAAGAGGGTATGGCTGATGTCTGACACCTCTTCCCAGGGAGGAAGGACAACAGAGGAGAGCCGTTACATCAAGCAGCTTGATTACCATCACCGTTTCGAGCTGAATAGGTACACTGTCTCCTCAGCCGTCTCCACTATAAAAGAGAACAATATCGTCATCCATAAGGATGATTCCATACTTGAGAAGCTCAAGAAGATGGAATATTCCCCTTCAGCCA
Organism: Bacteroidales bacterium; assembly: GCA_029010575.1. Taxonomy (GTDB): domain Bacteria; phylum Bacteroidota; class Bacteroidia; order Bacteroidales; family UBA932; genus Coprenecus. The sequence continues at coordinate 14,512 of JAQXKS010000042.1, read as the reverse complement.
TCTCTCTCTATAGGGATTGTCCTCTGAGCTTCTATTTTCAGTATATTGAGAATCTGAGGGAGGACGATGAGGTTCGTGAAGATATCGGAGCAGATATTTTCGGAAATCTTTTCCATAAGGCAATGGAACTCATCTACAGTGAAGACCGCTCGGCCCACCAGAGGGACAAGGGGTATATCGAGAACATTGTCGACAGGGCTTTTCTGGATATTCTTATGATGAAGAGTGAAGATATAAGGGGTAGAAATTTGATTATCAGGGAATTGCTCAAGCGATATATCAGTTATACTCTGGAGGCGGATAGATTGGTTGGAGGCCTTGTCGTAATGAAGACAGAAAAGGTGTACAAGTGTTGCTTCTGTATAGATGCGCAGAAGAGGCTCTTTGTCACTCTTAAGGGCATAGTGGACAGAATAGATTCTACCGAAAAGGGAAACAGGGTGGTAGATTACAAGACAGGGCGTGTGAATGCAAAGACAGGTATCGACCCCAAGCACCTTGATCAGCTCTACTTCTACCTCCTGCTGCTGACAGCCCCTGAAAACAAAATTCTGCCCGGCATCGACAGAGTCACCCTTGATATCTTTTATGTCAGGGAGGGTTACCGCAAATCTTACAGGGAGGCAGTACCTTCAGAGGAGAGTTTCAATGCCTTCATGGGAGAGATGAGGGATACCCTTCTGGAAATCCTTAATCCTGACTCTGACTTTGTCATGACCGGAGATCTGACAAAGTGCGGATATTGTCCATTTAAAGATATATGTAACAGATAAGTGCCATGCTCAAAATATACAATGCCTCTGCCGGTAGCGGAAAAACATATACATTGACTCAGGAATATCTCAAGATGCTCTTTTCGAGGGTGGACGATGTGGACCACTACAAGTCTGTCCTGGCTGTAACATTTACCAATAAGGCTACGGATGAGATGAAGCAGCGTATTCTTGGGGAGCTCTTCAGACTCTCTGAGGGGAAATCGCCTCATATGCAGACCCTCATGCAGATTCCGGAACTTGTGGAAGAGTTCAGGGAGGGGGCTCTTCGCAGCTCATTTATAAAAAAGCGTGCAAGAAAGCTCCTTGTGAGGATTCTCAATGACTATAGCTATTTCAATGTCTCCACGATAGACAGTTTCTTTCAGCAGATTACCCGTGCCTTTGCCAGGGAGATAGGTTTCTACTCTTCTTATACTACGGAGATTGAAACTGATGCTGCCATAGAGAGCGCAATCGGGGCGCTGATGGAATCTCTTGACAATGAACCGAAACTGCTCAGAAAGCTTCTCGATATATCCTTCGGCAGAATTGAGGAGGGAAAGGGTTACGATGTCATTCCGGCTCTTGTCGATCTCTCAAAGGAGCTCTTCAAGGAGGAGTTCAAGGTCAAGGTGAACGGACGTGAGGCACAGATATTTGCACAGGGGAAGATAGATGCCTACATCAGTAATGTCAACAAGAAATGGGATGAGCTCAGAACGCATATTGCAGATATAGGCAAAGATGTCTGCAGGCAGATGGCTATGGAGGAACTCACTCCTGACCTTTTCAGAGGTAAGTCCAAATCTGGTTTCGGCATTTTTGTCTCACTTGCGCATGGAGAGCTGCTTCTGCCCTCAAAGACAATGCTCGCAACCATAGAGAAAGATGCTTCAGAGTGGCTGGCAAAGGGGGTAAGGAGCTTCGTCTCGCCCGAGCTTGAACAGAAGGTAAGGCAGGCCGTCGAACAGCTGCCTGCTCTGAGCAGGGATTATAACACTTTGTCGGCGCTGAAGACAAATGTCAACACTCTTGTGCTGCTTGCCACTTTGAGAAGATTGATAGAAGCCTATTGTAAGGAGAATAATCTCATACTACTGTCTGATACTACCCAGTTCCTTAAGAATATCATAGATGGAAGCGAGACTCCCTTTATCTATGAAAGAGTAGGAACCAGAATCGAGAACTATCTGCTGGATGAGTTTCAGGATACCTCAGCGATGCAGTGGTGCAACTTTAAGCCTCTGATCGATGAGAGTGTCGGATACAGTGACTCTCTTATAGTCGGTGATGTGAAACAGAGCATATACCGTTTCCGCGGATCTGATTACACCCTCATGAAGGATGAGCTTGCCAAGGATTATCCTGACGCCGATCTGATCAGATTGGAAAATAATTACCGCTCGAATGAAACCATTGTCAAATTCAACAACGGTTTCTTCAGCTCATTGGGCAATATCCCAGACTCGGACATCTCCCAGATATACACCAGGGAGCAGGTCTGCCAGAAATTGCCAAATGGCCGTGCCAGGGGAGAGGGCAGTGTGGAAATCAACTTCATCCCCCATTGTATACAGAAGGCGCTCTCTGCCACCCGTGCCGCGGCATGGATAGATATCATAGGCGGATCCCTGCTCGGCAGGATCAAGGAGTTCCGTGACATGGGATACGACATGAGCGATATGGCCATACTGGTAAGAACCAACGCCGAAGGTGGAATAGTATCCGATTTCCTTCTCAGGAACGGCATATCAATAGTGACCGATGACTCTCTGCTGGTGGGCAGCGCGGCCAGTGTAAGGAGGGTGGTGGCAACTCTCTCATCCATGGACAACCCTTCTGACAATATTGTACGTTACATGCACAATGGGGAATACCCGAAGATTACCGAATCCTCCCTCTACGGAATCTGCGAAGAGATAATAGAGTCACTGGATGAGGAACTCAGGGAAGAGGTACCCTTCCTTCAGGCCTTTATGGACAATGTCAACACCTATATGTCCAAGAACGGCTCTGACATAAGGGGCTTTCTGGAGTGGTGGAAAGGCAAAGCCGACAGCATAAGCATAAGTATCCCCACCGGAAAGAATACCATCAGGGTCATCACGGTGCATAAATCAAAGGGACTGGAGTTCCCTGTTGTCTTTATTCCATTCCTGAAGGATCCATTCAGATCTCCCTCGCGAATCAGGTGGGTAAATGTATCGGAGTTCAATGCCAGGAACGCCATGGGGGACCTGGAGATAGTGCCAATCAAGATGAATAAGAATCTGGAAAACAGTGAATTCGCAAGTATCTACCAGGAAGAGAGGCAGAAGGAGATGCTCGACAGTCTCAATGTCTGGTACGTGGGGTTCACCCGCCCTTGTGACCACCTGGCCATCTGGGCATTCCCCGATAATGATCCTGAGGGAAATCCCTGTTCGTGCGTTGCCAACATGCTCTACGCATACTGCAAAAGTGATCCTGAAACGTTGTTCCGGAGTGCTCCGCCAGAGGAGATTCCCTCCGGCACGGAGAGAATACTTTCAGGAAAGAGGGCAAGATGCTCGGTAGGGGATAAGGCACCGGTACAGAACAATACCATAACCCCTTTCGACACATATGAACGCACACCTATAGGAGATCGTCTTGAGCTGGCATTCAAGGGAGATGAGTTCTATGCATCATCCAATGAAGCAGGTCCCGGGAACAGCAGGCTTAGAGGTGTGGCACTTCACGCAATTTTCGAATCCATCGCCACATCTGACGATGTTGACGATGCCATACGCAAAGCTGTCAACGACGGCATTATAAGGCAGAAGGATGTCAGGGATACCCGCATTACCGTGATGGAGAGGATAAGATCTGTCCAGGAGAGGGGCTGGTTCTCTGACCATGTGCAGCTTCTCAATGAGACTCCTATTCTCACACCCGAAGGAGATGACTATCGCCCGGACCGCGTAATGATCTATCCTGACAACAAGGTCGTGGTCGTTGACTATAAATTCGGACGAAAGAAACTGCCCGAATATCAGCGACAGGTGGAAAACTACGTCTTGCTGATAAAAGAGATGGGCTATGAAAATGTCGAAGGATATATCTGGTATTCGGACGGCCCGGTTCAGATTTCTACCTCCACGATCTGACCTATCAGTTCGGGATCATAAGGTCTGAATACCTGAATATAGTTTTCTGTGTAGCCTGAGATGGTGCCGTTCTTTTGCTTGCTCTCAAAGAGTACCTTGGAACGGCATCCTCTGTTCTTGTCGATAAAAGAGGAGTGGAGACTTTCGCAGAGCTCTTCGAGCATCTCTACCCTCCGGCTCTTGACAGAGTCTTTTACCTGATTCTCCATCAGTGCCGCCGGGGTATTCTCGCGAGCCGAGTACGGGAAGATATGGAGGAATGCAGGATTGATCTCCTGTAGGAACCTGTATCCTTCGGCAAACTCCTCTTCGCTCTCTCCGGGAAAACCGGTAATGATATCTATGCCGAAGAAGACATTGTCACCCATCAGCGAGCGGATAAGTTCGATTTTCTCCCTGAACATTGCTGTGTTGTAGCGTCTTCGCATTCTTCTGAGAACGGAGTCGCATCCTGCCTGCAGGGGTATATGGAAGTGTGGCAGAAATTTGGTGCCGGAAGCAATCCACCTTACAATATCCTCCCTGAGAAGATTCGGCTCTATGGATGATATGCGGTATCGGTCGATACCGTCCACCTCATTGAGAGCCTTCAGAAGATCCAGAAAATCTTCCGATGTACTCTTGCCGAAGTCACCGGTATTTACACCTGTCAGCACTATCTCCCTGACTCCCTCCCGGGCAATCTCCTGGGCCTGCCTTACAAGCTCGGCAATGGGAAAGTTCCTGCTCTTGCCGCGAGCCTGAGGGATGGTGCAATAGCTGCACTTGTAGTCGCATCCGTCCTGAACCTTCAGGAAAGAACGGGTACGCTCTCCGTATGAAAAACCGGGGAAAATCTTCTCCACTGAGCAAATCTCACTCACATCGATTGCCTTACGGTTCGTGTCAGAGTGTCCGCCAAGCCTGATAAACTTTTCCACTTCGTCAGGGAGCTCTCCCTTTCTGTTGGCGCCCAATACGATATCCACCCCATCGATAGCAGCTATCTCCTCGGCCTTGAGCTGTGCGTAGCAACCTATTACCGCGATTATGGCATCTGGACATGTATGGTGAAGACGGCGTATGATATTCCTGCTCTTCTTGTCACTGTGCTCGGTGACCGTACAGGTGTTGATAACATACACATCAGCCTGATTTGCAGGGTTTACCACTTTATAGCCCCTTTTGGCAAACTCTCTCGATAGAGCTGAACTCTCGGCATAGTTGAGCTTGCAGCCCAAAGTATAGAATGCAATCCTTTTTTCCATAAATCAATATGACAGTGTAATCCTGGAAGCTCCGACCTGACCACCCAGCGGAGGGTTGACCTTGGCGACGGAGACACTTGCCGAGTTAATCCTGGGGAAACGCTCTTTCACCCTTCTGAGGATTCTATATGCAACATTCTCCAGAAGATTTGACGGAATCTCCATCTCCTCACTGATAATGTCGAAAATAATCTGGTAGTTGACAGCATCATCCAGAGAGTCGCTCATCGCAGCTGTCATGATATCCATCTCTGCACTAAAATCCACGATAAACCAATTCCCGATCTCACGCTCCTCCTCGAAGCATCCGTGTCGGGCAAATATCTTTATATCCTTGAGTTCCAATACTCCTTTATTCATAATCATCTTGCATATATTAAAAAGACGCAGGGCCTTTTGTCTATTTTCAAATCGGATTTCCTCCATTGGGCGACCGTCTTGGTCCTGATATATTGGTCAGGCATGGTGATATCAACCGCCACACATACACGTGTAGAGGGGTTGCATACCTCCAGAATGTCAGCGAACAGGGAATCGTTCCTGTAGGGAGTCTCTATGAGAATCTCGGTCTCGTCCTGATGTGCAGAGCGGCTCTCGAGCTCCCTGACTCGCTTTTTCCGTTCGTCCCTCTTGACAGGAATGTATCCTGCAAAGGCAAAAGATTGACCGTTCATGCCTGATGCCATCAGTGCCATCATCAGGGATGATGGACCCACAAAGGGCACTACCTCAATATCGTTCCTGTGAGCCTTGGCGACAAGAAGAGCCCCCGGATCGGCGACGGCAGGAAGGCCGGCCTCTGAAATGAGAGCCATATCATTCCCTGCGGCCAATGGTGCAAAAGCAGCTTCAATGTCGGCATCTGACGAGTGCTCGTTTATAGTATAGAACTTTAATGAGTCGATACGCCCTTTGAAACCTAGCCTTGAGAGGAAGCGACGGGCTGTGCGGACCTCTTCGACAGCAAAATGGCCGATGTGTTCTATCCGGCTATAAATGATTGACGGAAGAACCTCATTTATAGGGTTTTCTCCCAACGGTGAGGGAACCAGATATAATTTTGGACTATTATTCATCTCATTCATTTTTCAAAAATAGTGAAAAACACTAAATTTGTAAGAATTATGGCAAACAAAATAACATTTTTAGGAACAGGTACATCTCAGGGAATTCCTGTAATCGGCTGCACGTGTCCGGTGTGTCTCTCATCTGACAGCCGCGACAAGCGTCTGAGGACATCGGCATTTATAGAATATGAAGGTCTGAGGATAATAATTGATGCAGGTCCCGACTTCAGACAGCAGCTTCTGGCCAACAATATTTCGGAAATAGACGGCATTATTCTTACACACAGCCATAAGGACCACACAGGCGGACTTGATGACATAAGGGCATTCAACTACAATCTTCAGAAAGATGTCCCGGTGTACTGTGAGCAAAGAGTCCTCGAATCTCTGGAAAAACAGTATTATTACGCATTTGAAGATCACAAGTATCCGGGTGTGCCTATGTTCGATATCCGTTTGATTGATCAGAATCCGTTTAAAATTAAGGGTGTAGAGATAATACCTGTAAGAGCTGTCCATTACAGGATGCCGGTGTTGGGCTACCGTTTCGGAGATCTGGGCTATCTTACAGACGCCTCAGCAATATCGGATGAGTCTGTGGAGCTGTTCAAGGGCGTTAAGGTATTTGTCATAAGTACCATCAGGCGCGAACCACATATTTCGCACTTCACATTGGATCAGGCTCTTCAAGTGGCTTCAAGAACCGGAGCTTCTCAGGTATATCTTACCCATATCTCTCATCAGCTTGAACCATACGCCCAGCTCTCGAAGAATCTTCCCGAAGGTGTTCTCCCAGCTTACGATGGTCTTCAAGTAAGTTTCTAGTGGATAGATGACCACTACTCCTCTTTGTACTCGATGACACCTGCATCATAAGTGGTGATATTTTGAGGATCCTCCTTACCTTTATTAACCTCTTCCTTCTTGATATTGGCCTCTTCGGCCTCTCTCTTGAGTTCTTCTTGCGCTTGGAGCATTCTCTTGAGTTCGTACTCCTCCTTGCGCTTTCTGGTGTAGAAAATGTTTCTCCAGAAATCACCCCAGGTGTCGAATTCATCCTGGAAGGTAATACCGAAGCCATGGCGCTGGGTATTGTCCAGATAGTTGGAGTAGGAGTCAGAAGATCGGGTGAATGCAGTTACCAGAAGTTTTCCCTGATTGTCGATCTTGTACTGAACTTCAGCATCTCCACCCCATGATGAAGAGGTCTCATTATTTCCGACATTACCGTTGATAACCAGTCGGTTGGTGATTTGATAAGACATATTGAAGTCGAAAATGTCGCTCTGTCCCGTAGAACCTCGCTGATAATTGAGCCCCAGGTCTATAGGAATGTCCATCTGTCTGAAGATATTGTTTACCTGATTGGAGAGTATTTCACTGATATTCGAGAAGAGGATGGTCGTATTATTAACGATACCTGATTGCTCGTCTGGCATGAAACTTCCCATGAGAAGCAGCATCATAAACTGTTTCTGAACCTTGTCCGGTGTGCTGAGGGCACTCTCTACACGACCCTTCGTGATGGGGTCAAGGTCAGGAATATCGATATTGAATGTAAATTCGGGGTTGCTGAGTGAACCCTTCAGTTTAACTGAACAGTCGACATTTCTTCTGTTGCTAACTGATGTAGTGTCAGAAATCAGTGCTGAGATAGAAGCCTTGGTTCTGTACGTTGCTCCCACGTCAAGAGTGGTACTGTTGAGGTCACCGTTGAATGAGAGAGTACCTCCTTCGTTTATAATCAGGTCTCTGGAGGCAATTGATGCTACGAAATGGTAGCCACCTTCAGCGATGGTGTAGTCACCACGCAGGTCGAGGATATTTTTTGAGGGGTTGATAGTTACATCTACAGCACCGTTTCCGGTACAACGGAGAATATTTCCCAGTGCCTTGTCTATTTCTACAATGACCTCAGTGTCTTGTGTTATATTGGCCTTTGCACGTATCTCGACCTTTGACGACGAATTGTTCATCTGTGCGGCAACTACCCTCTCTACCTCATCCTCGAAACTCTCTTCAATCTTTTCCTGAAATGTCTCGTAGGTGATAAGCTCACTCTTGGTGGCTGAAGATGAGGATGAGAGCGGTACATGGATCTTGGTCCCCTGGTTGGTAGTGATGTTGGCATCAATGAGTAGATTGTTTATAGCCCCTTCCACACTAATGATTCCAGAACCGTAGGCAGAACCGTAGAATGTGGGATTGTCTTTCTCATGTGTGTTCAAGGCCATCAGTTTACCGAATGATAACTTTACTCCTAAGTACATATCCTTGAAGAAGTTATGGCTGATGTTTCCTGAAAGTTCGGCTTTGTTGTTCTTGGGATCAGTAATGAGCAGATTCTTCAGCTCGATATTGGAGTTCGATATATCTACAGGGCCGCTCAAAATATAGGGAACTTTTGTGTACTGAGGGGTGAATTTCATAGAATCGATATAACAGTTCTCACCCTTTATCATCAGTCTGTTGAGAGGTCCGTAGATGGAAAAGTTTCCGCTTATTGAGCCTCCATCCACAGTCATAATGCTGTTGAGGAACGGGTCGAGGTAAGGAAGTGAAAGTTCCTTGAGTGTGGCATTGAGATTCAGATAGTTACGTGAAGGTGTGTAGTACCCAGAGATATTGAGAGGTGACTCGTTTTCCAAATGGTTGCTTATCAGCAAATTAAATCTTTTTCGTGCCTGATCCCATTTGCTCATAACTGTTACCTTGTCCACCTTTCTGTCGAAAAGATAGATATCCGTTCCGTCCATCATCATGAGAATACCCAACTCCTTGAATACATTTACCGCCGAGATATGGCCACTCAGCTCTCCAGAGAGTTTGAGAGAGTTATTGAAGATGGGATTGAGTATGGAGATGTCGAAATTGTCGAGGTTGACGAGCATTGTATCTTCCGCCGATTGTGAGGCGACACCATCGATACGCACCGACTGGTCTTCGTTAGAGAGAAGAAAGTTGGATACATTATAATATTTATCCCCCAATGAAATGCTTGCAGGATTGATTTTCCATTTCGAGCCATTCAGAAGGAAGTGCGAATCATCTATCATTATCTGAGTGTCGAAACCTTTGCTTACCGGATTAAGCTTTATCCTGGAGTTGAATTCCAATGAGTTGCCCTCTTCGCTTTTATTGTCATAACCGACCGAGAGACGCAGCGTATCATTAAGCCCCTTCAAGGATATACCGGCGTTCTTTAGAACTATCTGACCTGATTTAATCTTGTCCATTGCGACCATGAGGGTCGGAATCGAATCGTTGTTGTTTGCAGAGAGTACTACTCCGGAGATAGTGTTGTTGCCGACCTTGATTCCTTTTGATTCGACAGAGAAGTCGAAATGGTCATCTTCGTCTATCAGGGCATCAACTACCGTATTTTTAGAGATGTAGAGTGTGGGCATCAGAATATTGCACAGTGGTGTAAGGTTTGATGTTTCCATATGGAAACTGTAGTATCCACGGTACTGACCTGACGTATATCCTGCTGAGGTCAGAGAGGGAAGGTGTTTTGAGAGCATTATCCCCTTAAGTCTGGGCAGAAGCAGTGTAGGGGAGTCATTACTCTGATACTCTGCTGTCAACATGGGGGAGTCCACTGTTACTATATTGATACCGTGTTCTATAGTCGAGTTAATGGCTATTGAGTCAATAAGGTATGAACCGGAGTTGTTGTCATATCTTATATTGTCGAGCTTGACATTTCCGAGAAACAGATTGTTGTCGACCGTCACATCAGCTGTGGCAACTACACCCATAACCAGTTTCTGGTTTTGGTCTGAGAAGTTCATTGCACTCAGATCAGCGTTAGGCACATCCATATAGAGTCTCAAACGCTCCGGAGAGAGCCCTTCTCTGAAATCTACTATCGCCTCTGTCATCGCCAGCAGCGAGGAGTCTCTACTGAGCAGCCTGACCTTAGCACGGTCGTTGTCCAGTGAGCCGGCAAGGGCGATATCGTGGTAGCCGTAGCCATTGTAGTCGAGGTGGCTGATATTGCAGCCAGTCAGTTTGATATCCATTTCACCCTTCCTGAATGCTCCATTGACAGAAAGGTTTAAAGAGGCCCTGCCCAGGGATTTGGTCTTGAGAACTCTTCCCAAATGCAATCTGGAGGTTTTCAAGTTAGCCTCTACTGTGCGCACTTTATCGATTTGGCGCGAGAGAGCACTTACTTCGAAATTACCTGCGTTTGATGTTACAGCCAGATCGGCTGTGACATCTGAGTAGAATCCAAAGAGATTACCCGTAGCATGAAGCTTAGTGCCGGGAAGAAGATTCGTCACAAAGGGAATATCGGAATGGGAGAACCATGAGATGATTCCGTTGAGTTCCGAGCCCATAGTAGTGAGGTCGTTGATTCTGATATCAAAAAGTGTAGACTGAAAGTTCGGCAGTCCGGAGATTCTGACAGCAGCTTCTATATATGTACTGTCGGCGTTGGTAATTTTCAGACTGCGGCTGGAAAGGTCACAGACAGGCCCTTTCACCTCACCGTTTATGCCTATAACTAAATTGTTATCTCTAAGAGTCGGGGCGAATATGCCTATAGATCTAAAATCAAGGTAAGTATCATAGAAATCAGCACCTAAAACAATCTTGTTACAGAAGTCTATCAGGTCTTTTCCGCTCGTATATCCGAACGAAAGGTACTTTGCGTTGACTTTTGAAAAGGAGTCCTCGAGTTCAAGGTTTTCTATCATAGCCTTGGCCGAATCCATAGAATAATTACCCGTAAGGGAGCGTACACGATAACCGCATCTGTCCATACATCTGAGCTCTCGGATGCGGGCTGTAAGCTTACCATTGCTAAAGTTCGCCCTGGAGAGCCTGACATTTATGTCAGAGAGCTGCATGTTTTTGAAATTTATAGAGGAGTCGCATCTTGGAATCGTATCGGCAACGGGATTGAGCATGTTGAACCTGAAGTTTCGTATGATTACATTGTCGATTGCCACCTCAGGAATGGAACTTAACGAAAAAGAGGAGGAGTCCTTCTTTGCATTGTTCTTGTCTATCTTGAAGATTCTGGTGATGTTGGTCCTTCGATCCGGGGTCTCGGTAATAAGGTTGAAGAGACCATCGTCGACCAGTATACGTCTGGCCCTCAACCTGTCCATCAGAATGTCTGAAAGTGAAAGTGTGACTGAAATTTTGGAGGCTGCTGCAAGTGTGTCCCCCTGAGTCCCCGTAATCGAGAAATTGTGAAGTATAGCTTTGTTAAAAAAGACAATAGAAACCCTTTCGACATTGATACTTCCGTCAACCTTCTGTGATACAGAGGATATGACTTTCTGAGTTACCATTGTCTGAACCCGCGGATGCTGAAGTGCTACCAGTGCAATGAACGGTAATAGGGTTATCAGTATCAGCAGGCCTATCAATATTTTTCTGAGCGCTCTGATAGATTGATTATTGGGGCCAAATATTTACAACAAGCAAATATACTTTTTTTGTATCATATATGCAATTTATTATTTTTGCCGTACAAAAATAAGACGAAAATGGCTGAAATCATATTGGGAATTGAATCCTCCTGCGACGACACATCTGCAGCAGTGCTGGATGGAGAATTACTCCTTTCAAATGTTATGGCCTCCCAAAAGGTTCACGAACAATACGGTGGCGTGGTGCCGGAACTTGCCTCCAGAGCTCATCAACAGAATATCCTTCCTGTAGTGCATCAGGCTGTTCATCAGGCAGGTATCACACTCGACCAGGTGGATGCAATTGCATATACCAGAGGTCCCGGACTGCTGGGATCTTTACTTGTGGGAACCTCTTTTGCAAAGGGACTGGCACTCTCAGCTGACATACCGCTGGTGGATGTCAACCACCTGCACGGCCACATTCTCTCGCACTTTATCCGTCAGAATGGTAAGGAATATGATCCACCCCGTTTCCCATTTCTTGCCCTGCTGGTTTCCGGAGGCCACTCGCAGATTGTAAGGGTCGATGATTTTCTCAATTTCACAGTCATCGGAAGAACAATAGATGATGCTGTAGGAGAAGCCTTTGACAAATGCGCCAAACTTCTTGGTCTGGGCTATCCTGGAGGACCTATAGTCGACCGCCTTGCAGCCCAAGGAGACGCTCGCAGATTTACCTTTGCAAAGCCTAACATCAGCGGTCTGGACTATTCATTCAGCGGCGTTAAGACCTCGCTTCTCTACTTTCTCAGAGACAAGATTGCCGAAGATCCCGGTTTCCCGGCAGACAATATGGCCGACATCTGTGCATCATTCCAAAAGACGCTCATCGATGTATTGATGAAAAAGCTGATTATGGCCACCAAGCAGACAGGAATAACCAGTGTGGTAATAGGAGGTGGTGTCTCGGCAAATTCAGGACTAAGGAACAGAATTCTGGAGGAGGGGGCCAAAAGGAGATGGAAGACATATCTGCCTGAACTCAGATTTACTACAGACAATGCTGCAATGATTGCAATTGCAGGACTTTATAAATACAGAGCCGGATTCAGGTCATCGCTTTATGATGCTCCTGTCTCACGCGCATTAGATTACGCTGACATATGTTCGAATTCGAAATAGCACTCCCGGCACGGCACTATCCCAACAGGGATCTTCTTCTGAAGGAGGCCTCATCGCGACTGCATCTGTCAAGAGAGCAGATCACATCTGTGGAGGTGGTGCGCCGTTCACTCGATGCACGCAAAAAAGAGCCCCTCTACAGATATCGTATCAAGGGAAGTGTGGCCGGGGAAGAGCCCTTTAGACGATACACCCCGTTTGAATTGAGAGATGTCTCCAAGGCCAAATCCGTCATCGTTATAGGAGCCGGTCCTGCCGGACTCTTTGCATCGCTTGAAATCATAAAAAGAGGGTTAAAACCGATTATTCTCGAGAGGGGAAAGGATGTTCATGCCAGAAAATACGATATGGCGGCAATCTCCACCAAGGGGATACTCAATCCCGATTCCAACTACTGTTTCGGGGAGGGAGGTGCAGGAACATTCTCTGACGGAAAGCTCTACACCAGATCGACAAAAAGGGGAAACGTCGATGATGTCCTGGGACTCTTTGTGGATTTCGGAGCCAATCCCGATATCCTTTTCGAGGCACATGCACACATCGGCAGTGACAAGCTACCTTCTGTCATCGAGAATATGCGTAAGGCGATTCTCGAATGTGGCGGTCAGTACCATTTCGAAGCCAGAGTAACTGACATAAAAAAGAGTGCTTCTGATGAGTGGGAGGTGGAATCGCTTGCAGGAGTGTTCCATGCGCATTCCGTAATATTGGCAACAGGACACTCTGCATCCGATATATACGAAATGTTCATTCGCAAAGGGTGGCCACTTCAGGAGAAGGGGTTTGCTCTGGGTGTGAGGGCAGAGCACCCTCAGTCACTCATCGACAGGGCGCGATATCACCTCAGCGGTGCACGTCCTGAGTTCCTTCCACCTGCAGAATATTCACTGGTCGAGCAAGTGGACGACAGAGGAGTCTTCTCCTTCTGTATGTGCCCCGGAGGTATTCTCGTACCTGCATCGACAGAGCCTGATGCTTTGGTACTCAATGGAATGAGCAACTCACGAAGAAACTCCAGATGGGCCAATGCCGGAATCGTGACATCTGTAGAACCATCTGATGTGATGGAGTATTACATCAAACGTGGACAAAAGATTCCCATCGTGCAAGCTATGCTGGAATTCAGACGGGAAATAGAAAAGAGGGCATTTGATTTTACCGGATCATTCAAAGCTCCCGCTCAAAGGATGACAGACTTCGTCAAGAGCTCTCAGCACAAGGATGTTATCTCCAATCTCCCGGGAAGTTCTTACTCAGCCGGAATAGAAGGGGCTAACCTGCACAACATCCTTCCGGAGTTTGTAGCGCACAGACTAAAAAAGGCATTTCCCCTCTTCGACAAAAAGATAAAGGGTTACTACACCGCAGATGCACTCCTGCTGGCGGTTGAGTCCAGAACATCCTCACCTGTGAGAATCCCCAGAGATTCTGATACCTATAGTCTTATAGGCATAGATGGTATCTACCCATGCGGTGAAGGCGCAGGCTACTCAGGTGGAATAGTCTCTTCTGCAATAGACGGAATCAATGCTGCAGCGGCTGCCTGCATGAGGTAATATTGGCTGCTGCGCATACGAAAAATATGGTGACCTATAAGTCCTTGTCGACTTATAGGCCACCCTTTAGTACGCCCAGCATGGGCATGCTCTAACGGGTGAAAGTCCCGAATGCGCCCTAATGACGGGAAGCATATAGCCAAGGGCAAGGGTGTCCATCGTGAGGTGGAATCTGAAGGAAGCCGGCGGCAAAAGTCTGGCCTGA
>JAQXKS010000041.1 GCA_029010575.1 Bacteroidales bacterium | reverse complement strand
AATATATCATCTACATTATCTCCCTAAAATAAGAGCTTTATCGTTTTTCCAAAACAGCCTCAAAATACTTCACGTCAACAAATTATAAATATCGAGTATGCTATCTGAGAAATCAGTGCTACATATTCCAATTTGCTGATTTCCTTACCATTTCAAATTATATCATACGAGAACACAAAGCACAACGGAGATAGCATTCACTCTAGCAGTCTAATAAAGCAACCATACTTTCAGCAGTCCATCCTCATTGATTTCTGCATAAGGGCAGCCACCGCCGATTTTACCGTTTGCCGACATCTGCAGGCCGAACATCAAATCAAGTGTTCCTTCAAGGCTTTTTCCAACTCTTTCAATACTGTCATATCTGGAAAATACCGTGTTGCTCCACACTATATCATAACCCACTGTTTCAAGGTCAGGTGTCAAAGGATATCCGTCTCTGTAATAGTAGAATACGAAGTCCGGATATTCTCTCCTGATATATTCAGTCATATAGTTTGTGATGTCCTCGGCTGTCAGTGTCGGTTCCAGTTTAAAGGTATCTGAATATGTTCCGTAAACTCGTCTGCCGTTTATCACCTTATATGCTCTTACTCGGAACTGGTATTCCTTATCGCTGTCGTCAAGGAACCAGAAAGCCTTTGTTGACCCTTTTTCAAATAAGATTGCCGGGGTCACATCTCCTTTTGTATCAGGATAGAATTTGGTTCCGCCGTAGTTATAGTAGGTTCGCCACTTACCGTCAGATTTTTCTTTTACCCAGAGCTGGTATCCGGAAGCTCCTGAAACCTTATCCCATTCCAGTTTGAAAAATCCCGGATATCCGGTGTACTGAACTTCAAGATTCCTTGTCTTTGCTGGTTTCGGAAAAGCGCTCATTGCAGAACAGAACTTTGAATAGACAGTCTTTCCATTGATTCTTTTGTAGGCTCTTACCTTATAGTAGTAGGTCTTGCCACAAGTAAGGCCGGTATCGATATATGATGTATCTCTATCCCCTTTTATGGTTGCCACTTTTTTGTATGTACCCTTCTTAGATGTGGCTCTGTAAATCTGATATCCGTCTACATCTTCCTGTGCATCCCATGTCAGCTTGATTTTATTGTAGCTGTATGAAACTGCTGCGGAGGCATCGTCAGTCATAGATGTTTCTGCCATAACCGGAACTGCCGATGACATCACCAGCGAAGCAGCCATCACAATAGTAAGTAACAATCTCCTAATCTTAATTTTAATCATTTGCCTTTCCCTCCTATCTTTCACGGGCTTTTTCTTTTCTCCTGCGGACAAGTTCAACCGCTTCTTCCCGAATTGCCTCCTCCAGTGCCTCGTAGTCGCTCATTCCATATTTATCAGCTTTCCTGCGCATCTCGGCAGCAATCCCTGAAATAATCTTATCAGACTTCATTAAAGAGCCCACATCCACACCATTCTGAGCCTTAAATTCAAGTCTTCGCTCCTTATCTGTGCTTCTGTCACTCAAATAATTTCTGACATAGCTTTCATCCCAAATCCGCTGCTGCTCGAAAAAGGCTTCGGAAAGTTCATCTTTTGTCAGCGGTATCTCCATCTCCATTCCGTTAATCTCCCTGGTTATTTTCAGAGAAGAATATTCCTCGTCTTTGTCTTCCGACAGTCTGATTTCAGGTGTCTCGCATTCCCTGATTTTATTCAGGTCGTTTTCGCTATCATTAAAGAGATGCTCATAGCCATAGCTTCTCATGCTTATGTAACCATGCTCCGCACATATTATATGATCCACTACGGGTATGCCTAATACTCTCCCGCATACAGCAATGCGTTCTGTCGTCTTTATATCCTCTTCACTTGGAGTTAGGTTTCCGCTGGGATGATTGTGAAGAAGCATGATTCCCGCAGCGGAACTAAGCACAGCGCTTTTGAAGACTTCTCTGGGATGCACCAATGTACTTGTCAGTTCTCCCATACTCGTTATACTGGCACTCAGGGGCAGACCTCTGGTGCTCAGATGTAGCACACAGAAAACCTCCCTGTCGTGCTCGCCTAGTTCTTTGCTCAGAAGCGCCACTGCATCTGAACTGCAGACAATCTCCTTTTCACTGTACAGCTTTCGCTCCGGCACAAGCCTGACGCCCACTAGATCAAAATCTTTTTTATTCATTGCTTCCGTTAAACCTTACCAAAAGCCTTTCTCCCATTTCCATGGTGCCAAGTGCCAGATGCAGGTCTTTGCTGTCTACCTCTCTGACCTTTTCCTTCGGCTGTTCTTCAAATTCAAC
>JAQXKS010000040.1 GCA_029010575.1 Bacteroidales bacterium | reverse complement strand
GTTCACCGGAGTACATACAGGAGACAATCTGATAGTGAACACAAAAGAGGCTGAAGAGATAAAGATGACTACTCCTGAAAACGTATTTCCGGAGTACTACATCATCCGTGTTAACGAGTTCAACTCTGTAGCTACGACTCCGCTGGAAGAGTGGCTTGACTATTTGAAGAATAACCATATTAAGGATGACACATCGACGCCAGGTCTTCGCGAGGCTCGTGAGAAACTGCTGTATATGACGATGAACGATTCTGATCGCCGCGCTTACGATGCTCACATGGACGACATTATGGTGCAGAACGATGTCCTTGGCACCGCAAAGCTCGAGGGACTGGAACAAGGTCGGGCTGAAGGACGGGCTGAAGGTGAACATGCAATGGCTGTTGAGATAGCTCGGAAGATGAAAAGGAAAGGAGCTTCAGTTGCAGAGATTCAAGAGCTCACCGGACTTAGCGAAGATATGATTATCGGACTTTAGTGAACTTCGGTATCAATATAACATACCGGATTAGCGTTTATAATAAAATCACAGGCGGTAGACCTTAGATTTAGCAAGGTCTGCCGCCTGTATTCACATATATTTAGAGCACTTTACGAACCGCCGGGCAATAAGGCCAACAGTCCAGTCTCAATATCATGAAAGGGCAAGTGACTATTTTACATAGTAGATGCTGGTAGCAAATCCGTCATCCTGATAGTTTCCTACTACGAAACCTTTACAGTCTTCTGTTACAGAGATGAAAGATCCTTCCATTTTCCTATCTGTAAAATCGTATGAATAGGTTTTGGAGAGATACTCCTGAAGAGTCATCACCTTGCTTTCGCCATTAGGAACGATATAAGGGACAGAAGAGAATCCCAAAATAGCATCTGAATAGAAGACATCACCATTATTGGAGACACCATCAACTCTGAAACCTGCTAATGAGCTGTCGTTGAAGATTGTAATCTTATCGTTACGTACATCATATATATATGAGTAGTAAGTTTCACCCCATCCGTCAGGACCGTAGTCAATTACGTTTGAAGCAATGTAGTTGCCATTTGAAGAGATATAGGTGTTGTAACGTCCGACTGTCATATTGTACCACATCCATTCCGGATTCCATGTCATTGAAGAGTTTGCAAATGATGCATTGCCCACCACGGGAGAATTCCAGACACAGGACATTTCTACAGAGTAGTTTTCATCTACGAAATAGCCGGCAATAATTCCATCAGCACTGATACCCTTGGCAATCATATAAACAGCCTCCTTGGCTCCCATATCGCTTTCAGGACCGTTGAAAGAGGGAAGGATCTCAAATTTGCCATTTTTATATAAAACTGCCTTGAATACTGATTCTTCATCCATAACATAGCCAACAGCCTGTGTTCCGTCAGGAGTTACAGAGAAGAAACAGCTTTCATTGAACTTTGAGTCAGCATCCGGATACTCAGGGGTATCGTTTCTGTAGATGAGAGCACTGTGGAGTGTAAGATCCATACCGAAAGCGACACCATCATCTGTAATATCATAAAGAGCCACACCCTCAATGAATGTGTATTTTTCGTTTATAACATCGAAGATATAAGATGCTTCAGATGCAGTTCCTACAACCCATAGACCGTTGTCGGAGATTGCGATGGGAGCAACCCATTCGTTGCTTACGAAGCTATAGTAATCTTTCGCAACATCGATTTTGCGAATGATATGGGTAGGAGTAAAAGTGACTGCTCCATTATCTACCTGCGCTACCCAGATACAGTACTGTGATTTAACTTTAAGATCACTGAAAGTAGTATCTGAAATACCGGAAACTACTCTGTTCTCAGAAATTGCCTTGACAGCATATTCGTTAATCAAATTTTCGATGGCTGAAGCGTCCTCGATTTCGAAAATACCGAACACATAAGTCTGTTCAGCAGCAGAGGGATTAACGGTAACTCGCAGAGATGTATTGAGCTGTTCTGCGTTTACCGAGAAAGATGTCTCGACAGGCTCGGGCGCAGATTCCTTACACCCTGCAAGTACGAAAAGCATTGCAATAATCAGGTAAAACGTTTTTCTCATTTCTTTAATTATTAGGATTAATATCAAAAGTAATAAATGGTCTTATTTGGCAAATGCGACAGAACGGGTCTCCCTTATGACAGTAATCTTGACCTGTCCTGGATAGACCATCTCGTTCTGGATCTTCTTGGCTATTTCGTTTGAAAGGACCTCTGCATCTTTATCTGAAACCTGCTCTGCACCCACTATGACCCTGAGTTCACGGCCTGCCTGAATAGCATACGTCTTGGTTACACCGGGATTGGATAGAGCAATCGCCTCCATATCCTTGAGTCTTTTGATATATGACTCGATAACTTCTCTACGGGCACCAGGACGGGCACCGGAGATTGCGTCTCCGACCAGGACAATAGGCGATATAAGGGAGATCATCTCTACCTCTTCGTGGTGAGCGCCTATCGCATTACATACTTCAGGTTTTTCTTTATATTTTTCAGCAAGTCTCATACCGAGTATTGCATGGGGAAGTTCAGAGTCCTCTTCAGAAACCTTTCCTATATCGTGCAACAGCCCGGCCCTCTTGGCAACCTTGGGATTCAGACCAAGTTCAGATGCCATGGTGGCACAGATATTTGCCACTTCACGCGCATGCTGAAGAAGATTCTGTCCGTAAGAAGAACGGTATTTCATACGGCCGACCAACTTGATAAGCTCCATGTGCATACCGTGAATTCCCAAGTCTATACAGGTTCTCTTACCTGTCTCCATAATCTCTTCATCAAGCTGTTTCTTGACCTTCTCCACTACCTCTTCGATACGTGCAGGGTGAATACGTCCGTCTGTCACCAGCTGATGGAGCGCTAATCTGGCAACCTCCCTCCTTACAGGGTCGAAAGCCGAAAGAAGAATCGCTTCTGGGGTATCGTCAACTACGATTTCTACACCTGTAGCAGCTTCAAGAGCCCTGATATTACGACCTTCACGGCCGATAATACGTCCCTTCATTTCATCATTTTCAATATTGAAAACGGTAACTGCATTTTCTATTGCTGTCTCAGGAGCCACTCTCTGGATAGTGTTGATCACTATTCTCTTTGCCTCCTTACTTGCGTTCATTCTGGCCTCATCCATCACATCGTTGATGTAGGACATTGCCTGAGTCTTGGCCTCTTCTTTCATAGATTCGACCAACATATCCTTTGCCTGTTGGGCTGACATTCCGGCGATTGACTCGATTCTTTCTATAACTTCCTGATGCAAACGGTCATACTCAGCCGACTTTTTCTCAACAATCTCCTTCTGATGATTGAGGCTTTCAGTGAGACTATCAGCCTCCTTTAATTTTTTCTGAAGGTCATTGTTAGAGTGGTTTAGCTGCATTTCCTTCTGTTTCAGCTTATTTTCAATATGCTGAATCTGCTGGTTCTTTTCATTGATAAACTTTTCGTGTTCACTCTTGAGCTGAAGGAATTTTTCTTTGGCCTGTAAAATCTTTTCCTTCTTTATATTTTCACCTTCTGTCTCAGCCTCCTTAAGAATCTTTTCTCTTCTTTTCTTTAAAATAACATTGATTACGAAGAGAGTAGCTGAGATAGCAACGGCTACCGATATCAGTACTGTAATTAAAATTGTTAAAAAAGTATCCATTGTTTTATATAATAAATAAAAAAATTCATACAATGGAAATGGAGAGTGGAAAGGATAAGAAAGTATAAAAAGCCGCCAGCCCGCTGTTTATCAAAAAAATCGCTTTTTGATAGGATTTGAGCTCCGATTGCGGAATCAGACTTCCAACGTCCGGACATATACCGAATCCCCTTGCGGGTCACCCAGGCCTGTCTTCATCCATCGAGTAGACTCAGTTTTTTAATAGTGTTGATTTTCGCAAAGAGCGAACCAACGGCTATGCTATTTCAAATCAATATTAGCTGCAATATAGTCATCGATCTGCCTATCAATCCCTGAAATGGCATCAGATAGTTCATCAGCACTTCGTTCCTTCTCATCCTCCACCATTTTCAGTATAAGCTGGAACAGAATATTCGCAAGTACATCTGTATCATCTTCGAAATTGAAATTCGTTTTCAATTCGAGAAACCGATCCTTGATTTCAGAAGCAAGTCGCCTGACTCCTGCTTCAAGTTCTTTCGGCACTTTATAGTCGTACTTACGGTTCGCTATAGAAAAACCCACTGGTACAAGTTCCCTATCCATAGTTCTTCTATTCTCCTAACATTGCAATACATTTATCTATCTCCTTCACCAATTTACGGATACTTCCGGCTGCATCCTTGCCGTCCCCGACATTCGAAACCAGAAAGCCGGATATCTTCATATCCGTAATTTTTTCCTCCAATTCCCTTATTTTCCTTATACTGTCTTCGTATTTGGCTTTGTACCCAAGAATCTCTTCCTCTGCCACAGATAACTTCTCCCTCAAGGAAATAACCTCCGCCTGAGAATACTCGTATGCGGAAATCAATCTCTCTATCTTCGCCTTATGAGAGTCTATCAATTCTTTGGTACTATCTTTCATCCGAATCAGTATAACCGCGCAAATATACAAATTATTTTATATACCTCCAATTACCCAAGCTTCTATCTTTTGAAATCAGCTTTGGATCAATCTCCCCTTTTTCAAGTAACCAAAGGTAGATCAGATCTCTTATTTCTCTATCTATTCTCACGGTCCGTGCAGGAATCTCCAAAGGGTCAATACCAGCCTTTGAAAGAAGCCCACCGGCTCCGCTTGCTCTGTATGAAGTGAGTGCTACATTGTAAACTTTGTCAAGACTGAACGGAGTACCATCCGCCATAGATATTATCTTGATTCGTGAGCCATATCCGGCACCGGCATTCACAGTATAGTTAATCCCTGCCGCATCATCCATGTTGTACACAGGGCCTTTTGAGCTTATCCTCACATCATAAGAAGCCTCCAGATAATTCTTTACTTCCTCTCCGCTCATCCTTACCAGATAGAGCAGATTCTCATATTTGTATATTGAAAAGAGATCGTTGAAAAGAATCTCTCCAGCATGGATGGTCCCATTGAGAGAGAGTGGTGCATTGACAGATATGTCTACGTCAGGCTGGGAGAGCTGGACCAGATGGACAAGGCGCAGATGGTCTGAGCTCTTCTCCTTGCAGAAGTTCATATCCAGATCTGAAAGAAGTCTGCAAACTGGTTTTTCAGAGAATTCTCTTATGGCATCGAACCTCTCCTTGAAAAAGTCGTTGTACCTCTTACTGTCTCCACATCCTTCAAGGTCGCATACTTCACAGGATATGGACTTGTCCACCACCTTGCCAAACCTCTTTTTGAGTGTAATGTCAATCCTACCGACAGAAAGAGCCTTGGTCCTGGCATCGACAAGAGCCACACTGTCCCCCGCGTTGAAAAAGAGACCGCTGAATGACTTGTGGTCATGTCCGCACACTACTGCATCGATTCCCTTCACGTTAGAGGCAATATACTTGCCGCAATTCTCTATATCGTCACTTTGCATATCACCAAGTCCGCTATGAAGAGCTACAATACAAATGTCCGGATTTTCGGTCTTACGAACTTGCGATACAATCGAATCTGCCATGGAAGAGATTTTTCGAAACTTTATGCCATCATATTTATCCGCTGAAATCCAGCTAATCACATTAGGATTAGTAAATCCGATTACAGCCACTTTCACCCCATTTCTCCTGATTATGACATACTCGTCGAAGTAGCATTTCCCGTTATCTGTCCTGATAGCATTTGCAGCCAGATAGGGAGCATCAAGTTCTGAACTGAACCTGTCATACACACTGTGCCCAGTTTCGAAATCATGGTTTCCTGCCACCACTGCATCGTAACCAATGAAATTGAAGATCTGCGCCACTATATGGTTGGAAGAGGTGTCTCTATAATTATAGTACCATACGCCATTGTCCCCCTGAAGATGATCACCTGCATCCAAAAGAAGGAGACTCTCTGCACCATACACATCCCTTATACTATCCACATACCTGCAGACCTTGGAAAGCGAAGAGGGATTCACCCCTGATACATATTTCTGAGTAAATAAAGCACCATGAAGGTCATTGGTTGTAAGTACCACCACTTTGCTCTCGTAAGTACATGAGGAGACAAGCGACAAAAGAAAGATTATCGACAAACATATGTTCTTTTTCATTCTACATTATTATATTAAAGTTATCACTATCCATCCATGCGGGGAACTTCTCGCGGAACGCCCTCAATGCCCCCAGATCCAAATGGGCAATCTTGAAACACCCATCATCGCCCAAATGATGACAATTTACCCTCGTAGAAAGACCGTTCCCCTTGTAATCATATATCTCCGAATTGCCATTGTACAGTCCGGAG
This sequence comes from Bacteroidales bacterium, assembly GCA_029010575.1. Classification (GTDB taxonomy): domain Bacteria; phylum Bacteroidota; class Bacteroidia; order Bacteroidales; family UBA932; genus Coprenecus. The sequence goes on along the minus strand of JAQXKS010000040.1, from coordinate 55,131 downwards.
GGGGAATCACCTGTCCTATTTGTAAAGAGATAGTATGCCTGATTCTCTATTGCCCTGGTACGGCACAGAGCAGTAGCAGCACCTATCCTTGAAAAAGGCCATGAGGCTACATTTATCATCATATCATACTCCTTGCCGACATTTCTGCTCCAAACGGGAAAACGCAGATCGTAGCAGATATTCAATGATAAATTCCAACTTCCGAAAGTGAAGATGGTACGGGAATCCCCTGGTGTAAATATTTCTGCCTCGGGAGACATTCTGAACAGATGCCTCTTATCATAGTGGAACACCTCCCCCTCTTTGGTTACAAATAACAGTCTGTTTAGAATTTTCCCTTTCTGAACAACAGATAGAGAGCCTGCCAGAGCTGTTGAGAAACGGGATGCCATCCTCTTCATCCAACTAATCTCTCTCGAGTCGTGCGGATCAACAGCAAATGATGGGTCAACGGAAAAACCGGTCAGGAATGTCTCAGGAAAGACAATGATATCAGGCGCGAGCGAAAGACCTGCGTCATTGTAAAGCCACTCCATAGAACGCTCCAACATTCTCATATTCATTTCAGGAGAGTTCCACAGCATGGCAAACTCACATAGAGCGACAGTCAATCTTTCATTATTCATACAAATTCTATTCACGATTCTCGGACAAAAGTAATTATTTTATCTATATTTGCATTTAAAACAATTAAATATGAAAAAGTATATATCGATTTTTGCACTCTTCATCGTGGCATTCGCCACCTCCTGTAAAAAGGATGTAACGTCGGAAGACAAGCTCACTCTCAGTATTGAAGTACCAGCATCATCAGTGGATACGGCTTCTGCACTGGTAACCGTATCACAGACAATGGCTGAAAACGCATCATACACGATCACTACGGATTTAGGAAAGAATTTCACTGCCGAAGAGATTCTCACCGACGGAAAATCATTCGATGTCAAGTCCGGAAAAATAACATTGGAGGGCCTTACCCCCGACACACAGTACAAGGTAGTGGCGGCTGCTGAAGGACTCGGCGAGGTGGTTCTCTCCAACGAAGTGATATTCAAAACACTCAAGCCCGGTGAAGAACCTGAGAAAAACAGAAATCTCCCCAATGTCACATTCTCATTGATAGAAGCCAAGGAGACATCTGTGAGATACAATATGACCACCATAAATGTCACCCAGGTCAAGACCATCACTTTGCCTGCAGAGTCACAGGCTCCGGCAATCAGCGATTTTGAATCCGTGAGCCCCATCTCATCATCTGACATAAACAAGACTCTGGAGGTAACAGTATCCGACCTTACCCCTGACACATCATTCAAAGTTTATGCTCTGGTATCAGGAGTCTCTACTACATTTGAAGACACTACCTTTATTGCTCAGCCGTTTGCGTACAAGACAGCAAAAGAGGGAGAAAAGCCAAGTGGCGAGAGGTACATAGACAACGGACCCGATCTTCCGTCAAATGTGACCACCATCTTCGTGCCCGGAGTATCTGAATATGCAGGCTGGTACGACACCAATAAAAAGAGGGACGGACAGAGCGACAATGACTTCAACCTCTGCTGGGCATGTGCTACCGCCAATCTCCTTTCATGGTGGGAAGACTATTACACCGCAAATGGCTATGAACTTCCCGAAGGCACACCTCAGGGTATTGGAAGCTACTATGAAACAGCTGTTTTCGATGATGCCATCAAGCCCAACTGGGAAAACAGAGGCGGCACCACACTTCTCGGAATCCACTGGTACTTTACAGGCGAATATCTGGCCCAGAACGACCAAAGCGGATTGTCAAGACCAAAAGACGGCACAGGCGGATATCTTTCGAGCATCTATAACGACATCGTTGATGACATGGGAGGCGGAGATGTAAAGTGGACCGGTTCATTCTGGGGTGACGAGGCCTATGTAATGGAGCAGAAATGTTACTATAACTGGGGAGGAGCAAGAGATGACAAGAGTATCTCTTCACTCGAAACCTTCTCTAAATTTGTAAAGAAAGCCGTGAAGGAGGGTGCAGCTGGTCTTGATGCAAGTGTAGGAGCAAGTTCTCTTCACGCCATGACACTTTGGGGAATAGATGTGGATAATGAGACAGGCAATGTAGTGGCTCTTTGGTTCACAGACTCAGACAACCAGATGAGAACACCCAAGGAGGAGAGAAAGAATATGCTCCACCACTATTCGATTACCGAAAGAAAAGATGACATCTATTTGGTGGGTTTCTACACAGGCGCTGGAACATATATCACCAGTATTGTTCCCCTTAAAGCATATCCAGCAATCAAGTAAAGAAGTTATCTAAAATTCCAGCATACATTGATGTAGCAATATTTTGCCTTTTGTAGGAAAATATTGCTACATTTGTTTTTGTAAAGAAAAAAGAAATGACAGATAAAAAGATTGTAATCATACCCACATACAACGAAAAGGAGAATGTGGAAAAGATGATAAGGAAGGTTTTTTCCCTTGAAGGAGACTTCAATCTGCTGATTGTGGATGATGGATCGCCTGACGGAACCGCAGATATTGTCAAGAGGCTGCAGGGAGAGTTCCCTGACAGGCTCTTTATCATTGAGAGAGAGGGGAAACTTGGATTGGGGACTGCATACAAAGCCGGATTCAGATGGTCTTTGGAGAATGGATATGACTACATTTTCGAGATGGATTGCGACTTTTCTCATAATCCGGATGACCTGATCAGGCTCTACGATGCCTGCGCCAAAGGCGGTGCAGACATGTCCATAGGATCCAGATATTGCAGCGGGATCTCTGTAAAGGACTGGCCTATAGGTAGAATATTAATCTCCTATGGTGCCTCTTTTTATGTAAGGATGGTTCTCGGAATGAGAATCTTCGACTCTACAGCTGGATTTGTTTGCTATAGAAGCAAGGTTCTGGATGATATCAATCTGGATGCTGTCGTAATGAAAGGGTACGGATTCCAAATAGAGATGAAATACAATGCTTGGAAGCTTGGCTACAAGATTAAAGAGGTTCCTATTCTCTTCACCGACAGGAAAGAGGGAACATCCAAGATGAGCAGCTCCATTTTCGGCGAGGCATTCAGAGGCGTGATAGCCCTCAAATTCAGGAAGATTAGACCACGAAACAAAAATAGATAAAATGAAAACTCTGATTTACAACGCTACTGTCATCAACGAAGGAAGAGAGTTTGCAGGTGCTGTTGCAATTGACTCTGAATATATCTCATCTGTGGCTCAGAAGGGCTCTCCCGAATACGAAGAACTTATGGCAGGAGCAGACCGGTTCTCAAAGACCATCGATGCTCAAGGGGCTCTGCTAATTCCCGGGGTGATTGACGACCAGGTTCACTTCAGAGAGCCCGGAGCCACTCACAAGGGGGACATCAGGAGTGAGAGTGCCGCTGCAGTTTTAGGGGGGACGACCTCTTTCATGGATATGCCGAATAATAATCCTCCTGCCGTCACTCTCGAACGCCTTGAGGAGAAATATAGGATTGCATCTGAGGTTTCGAGTGCCAACTACTCATTCTATCTGGGAGCGACCAATGATAACATTGATGAAATTCTCAAGGCCGATAGCAGCAGAATATGTGGAATAAAGCTCTTTATGGGCTCTTCCACAGGCAATATGCTGGTAAACTCTGACCAGGCACTTGAGAAAATCTTTTCATCCAAGATGCTTGTTGCTACCCACTGTGAAGATGAACAGAGTATAAGAGATGCCCTTGAAGAGGCCAAAGCCAAATGGGGATATGATGCTCAGGGAAGAAGCCTCATTCCTTTTAGGGAGCATCCAGTCATCAGATCAGCCCAAAGCTGTATTAAATGCACTTCCAGAGCCATAGAATTGGCTTTAAAGCACCATAGCAGACTTCATATCCTTCACATCAGCACAGCTCAAGAGCTTGCGATGATACGCAGGGCAAAGGAACAGAACCCTGGAATAACATCCGAGATCTGCGTCCACTACCTCTATTTTGACGATACATATTATGACAAGATGGGTGCAATGGTCAAGTGTAACCCTGCAATAAAGAGCAGAGAGGACCGCGAAGCCATAATTAATGAAGTGGCTTCCCTTGGTGTCGATGCAGTGGCCACAGACCACGCACCTCACACCATTGAGGAGAAAGAGAACGACTATCTGAAAGCCCCTTCAGGTCTTCCCACCATCCAGCATTCGTTGCAGATGATGCTTGAGCTGAGCGAAAAGGGGCTTTTCCCGCGTACGACAGTAGTCACTTCGATGTGCCATAAACCGGCTGACTGTTTCAGAGTATCCAAACGAGGATACATTAGACCAGGCTACTACGCCGACCTTGTCCTGGTCAGAAGAGTTCCCTATACAGTTTCCGATGAGAATATAGCATACAAATGCGGTTGGTCCCCTCTGAAGGGAACTACATTCACTTACTCTGTTACAGATACTTTTGTGAACGGATGTCACACAGTGGCCGACGGAAAACTCACTGGAGAGACCAATGCCTCAAGGCTGTCATTTGACAGGCTCTAAGGCTATTCTCATACGATCCTTGTCTATATCAAGCACCCTCACCGAAATATGCTGATGCAGTTTCAGGGGGGTGTGCTTCATTTTAGATATGTGAATCAGTCCGTTCTGTTTTATTCCGAAATCCACGAATGCACCGAAATTGGTGATATTGGTAACGATACCCGGAAGTTCCATTCCGGCATGCAGATCGTCGATTGTCCTGATATCTTCTGAAAACTCAAGTACTTTGAAGCCTTCACGTGGATCCCTGCCGGGCTTGAGCAGCTCCTCCACAATATCCTTAAGGGTGGGCATACCTACATCCTGACTTGTATATCTGCCCAGATCCAGAGACTTTATCCTCTCCTTGTCAGCTATCAATCCACTTACTGTCATCTTGCAGTCTGAGGCTATGCGGCTCACCAGTTCGTATCGTTCTGGGTGGACAGCAGTATTGTCGAGCGGGTCAGATGCTCCGGTAATTCGGAGGAATCCTGCACACTGTTCAAAGACCTTCTCTCCCAGACGTTTGACCTTAAGCAGCTCTTTGCGTGATGAAAAAGGACCATTCTGGTTTCTGTATGCTACGATATTCGAAGCTACAGCGGCATTAATTCCCGATACATAAGAAAGCAGCTGTATAGAAGCTGTGTTAAGGTTGACACCTACGGTATTTACACAGCTTTCAACGACGCTATCAAGACTTTCTTTAAGCAGAGTCTGGTCTACATCGTGCTGATACTGCCCTACCCCGATTGATTTAGGGTCTATCTTCACAAGTTCTGCAAGCGGGTCCATAAGTCTGCGTCCTATAGAGACGGCGCCACGTACTGTAACATCATAATCGGGAAACTCCTCACGTGCAACATCTGATGCTGAGTAGACTGAAGCACCATCCTCGCTGACAGAGTAGACCTTCACACCCTCTGGAAGCGCAACCCTCTTGATAAATGCCTCTGTCTCCCTTCCTGCTGTCCCGTTTCCGATGGCTATCACCTCTATTTTGTAAGCCTGGACCATGTTGGAGATCTTCTTCATCGAGACTATCTTGTCATTTTGCGGAGGATGTGGATAGATAGTATCATTATGCACCAAAGTACCTTGAGAATCAAGACATACCACTTTACATCCTGTCCTGAATCCCGGATCTATTGCCATAACCCTCTTCTGGCCCAAAGGGGCAGACATAAGCAGCTGCCGGAGATTATCGCCGAATACGCGTATGGATTCTATATCAGCCTTCTCCTTTGCACATTTGATTGTATGATTTTCTATGGATGGATGCAGCAAACGCTTGAATGCATCCTCTACTGCATAATCTATCTGAAGTGCCGTCTGATGGGCCGGAGATCTCTTTCCGCGTAGTACTCTGCGGTAGATTTCATCGAGCATTCTGTCGTTATCAACATCGATCTTCAGAGAGAGGACTCCCTCGTCCGCACCTCTGAGGATAGCAAGTACACGATGGGATGCAGCCCTGGAGACCGGTTCACAATAATCGAAATAGTTACGGTATTTCTGAGCCTGCTCTGTTTCCGAATCGACACTCCGCGCCACCTTTGCAGCAATCCTTCCATATTTCAGATAACTCCTACGAAGATAATCCCTGATTACTGCATCTTCTGAAATCTGCTCTGCAATTATGTCCCTTGCCCCCTCGAGAGCCTCCTCTACACTCTTGACAGAATCATTCAAGTACTTGCGTGCCTCGAGTGAAGGATCATCAGTGATGCACTCCGAAATCTGTCTGGCCAGTGGCTCAAGTCCCTTCTCTCGCGCAATTGATGCTCTGGTACGTCTCTTGGGACGGAACGGAAGATAGAGATCCTCGAGAACGGCAGAATCGACACACGATTCAATCTTTTCCCTCAGACTCTCGTCAAGCTTCCCTTGGGATGCGATAGTATCCAATATTGAGGTCTTCCTCTGGTCGAGTTCATTGAACTTCTCCGAAAGTACCTTGATCTGAGCCACCATGGTCTCATCAAGACCACCTGTCATCTCTTTTCTGTAACGGGAAATAAAAGGCACTGTCGCACCTTCCGAAAGCAGTTTCAATGTATTTTCAACACGCCAAGCAACCACACCTACAGTGTTGCTGATAAAATCTATGTATAGCTGTTTCATTAGTCACAAGAGACGTCCTGTAGCCTCTGTCTGTAAGATGAAAAAATCTTTGATTTGGAGACAAAACCCTGATATCTTCCCACTGTGTCGACCACCGGCAGATTCCAAGCGCCACTGCGGTCAAACTTTTCCATAACCGCCTCCATTCGGTCAGTATCTGTTACCACAGTCTGAGGCTCTTTCATCAGATTGAAGACATAAGTTTTGTCATAGAGTTCTGTAGAGAACATTATCTCCCTTATATCGTCAAGAGAGATAACACCCTGAAGCATATTGTTCTTGTCTACTACGGGATAAAGGTTTCTCTTGGAATGGGCCACCACCTTTACCAGTGAACCGAGAGTGTCATCTGTTCCTACTGGAACAAAATCCCTCTCGATAAGTTCATTCGTCTGAAGCAGGGTCAACACTGCCCTGTCGCTGTCATGGGTGAGAAGGTCTCCCTTCTTGGCAAGACGCTTTGAATAGATGGAGTAAGGCTCGAATATTCTGATGGTCGCGAAGGATATTGCAGATACTATAATAAGTGGCATCAGAAGTGCATATCCTCCTGTAATCTCGGCAATAAGGAAGATTGCTGTCATCGGGGCCTGCATCACACCTGACATCAGACCGGCCATTCCAACCAATGCGAAATTAGCCTCTGGCAGGGAGAGGCCCATCAGATTCACACTCCTTGCAAGTATAAATCCTGCTATTCCCCCGATAATCAACGTAGGACCGAATGTACCGCCGACTCCACCTCCGGCATTTGTGAACGACATCGAGAATACCTTGAATATCATTACGAATGCAAAGAAGATTGGCACTGTCCACGCATATTTTGAAAGGATTGGACCGAAAATGGAGACATTTAGGATATTGTCAGGATTACCCTGAAGCACATCCATCAGTGAAGTATATCCCTCACCGTAAAGCGGCGGGAATATAAAAATGAGCACACCCAGCATCAGTGCACTTATCCACCAGCGTCTGAAGGGGTTTTGAATCGCCTTTATCCTGTCCTCCAAGTGCATTGTCATTCTTATGAAGTAAAGGGAGACAAATCCGCAGAATATTCCAAGGAGGATGTAATACGGGATATTTCCCATTGAGAAGTCATCTACCACGCTTGCAAAGGCCACATCCGTCCCCAGAAAGAGATAAGACACGGCTGTCGCTGTGACTGTCGAGAAGAGAAGCGGAAGGATAGACTTCATTGATATATTGAAAAGCAGTATCTCCAGAGTGAAGAGGATTCCTGCCATAGGTGCCTTGAAGATGCCTGCCACCGCACCAGAGGCGCCACACCCGAGCAGGATAGTCATGTCCCTGTAAGAGAGTTTTAGCGATTGCGCGATGTTGGAACCTATTGCTGCCCCTGTATAGACAATAGGGGCCTCAGCTCCGACCGAGCCTCCGAATCCTATAGTAACAGACGAGGCTATAATCGAAGAAAAGGTATTATGTGCCTTGATTTTGGAGTTATTTCTGGAGACTGCGGCAAGAACCTTGGTAACACCGTGTCCTATGTCATCCTTTATGACATATCTGACAAACAGCATTGCCAGCAACATCCCAATACCGGGATAAACCAACAGAAGCAGACTATGATAGGTGGAACTGAACCAACCGGTCAGTAAATGACCGATAAGTTCCACCAACTGCTTGAGGATGACAGCAGCCAGACCACTGCCCAGCCCGACGACAAAGCCCAATATCATCAGTATTCTGTCCTCGGGCTGACTCTTAAGCCACTTGATGGGCTTAATCATCCATTGAGTCATTCTCGTCCTCCATATCGCTGCCTTCGTCGGGGAAGACATCGTTATCTACATTTTCCTGTTCATCATCAAAGAGCTCGTCATCTGCGTTCTCGTCAATATCTACATCGATTTTAACCAGATAAATCGCATCTGACAATTCGAGATAAACAGCGTAGAAGAAGGTTCCGTTAGGTTTCTCAACCTTGAATATGTCGCCCAAGTAGTCTGCATATCCTCTGGGATATTTTTCCTTGAATGCTGCAAGGAGTTCGTGGGACATACTGTCATAGCTGATAGCTACGCGTTTTTTGGCACTATGTGCTTTCTGTGTATCGTTTGTTGCCATCTGATTATGTTAGGTAAAATTCGGATGCAATTATAATCTACTTTTTCCAATAGACAAAAAAAACTAACGATTTTTAAAGAAGAGTGACTTCTGACGCCGTTTTTCCTCCGGATTCTTCTCCACAAAGATATTTTTTCTATCCTTTATGCTCATTCGGGCATAGTACATGACTGAGGATGCTGTCATGGGTGTCGGTGTAAAATCCTGTACCTGGTCCAGAGCTATCCCTTTCAAATACGGATGGCGTGAGAGAGCCTCCATATCCTTCATTGTACATCCCGGATGAGACGAAATAAAGTAGGGTACAATCTTGAAATTGAGATGCTCCTTGGCCATGAGCTTGTCAAACTCTCTCCTAAGCACTCCGAAAAGTTCGAATGAGGGTTTTGACATATATTTGAGTACACTCTCCTGTGTGTGCTCAGGAGCGACTTTGAACCATCCCGAGGTATGCTTTGTCACCACCTCCTTGAAATACTCATATCCGCTTTTATCTATAAAGCCATCCTTGTCGAGAAAAAGGTCATATCTGATACCGCTGCCTACAAAACTTCTTTTGACCTGAGGTATCTTTGAAATCTCTTTGTAAAGATTCAGTATATTCTCGTGCGAACACTCCATGTTGGGGCATCTTGAGGGAAAGAGGCACGATTTCCTGCTGCAGCGACTGCACAGTTTCCTGTCCCTTCCGGCCATCATATACATATTGGCTGTCGGTGCACCAATATCAGAGAGTACCCCTTTGAATTCAGGATTAGTGGTATGCTTCTTTATCTCACCTACAATGGAAGAAACAGAACGGCTCTGGATAAATTTTCCCTGATGTGCAGCTATGGTACAAAAACTGCATCCACCGAAACACCCCCTGTGAATGGTTATTGAATTCTTTATCATATCGAATGCCGGAATCCTCTTGTTTTTGTACCTGGGATGGGGAAGCCTGGTATAAGGGAGGTCATACCATGAGTCCATCTCTTGGGTGGTAGCGGGAGGATATGGGGGATTGAGCACCACGCATCCGTCACTGTATGGTTCTACCATTCTCGGGGGAGAGAGTTTGTTGGCCTGCCTCTCGAAGACATCGAAATTCTCCACGAACTTTTCCTTGTCCCTGACTGCCTCTTCATAAGAATGGAAGACCACATCGCCATCCGTCACAATCTCCTTCAGAGAGGCTTTCGCGAAGTATGCTGTCTGCGGAATATCGTACGGATTCTCTCCAGCCTCCAATGCGTGCGCAAGTGCAGTTATAGGCCTTTCTCCCATGCCGTAGATGAGAAAATCAGCCCCGCTGTCGACCAGCACGGATGGTTTGAGCCTATCCTGCCAATAGTCATAATGACATATACGTCTGAGGGATGCCTCGATTCCGCCAATCACAACAGGAATCTCAGGGTAGAGTCTCTTGAGTATCTTCGTGTATACGGTAACAGCGTAATCGGGACGCATTCCAGCCTTTGCGTCAGGGGTATAGGCGTCATCACTCCTAAGCCTTCTGGCTGCAGTGTAGTGGTTGACCATCGAGTCCATTGCACCGGCATTTACGCCAAAGAAGAGATTCGGGCGACCCAATTTCCTGAAATCTCTCAAATCATCCCGCCAGTTAGGCTGTGGGACTACTGCCACACGATAGCCACATGATGTAAGTACTCTTGCAATTACCGCAGTACCGAAAGCGGGATGGTCAATGAAGGCATCACCACTAAATATGATAATGTCTACAGAGTCCCATCCCAGCTTTTCGACCTCTTTGACAGAAGTGGGAATCATATTACATCTTTTCGGGTAGACGTATTCCGAGGATATCCATTGCCTTTGAGAGTGTATCAGCTACCATAGAGGCAATGGCAAGACGTGTCTGGCGTACCGCATTGTTCTCCTCCTTGAGGATGGTTACATCATGATAGTACTGATTGAACTCTTTTGCCAGATCGTATGCATAATTGGCAATCAGGGCAGGTGAATATGCCTTTCCGGCTTCAGCCACCTTCACAGGATAGAGGTTGACTGCCTTGATTATAGAAATCTCTCTATCGTTCAGAGGAGCCGAATCGTCGATGCGTGCAGTACATCCCGCCTGAGCAGCCTTTCTCAGAATAGACTTGATACGGGCATGGGTGTATTGTATGAAGGGACCGGTATTTCCGTTGAAATCTATAGATTCCTTCGGATTGAAGAGCATTCCCTTCTTGGGGTCAACCTTGATAATAAAGTATTTGAGTGCACCCAGGCTGATCATCTTGAAGAGCGAATCCTGCTCTTGTTCAGACATGCCCTCGATCTTGCCCAGTTCCATGGATGTCTCCTTGGCCGTATTGTACATCTTCTCGAGCAAATCATCTGCATCCACCACTGTTCCCTCTCTCGACTTCATCTTGCCTTCAGGAAGCTCGACCATACCGTAAGAGAGGTGGTAGATATTATCTGCCCAGCTGAACCCTAGCTTCTTAAGGATAAGTTTGAGAACCTGAAAATGATAGTTCTGTTCATTTCCCACGACATAGACATGCTCATCCAGATTGTATTCAGAGAAACGCTGCTGGGCAGTTCCCAGGTCTTGAGTCATATAGACAGATGTACCGTCGCCACGCAATAGAAGTTTGCTGTCAAGGCCATCTGCTGTCAGGTCGCACCACACAGAGCCGTCCTCCCTGCGTTCGAATACACCCATTTGAAGTCCCTTTTCAACAAGGGATTTACCGAAGAGATAGGTCTGTGATTCATAATAGATCCTGTCAAAAGAGACTCCGAGAGCATCGTAGGTCTTGTCGAATCCATCATAGACCCAGCTGTTCATCTTTTTCCACAGAGCCACTGTCTCTTCATCACCTTTTTCCCAGTCCACAAGCATCTGCTGTGTCTGCTTCATGATAGGCGCCTCCCTCTTTGCCTCTTCTTCAAGGAGTCCATTGTCAATCATCTCCTTCACCTGTTCGGTGTATAGATCATTGAATTTCACATAGAAATCTCCTACCAGATGATCTCCCTTCTTTCCTGCCGACTCAGGGGTGATTCCGTTTCCCTCTATCTTCCATGCCATCATGGATTTGCAGATATGGATGCCCCTGTCGTTGACTAGATTTACTTTCATGACATTATGTCCATTGGCCTCGAGCAGTTTGGAAACAGACCATCCCAGAAGAATGTTTCTGATATGCCCCAGATGGAGTGGCTTGTTGGTATTGGGTGAGGAGAACTCTACCATTATGTTCCTTCCTGTAGAAGGGAGAAATCCGAAGCGCTCGTCAGCACATATCTCCTTGAATATGGTTCTCCAGAAATCTTCTGAGAACTTGATATTGAGAAATCCCTTTACAACATTATAAGATTCTATCTCCGGTGTTGTCTGAAGGAGATACTCCCCTATCTTTTTTCCTGTCTCCTCCGGAGAGAGTTTGGAAACTTTCAGCACCGGAAAGAGGACCGCAGTCACATCTCCTGTAAACTCTTTACGTGTAGCCTGTATCTGAATAGGCAAATTAGCGGCAGAAGCCCCGAAAAGGGCTTCCATCGCGCTTTTTACCTTTGCCGCAATAAATATATCCTGATTCATTATCGGTTTGGTTGGTTAATTGTTATTTCAATCCTCTATTCTTAAGAAGAGGTTCGATTCCGGGCTTTTTGCCCCTGAAGTTTACATACAGTGTCATTGCATCATCTTCACCGCCTCTTTCAAGGACATTCTTTCTGAATCTTCTTGCAACATCCTGATTAAAGATATCACCTGTCTCCTTGAATGCCTCGTATGCATCTGCATCGAGCACTTCTGCCCAGATATAGCTATAATATCCTACTGTGTAGCCACCGGCAAAGACATGACGGAAGTATGTGCTTCTGTACCTGGGAGGAATCTGTGAAAGTATATTCCTATCCGAAAGGACCTTAGATTCAAATTTTTCCACATCCAGATCTTCGGGTATCTTATCCATTGTATGGTAATCCATATCGAGAAGGGATGCTGCCAGATATTCGACAGTCGCGAATCCCTGTCCGTATTTACCCACACGATCGAGTTTTTCAATAAGATTGGCAGGAATAACCTCACCGGTACGCCAATGTGTAGCGTATTCTTTGAGTACCTGTGGTTCAAATGCCCAATGTTCCATAATCTGTGAAGGAAGTTCAACGAAATCTCGTGTTATCGATGCATTTCCGATGTATTTCACATCCTGTAGAAGACCCTGAAGTGCATGGCCAAATTCATGGAAGAAGGTAGAAGCCTCATCAGGAGTAAGCAAGGCGGGTTCGTCACCGGTTCCGCGGGTAAAGTTACCAACGATGGTAACCACAGGAGCAACCCTTTCACCATTTGCATAATGCTGTTCACGGTAACCTGTACACCATGCGCCTCCTCTCTTGAGACCGGGGCGTGCGAACATATCCATGTAGATTACCCCAAGATGGCTTCCGTCCACATCACGACATTCGAATGCCTGGGCTTCGGGATTAGGCACAGGAATATTGTCAATAGGTGTAAAGGTAATTCCATAAAGACTGTTGGCGACATAGAAGATTCCTTTGCGCACATTTTCGAAGCTCAGGTAAGGTCTGAGTTCCTCTTCAGAGTAGTCGAACTTTGCCGCTTTCGCCTTTTCGAAATAGTATCTCCAGTCAGAATATCTGAAATCTATAATTCCGTCCTTTGATGCTAATGGCTTCATATCAGCAAGTTCAGCGTAAGCAGACTTAAGAGCGGGTTTCCAAAGCTGGTCGAGAAGTGCGTAGACAGCATCAGATGTCTTTGCCATCCTATCCTCGAGAACATAATCAGCGTAGGTCTTGTAACCGAGAATTTCAGCCTTGCGGTCTCTCAGTTTCACGAGCTCGATTACTATAGCTTTGTTATCGTATTCGTTGTTGTTGTTCCCTCTGTTCAAGTATGCATCAGCGATTTCTTTTCTGAGTGCTGCGTTGTCGGCATACTGAAGGAAAGGCATCACTGAAGGGTTGTCAAGACCGAAAGCCCATCTGTTTTCGAGTCCCATTCCTTCAGCGCGCTTTGCAGCAGCGGCTATCTGAGCCTGACTTAATCCTGCCAGATTCTTCTGGTCATCTATTACGAGGGCATACTCTCCTGTCTCCTTGAGAAGGTGCTGTTCGAAGAGCATTTCAAGTTCGCTGATCCTCGAATTGATCTCCTTGAGCTCATCTTTGCTCTGCTGTGGAAGTGTCGCACCTGATCTTTCATAACTCTTGTAAGTATCTGTAAGAAGCTTCATCTGAGCAGGGTCAAGATTCATTGATTCTCTATTCTCATAAACATACTTGACTCTTTCGAAGAGTCTTTCGTTCATGGATATTTCATTGAAATGTTTACTAACCAGAGGAACTATTTCCATCTCGACCTGCATCACCTGAGGTGTTGCATTGATGGATGATTCGCTCTCGAATACTGCGTAGATTCTGTTGAAAAGATCTCCTGAGGCATCCAGAGCATCGATAGTATTGCTAAAATCGGGCTCTGCAGGGTTATTGATAATGGCATCAATCTGCGCTGAATGCTGTTTTAGCGCTTCGATGATGGCAGGTTTATAATGTTCCACCTTTATCTCTTGGAAAGGAGCTACTCCGAACGGAGTATTCCACTCTTCCAGAAGTGGATTACTGTTGTTTGAATTACAAGATGTCAGCATGGCTGCACTGAAAGCCAAAGCGGCAATTATGTTTTTTGTTTTCATTACTTATCCTAAATAACTCTTGAGAAGTTTACTTCTGTTGCTGTGTCTGAGACGTCGAATCGCCTTTTCCTTAATCTGTCTGACGCGCTCACGTGTAAGACCGAATTTTTCTCCGATCTCCTCAAGCGTCATCTCCGGTGTTCCAATGCCAAAGAAATCCTTCACAATATCCCTCTCCCTCTCTGTAAGTGTAGAGAGCGCCCTTTCAATCTCCTTATTAAGGGATTCGTTCACCAGACCCCTGTCAGCATTAGGGGAGTCACTGTTCACCAGCACATCCAGCAGGCTATTGTCCTCACCCTCCACGAAAGGCGCATCTACTGAGACGTGTCTTCCGGATACTCTGAGGGTATCTGAAATCTTGTCACGTGGAATGTCAAGCATATCAGAGAGTTCATCGGGCGAAGGAAGCCTTTCGAAATCCTGTTCGAATTTGGCAAGCGCCTTGTTAATCTTGTTGAGAGATCCCACCTGGTTAAGGGGAAGACGCACTATTCTGGACTGCTCTGCCAATGCCTGAAGAATTGACTGTCTAATCCACCACACGGCATAACTGATGAACTTGAAGCCTCGGGTCTCGTCGAACTTCTCAGCCGCCTTGATCAAACCGAGGTTTCCTTCATTGATAAGGTCAGGAAGGCTGAGGCCTTGATTCTGGTACTGTTTTGCAACTGATACCACGAACCTCAAGTTAGCTTTTGTCAATTTTTCCAGAGCCTCCTGATCACCTTTACGTATCCTTTGAGCCAGTTCCACCTCTTCTTCTACACTGATAAGCTCCTCTCGGCCTATTTCCTGAAGATACTTGTCAAGCGAGGCACTCTCACGATTCGTAATGGATTTTGTAATTTTAAGTTGTCTCATCAAAAATAATTTTGGTTATTATAATCCTACAGCATAATAGTAAAGACGACCGTCAGGATAAAAACCCTCAATCAGAATTGATCTGCGAGACTTCTTAACCTGGGCAGCTACGTCCTGAGGTGAGGTGACAGGATTATTGTTTACATAGGTAATGATGAAACCCTCCTTGATGCCAGCATCTCTGACCTTGCCTCTCTCGAGTTTGATGATCTTTACACCATACTTCAGATCGAGATTATTAAGTTCCTCCTTAGGGGCTGTAGCCAGCGTAGCACCTAACAGATTAACGGTTCCGTTAATATTATAGGCATTCATCTCCTGGGTCTCTTTGGCTATAAGGGTCGCTTTGAGTTTCAAACTCTTGTCTTTCCTTATTATACCCAACTCAATAACATCACCGGGACGGTATCTGTTAACCATTTCCTGAACCGAAGCAGAGTTTTTAACCTTCTCAGAATTAATTGATTCCAATATGTCTCCTTCCTTGACTCCGGCAGCAGATGCAGCACCGCCCTTGGCAACCTCGGTAATATATACGCCCTTGGAGGAAGAAAGTTTCATTTGTTCTTTTAAATCTTCAGAATTATTCGTCATGGTAATTCCCAGAACTGCCCTCTTAACACTTCCAAAAGACTTGAGGTCCTCAACTACCCTTGAGACGATATTAACAGGCACTGCAAATGAATAACCGGAGTATGCCCCTGTCTGAGAAATAATTGCAGTATTGATTCCTACCAGTTCTCCCTTAACGTTGACCAAAGCTCCTCCACTGTTTCCAGGATTGACGGCTGCATCTGTCTGTATGAAAGATTCAATTTTGAATTCCCTCTGATTGTTCTGCATCGTACGCCCCTTTGCACTGACGATACCCGCAGTAATGGTGGATGTAAGACCGTAAGGACTTCCGATAGCAAGCACCCACTCGCCCAGGCGAAGATTGTCAGAGTTACCCATAGGGATTGTTGGCAGCCCCTTGGCATCAATTTTCAGAAGTGCAATATCGGTTGCAGGGTCAGTTCCTACCAGCTCCGCCCTAAAAGTCTTCTGATCGGCTACAGTAACATCAATCTCTGTAGCTCCGCTTATGACATGATTATTTGTAACCACATAGCCATCTTCAGTAATAATGACACCAGAACCGGTACCAATCATCTCGCGTGGAACGCCATCCCCGTAACCGAAGAAATAGTCAAAAATGGAGGGAGGAGTCTGTGGTTTTTCAGCCCTCTTGACCACTTTTACATAGACAACTGCGTTTACAGAATTTTCTGCAGCATATACAAAATCAGGATTGTCACCAGAAATGGTAACATTCTGCACAACTGGACGAACAGTCCCTGATTCATCAGAATAGACATAAGTATCGGACTCACGGTCCTTCGAGCCAGAACTCAGTTTTACAATGCCAAGCACGACTACACTGTTGATTAAAACAGTCAGTACAATCAATAATATATTCCTTTTCATATCTTTAATTATTTTCTGTTTGTTTACCCCTTGACTCAAAATATATGCCATATACCACTCTGTAAGCTTTTGACTATATTTGCAACACCAACAACCTCAACAGATAATGACAACACATAAAGACATCGTAATAATAGGAGGTGGAGCAGCTGGCCTAATGGCTGCAGCGCAGGCATCTTTATTATTGGAAAAAGCTGGTTCAGAGCGCATTCCAAGCGTAGCACTGATTGAACGCAATAATATTTTGGGAAGGAAACTGCTTCTCACCGGCAAGGGAAGATGCAACATCACCAACGCCAGAGTATGGGAAGACTTTCTGTGTCATGTCCATCCAGATTCATCGTTTCTGAAGAATTCATTCTTCTCATTCGACAATATGGCTGTAATCAAATTCTTTGAACAAGAGGGACTTAAGACAATAAAAGAACGCGGTGAAAGATATTTTCCTGAAAGTGGAAAAAGTTCCGATGTCAGGGATACACTTCAGGCAAGAGCCGCAGCATCGCGACACATTGACATAATAAAAGGAAAAAGAGTCACAAAAGTGGCTCCCGGCGACTCCAATTTTGAAATCCACACCGAATCCCAAGAGGGAACTGGTGAGACCCTCTACGCAAGGAAGGTAATCATAGCGACAGGAGGTCTCTCCTACCCCGTAACAGGCTCTACGGGTGACGGGTATAAGTTTGCTTTGAATACAGGTCACAAGATAACTCCTACCAGAGCTTCGCTCACAGCTCTCAAGCCCGCCTCCTACGACACATCTTTAATGGGTGCCACCTTAAAAAATGTTGCCCTTACGCTTGTTGTAGATGGTGACCGAGTCATAACAGAGGAGGGTGAACTCTCATTCACCGATGGAGGAATCGAGGGCGCATTGGGATTCAGGGTTAGCAGGCGCGCTGTTAAGGCAATCGACAACGGTCAGAAAACAGCCCTGATAATAGATCTTAAACCAGGAGTTACACTACAGCAGCTCAGAGCGCGAATTGAGAGGGAACGCGGAAATACCCCCATCAGAAAATACCTCTCATCACTGATGCCGTCAAACATCATTAACGGATTCATTGCAAGCAATCCTCGCCTAAACTACGAAAACCTCCCTGAAGCCTTGAAAGAATGGACATTCGCAATAAACGGATATGTAGGATATGAAAGATGCGTGATTACCAACGGAGGCGTCTCGCTCAAGGATATTTCACGCAAGAGCATGGAGTCAAAAAAGATCAAAGGACTCTACTTTGCAGGCGAAGTAATGGATTTGGACGGAGATACCGGTGGTTATAACCTTCAGATTGCATTTTCAACAGCATACACAGCCATATGCAGTGCCATAGAGGCAATCCTTAAAGAGGATTCTATCTGACAATCACATCAGTATGTATAAGCCTACCTTGAGAGAGTTTGAGCCTGCGCTCCCTCTCTATAGTAACGGGGTCTGAAAGTTCCACGGCAAAAATATCACCTGTTCTTACTGATGCAAAGCTGGATATATTGCAGAACAAGGTTGCCACACTCTCCATGGGAGGCAGCTGCCGAGTGCTGAAAACGACTTTACCGTTCACACTCATAAGCAGTTCGTCTTGTTGTAAACAGAGAAGATTCAGATATTTTTCCTTCTCATAAAGGTAATTTGGAATTAAAGATGTATAATCAAGCATATTCCTAAGTGATTCTGCATCACCACGGTTCTCGATTTCATCTGTAAAGCGACAATTCAGCAACACCCCGAAACCGAATTTGCCGAGATATCTCCCGGCAAATTCTTTGGATATCATTCTTCCCGGACGGTCTACTCTGAATGACAGCACAGGTACTGCCTCTACAGAACTTACAAAGTCAGGAATATAAAAATCAGACAGGGCTCTTATGAGGGTATTATCACCCCTCATGTAAAAGTGAGGGGCTCTCTTCTTCGCAACTATTATATTCACCTCATCGAAAGTTTAATCTCAGTGAGCACCTTCTTGGTATCGAGAGTGAAATCACCGTTCATCATCCACGCATAGTAACTTGGTTCTTTACGAAGCACCTCAGTGACAGGAAGTCCCTTATGCTTTCCGAAATTGAAAATGGCCACCCCATTGTCATCATACACGATCCTTCCTGCATAATCAGCAAATTTGGATCTGGTTGAGAAATCTGCAAGGAACTTGACATCATTCTGAAGATCTTCCGGATATCTGTCAAGCTGAGCCTTGAGAACCTCGTATGTGGCCATGGTATCAGCCTCAGCTGAGTGGGCATTATTGAGATCTTTCTGGCAATAGAACTTGTAGGCTGCCACGAGTGTACGCTGTTCCATCTTGTGGAAAATGTTCTGCACATCTATGGTTTTTCTCTTTCTGAAGTCGAAATCGACTCCGGCCCTTAGAAACTCTTCACTCAGAAGCGGAATATCGAATTTCGTGGAGTTATAGCCTGCAATGTCACATCCTTCCAGCCATTTGGCCAGGGATTTGGCTATCTGAGCAAACGTAGGTTCATCAGCTACATCTTCGTTAGAGATTCCGTGAACTTTGTATGCCTCCTCACTGATGGGAATCGTGGGATTGAGGCGGCGAGTCTTCACTTCGCACGAACCGTCAATATTGACTTTGACCATTGAAATTTCGACTATCCTGTCTGTAGCGACATTCAGTCCGGTACTTTCTATATCGAAAAAAACCAGAGGGTTCTTAAGATTCAGTTCCATTGTCTATACTTTTAGTATGTAATTCTTACAGGCATCAACAGCGTACAGATATCCTCCTTGTCATCTGGAGAGGGAGCAGCATTGACAATGAGAGTTGCAAGCGCATTGTTCGCGAGTTCAAAGCAGATATCATCGTAAGGGAGGTTTGTCAATATATCTATAAGGAAAGGAGACTTGAAGCCGATTTCCAAAGGATCACCATCGTACTGACATGGCACATTCTCATTCGCCGATATCGAAGAGTTCAGATCCTGTGCAGAGATATTGAGTTCATTGTACGAGATAGTGAACTTGAGACTGGATGTGGCAGGGTTTGAACAGATGGAGACACGCTTTGCAGCATTGAGAAGATCCTGTCTGTGGAGAATCAGCTTGTTAGGATTATTCTTGGGAATCACACTTCTGTAAGCGGGATATGTTCCTTCCACGAGTCTTCCTATAAGGATGATATTCTGGAATGAAAAATGGGCATTCTTTCCGTCAAAGCGGATATTCACAGGCTCATCACTTCTGGAGAGAAGCCCCTTGAGGATGGATGCAGGTTTCTTAGGAAGAATAAACGAACTCTTCTCCTTTGCATTGATCCCTGAATGTGTATAGCAAACCAGTTTATGTGAATCTGATGCCACCAGCGAAGTTCCTTCAGGTGCCAGGTCGAAAAGAATACCGTTCATTACAGGACGTAGAACCTCATCTGCAGTGGCATAGAGGGTATATCCTATACCGTTGAGCAGATCTTCGGAGTTGATTACAGCCGTAGAAAACTCCTGACCCATTTTGGGATCTGCAGGGTAATACTCAGGATCAAAAAATGGGATGCTCTGCACTCCGTTTGCCCACTTGAGTTCTATGGTAGTACCATCTTCAAGTGTAGTAAATTCAAGAGGAACATCGGGAAACTCCTTCAGAAGGTCTGTCAAGATTTTGGCAGGAACTGCTACCGCACCCTCTTCCCCTACATTCTCGATATCAATGGTGGTCTTCAGTATCGTTTCAGAGTCTGAAGCCGTAATTTCAAGTCTATTATCTTTCAGATTGAAAAGGAAGTTTTCAAGGATGGGAGATGTGGTCTTTGTAATGACCTTTAGGCCTGATGAGAGGGCACGCAGAAGCTCGGAACTGGAAACTATAAAATTCATATAATAACTATTTTTGTTTTCCTTTTATTGTTACAAATACTGTTACAAAGATAGTAAAATATTTCGCGAATCGTTTTGTTTTTCTATTTTTGCAACTCCAAACAAGCCTCGTTAGCTCAGCTGGTAGAGCAGCTCATTCGTAATGAGCAGGTCGTGGGTTCGAGTCCCATATGAGGCTCTTGCTGACAAATAGTCAGATACGCAGCCGTACCACCATATATGGTACGGTTTTTTCATGACTGTGGCAAACAAACAATAATTATTATGAGCTTGGAAATTCTTCTTATCATCATTATCGCAATTACCGGATTTATAGTTCAGGCAAAACTAGAGGCAGTGTTCAACAAATACTCCAAAGTGCTTTCACCCGGAGGAATGACCGGAAGAGAGATAGCGGAAAAGATGCTCAGGGATCACGGCATACGTGATGTCAGGGTAGTTTCCGTCAGAGGAAGACTCACAGACCACTACAATCCTGCAGACAAGACCCTGAATCTCTCCGAATCGGTCTACAACCATAACAGTGTTTCAGCTGCAGCAGTTGCCGCACACGAATGCGGACACGCCATCCAGCACGCGCAAGGATACGCGCCTTTGAAACTCAGGTCGGCGCTGGTTCCTGTAGTTCAGGTCTCATCAATGCTGTCCCAGCTGGTAATCATTGCAGGAATACTGCTGATCAATGTAATTCCCGGACTCTATTGGCTGGGTATTGCAATGTTCGCAATGATTTTCATCTTCAGTTTAGTGACACTTCCTGTTGAATACAATGCATCCAGCAGGGCATTGAGCTGGCTCGAGAGATCAAACACCCTCTCCGCATCCGAGGTGAACGGTGCCTCCATAACATTAAAATGGGCAGCAAGGACCTATCTGGTTTCTGCACTCAGTGCCCTCGCTACCCTAATCTATTATCTTGGATTCTCCAGAAGAGACTGATCTATTCCGGTCTCTCCTGTTCCACAACAGTCTCCTTCAGGGATGAATTAATCATCTCCATAAGTTTGAGAGTCCTCTCCTGAATATCATTCCTGCGCTCAGGCTTGAAAAGGTTCTTGTACTTTGTAGGCGTCAAAGCGAACTTCAGATTATCCAACGAGCCTTTGACATCAAGTCCGAGCCGTACGGGTGAGAGGCAGTCGATATGATAATTGAATGACATATCCAGGTTATGACGACCTGAGAGAATGACCTGATAATTATCCATACCTATAAGGAAAGGATAGATATCCACTTCGTCTCTGAATATTGTGACATCCACCTCCAGCGAATCAATCTTATTGACGGTCTTTTTGCTGAAAAGAAGCATTGAGGCTATAGTATCGAAAGTTTCACTATCGAGGACTACCAGGTCTTTTCCTTCAATAGAGGCTGCGCCCAGTATGGTGGACTTCTTTGGCCGGTACTTCGAATCCAGATTGGTCTGAAGGGCCAGATGAAACTCAGCCTCTCCTGAGAAAGATTTAAGCATCGGAACGACGGAATCAATTGCCGGAATCATATCTATCAGCTTATCTATTTGAATATCCATAAGATGAAAATCCAGACCCACGAAAAGGTGGTTTCTGCGAGGGGACTTATACATCGCTGTCATCTGCATCCTGGCGGCATCCGCAGTAAAACCCAGCTGACGGATCACTGCGACACCATCCTTCACAGTAATATTTCCACGTACATTCTCTATATCCTGACCTAAAGCGTGAGCCCTTTTGATATCAGTATGTAAATTTACATCGACACCCATCGGCACGATAAAGGGTTCAGAATCATCCTCTTTGACATCACCACCTCCCTCACTCGTCTCTTCGCTTGCCATCTGAGCTGCCACTTCATTTTCTCCATTGCCTGCTTCGTTGCCTATTCCCTCATCAGCTCCATCATTTGTACCAAAACCGCTCACAAGCTCAAGCAGCTCATCGACATCAGCATTATCGGAAAGGAAGGAGAGGTCGGCAGTAAGAAGCCCCTTTTTATCCATAAAATCAGAAATCGAAGTGACCAAACCTCTCAACGCAAAATCAGAGCAGCCTATGACTATTCTGCTCTCATCCAAATAGAGAGAGTCATTATCATATGTAAAGCGGATATCAGGAATCTGCAACCTTTGGCCCTGCTGGGATAAAATGAAATCCCCATCCTTAAAATCCACCTGCACCTTCGGATTCCACTCGGAGAGAAGGGATGTTGCACTCGTATCCCTGCGCGAAACGAGTCCTATAGAGATATTGCCCGTCTCGACCACCATAGAGCTATCCGGAGTAAAATAGAGTTCGCTGGAATTATATTTGCACTTTATAGTGGGACATCCATAACTCTGTTCCATGTATTCAACGGCCCCGGCAGGTCTGTAAACAGCGGCAGAGATATCGTTATACTGAGCATCCACCCCACCGAAAGAGAACCTGCACTTTAGGTCGACCGGTGATTCGGACAATGGATTAACCATATCCACAGCCAATTCCGCGTCAGTCAGAACAGCATATAGTCCTGTGCCCATAGTAACATCCAGATCCGGAAAATTGACAGACAAAGCAAGTCTCTCATTGAGATCAAAATCAAGTGAGAGCGCCTTGGTATCAAGAAAGAGAGTATCACAATAAACAGCCTTGCAATCACTGAGCGCGACTCTTCCCTTGGCACGGATGCCATCGGCATCAAAATGCTCCAAAGAGCCCAGCGAACCGCAAGATGCGATATCACAACTCATTCTGCTTCTTTCGGAAATGGAAATATTATCAGGTAGAAACTCTCTAAACTTGGCAAGAGAAAGATCTGCAGACAAAGAAAGATCATAATTAATCTTATTAAGATCTGGCGAATCGGCTTTAATGGTAAGAGAGACCGGTTCTGACTTCCAGAGATTACCATCATAAGAGAGTTCACATGCAACAGAGGGAAGCATCTCCTGCTCCATGACTCCTTTCAGGCCAAAAGTCATATTCAAAAGGCCCTCCGGTGAATACTGATCAAAAAGGGGTAACAGCGAAGGAGGCAAAATTCCCCGCACGTCTGCGGTATTGCAATCTGAAACATATACAGAGAGATCTGTATCAAACCGTAAAGCATTATCCACCTTGACAGAGCCACCAACATTAAGAGTACACTCACCCGCGGAAATAGATGCCATGTCCAGCCCCAGTTCCATACAGTCAAAAGCAAACCTGAAGGGAACCCTGATGGCAACAGGAAGAGATTCATACCACAATACGCTATCCAAAACTACTCGGGACGACTCGCTTTTAAAGTCAATCAGACCACATACAGCCTCCCCCTCCATCTTCAATTTAAGATCCAGAGAGACACCTTCAAGCTCAGCCCTCATTGAAGAATCCACTCCGTACAATATAGTGAGGTTGGAAGCCTTGACCTTCCTGATATCCACTATATCAAATGGAACCATCTCTTTCAGTTCACCAATTCCTGAATCTGTTGCCAGCTCTTCTTTCTCTTCATCCACTTCATTCTTCAATTCCTCCGCCACCTCTTCATCCACATCATTAACCTCATCCTCTCCTTCACTATTCAGTGCAAGAAGGGCATCGACATCCACCTTGCCGTCAGAAATACTCAGTTCCTCCAGAACTATTTCATTCCTTCTGAGAAACGCCATTAAATCTATATCGACAAATACCTCGGAGAGTCCGACTGAACAATCCTGGAGATCAGTTCCCCCTACACGAATATCACTGATCCTAACAGAAAAATTGGGAAAGCTCCTGAAAAAAACAAGGTCAGCCCTTGAAAAATCCACCTTGAAGGGAAGATTCTTGTCAAGCTGACCCTTAACTATCGGAGTGATATATTCAGGAGTGAAGATGACAGTACATACAACGACCAATGCCAGAACCACTATAATGAGGAGAGATCCGGCAATGGCAAGAGTTACCTTGACCCACTTCTTCATAAGCCTTCATCCCGATTATTTTACCTTTGAGAAAGAGAAGACCTTACCGAAGTCATCCTCATAGACAAGGGTGTCCGGTGTAAGAGTGGTGACAGTATAGACCTTGGGAACTGAAGCCTTGGTTCCGGATGCACTGATCTCAGTAACATAGATATGGGTAAATTCGGCATTTACAAGACTCCATTCAAAACTCATAGCCTCATCCTCAGTAACGTCATCAGCCTCATCCCATGTCTTGCCCGTATGGTTCGACGCATAAGAGTAGAAAAGAGATCCTGACTGCCATTTTCCGTAGAGAAAAGTCTCGTCAAATTTAGGTTCATCTTTCTTACCACCTGTAAGACAAGACGATACGCAAAAAATTGCAAGACTCAGAGCCATCAAAACTGAAATTTTCTTCATAACTGTAAGACTTTTATAGATACAACATAACTATTCACCTGCAGCAGCTTTGAGACGCTCAGCATTTTCAGCAATCTGAAGCTGGTCGAGAACCTCCTGAATGTCACCATCCATAAATACCGGAAGATTATACATCGTGTAGTTAATGCGGTGATCCGTCACACGGGACTGGGGATAATTGTAGGTCCTGATCTTTGCAGAACGGTCACCGGTAGAGACCATAGTCTTTCTCTTGGAGGAAATTTCGTTGAGATATTTCTCATATTCCAGATTATAAAGACGGGTTCTTAATTCGGCAAGAGCCTTGTCAAAGTTCTTGAGCTGCGACTTCTCATCCTGACACTGGACCACAAGTCCGGTAGGAATGTGAGTAAGACGGATAGCCGAATAGGTCGTATTGACAGACTGTCCGCCAGGACCGGAAGAACAGAATGTATCCTTGCGAATATCATTCATGTTCAGTTCAACGTCAAATTCATCAGCCTCCGGAAGTACTACCACTGAAGATGCCGATGTATGCACACGTCCTTGAGTTTCAGTCTGCGGCACGCGCTGCACGCGATGAACACCGCTCTCGTATTTGAGGATACCATAAACACCCTGTCCGCTGACCTTGAAGATAATCTCCTTGTAACCACCTGAAGCGCCCTCGCTCTGGCTGCTGATTTCAAGCTTCCATCCCTTCCTTTCGCAGAATTTGGCATACATCCTGAAAAGGTCTCCGGCAAAGATAGCAGCTTCGTCACCACCTGTACCGCCGCGAATTTCCACCATCGCATTCTTTTCATCCTGTGGATCTTTGGGGATAAGGAGCAGCTTGATCTCCTCCTCCATCTGCGGAATCATGGATTCGAGAGTAGCCACCTCTTCCTTTGCAAGCTCCCTCAGATCCTCATCCTTCTCGACAGAAAGGATTTCCTTCGCTGCTTCAAAATCAGTAATAATTTTGATATACTTATCCGCTGCCGCAACTATAGGCTCAAGCTCCTTATACTCGCGGTTGAGCTGGATATACTTCTTCATATCAGCCATCGCCTCTGAAGAAGAGAGCATGTCAGAGAGTGTGGCATATTTCTTTTTGAGCTCCTCCAGCTTCTCCACCAGAGGATAGTCGTTCCTATTCATTATATATATATTGCGTTATTTTAATATTATTCCATCAGTTTCTTGTATTTGAACCTCTTTGGCTCTTCATTACCCAGACGGCGCTTTCGGTTCTCTTCGTACTCACTGTAAGTTCCTTCAAAGAAATAGACCTGCGAATCGCCTTCGAAAGCCAGAATATGAGTTGCAATCCTGTCGAGGAACCATCTATCGTGAGAGATTACGACAGCACATCCTGCAAAGTTTTCAAGTCCCTCCTCCAGGGCGCGTATGGTATTTACATCCACATCATTGGTAGGTTCGTCCAAAAGTAGCACGTTGCCCTCATCCTTGAGTGTCAACGCCAGATGCAACCTATTTCTCTCACCACCAGAAAGAATGCCGCATAACTTTTCCTGGTCGGCTCCTGAAAAGTTGAAACGGGAGACGTAAGCACGCGCATTAACATCTCTCTTGCCCAGCTTTATGAAATCAAGTCCATCCGAGATAGTTTCAAAGACTGTCTTGTCAGGATCGATGCTCTTATGCTGCTGGTCGACATAGGCAAGTTTCACCGTCTCCCCTACCGAAATGGTTCCCGTATCGGGTTTTTCAAGTCCCATTATGAGTCTGAAAAGGGTGGTCTTACCGGCACCGTTAGGTCCAATCACACCTACAATACCTGCCGGAGGCAGGACAAAGTTAAGATTCTCAAAGAGAAGCTTATCTCCATACGATTTGGATACATTATTGAACTCGATGACTCTGTTACCGAGCCTTGGACCATTGGGAATATAGAGCTCGAGAGCGGCCTCTTTCTCGCGTGCATCTGCACCGGCAAGCTTTTCGTACGCTCCAAGACGGGCTTTCGACTTGGCCTGACGGGCCTTGGGAGCCATTCTTACCCACTCAAGCTCCCTCTCAAGAGTCTTGCGGCGCTTGCTCTCCTGCTTCTCCTCCATCTCCAGCCTTTTGCTCTTCTGGTCAAGCCAAGAAGAGTAGTTGCCTTTCCATGGAATACCCTCTCCCCTGTCAAGTTCCAAGATCCACCCTGCCACATTGTCAAGGAAATATCTGTCATGGGTGACAGCAATGACGGTTCCCTTATATTTTCTAAGGTGTTCTTCGAGCCAAAGAATACTTTCAGTATCAAGATGGTTGGTCGGTTCGTCGAGCAGAAGTACATCGGGCTGCTGGAGCAGAAGGCGGCAAAGTGCCACACGACGGCGTTCCCCTCCGCTCAGATTTGCAACAAGTGCATCTGAGGGGGGACATTGCAGGGCATCCATGGCCCTCTCGAGTTTGGAATCAATCTCCCATCCCTGACAATGGTCTATCTTTTCTGTCAATTCACCCTGGCGCACTATAAGTTCATTCATCTCTTCGTCACTCATGGGCTCCATGAACTTATTATTTACCTCCTCATATTCAGCGAGCAGATCCATCACATCCTTGACCCCCTCTCTGACAACATCAATGACTCTCTTGTCGGGATCCATCTGAGGTTCCTGTTCAAGGTAACCCACAGAGTAGCCTGGCGCCCAGACCACTTCCCCCTTGTACGACTTTTCCACCCCTGCGATAATCTTCATCAGAGTGGACTTTCCGGATCCGTTAAGACCTATGATACCGATTTTCGCGCCGTAAAAAAACGACAGGTAGATATCCTTGAGTATAATCTTGTTGTTGTGCGGTAGAGTCTTACCGACACCATTCATTGAAAAAATAATCTTTTCGTCTGCCATACATTCAAAAATTGAGTTTCAAAGGTAATTGTTTTTTTTGAATTATAGAGAAAGATAGTATCTTTGGCAAAATTTTTGAATAAATTTGCAATCCGAACATCGTTTTAACTATTTATTTTATGAAAAAAGTAATTTTTGCAATCGTGGGAGCTCTCGCCCTCACAACCGTAGTTTCTTCTTGTAACAAGAAAGAAGAAGACAAACCTCAGGGAGACAAGCTTGCTACTCCCAAGAACATCTCAGTAAAGGATATTACTCCTGAATCAGTTACCCTCACATGGGATGCTGTAAGCGGTGCTGAACGCTATGCTTACATCGTTGATGCAGCTGAAGCCGGCGAATTCAAAGGCGAAGCTACCACCAATGAAGCTACCATCAGTGTTGCTACCAACGTTGCCCACACATTCGCTGTAAAGGCTACCGCTGCCGGCAAGACAGATTCTGACTTCGCTCAGTTCACCATCCCTGCACAGAAAGGTTCATTCACAGCTACTATCAAGGTTAGCGACATCACCAGCAGCTCAGCAGTGGTAACAGTAACCCCCGATAGCGATGACAGTTATGCATGTGTTTATATCGATGATGAGACTTACAACCAGATCTCTGAAGAAGATATCCTCAGCACTATCGTATCTAATGTAACAGCAGGACAGTGGCAGCTTTATCAGGGTGAACAGTCTATTGAAATTGCCGGCCTTGCACACTCAACCAAATACTATGCATTGGTTGTAGGTTTTGACAGCAACAAAGAAGCTATCAGCGACCTCCTCAAAGAAGGTTTCACCACTGAAGCTTGGGCAGGTCCCTCAGATGAAATCAAGGAATGGCTTGGTTCATACACCTTCACATTCGAAAAGACCCTCAGATGGTATATCGGAGAGAAATATGTTGAAAGCGAAATTCTGGATACCCCTGTAACCAGAGAGGTAGAAATCGTAGCTTTCGAAGGTCAGGATGCAGCTCTCATCTACGGTATTTCTAACCTTGATGAACTTTTCGGAGAATCACTTCCAGCTATTGCAGTTCTTGGTGAAAACAACGAACTTCTTCCTTTAACCGGAGTTCAGGTAGCTGACGCTCAGG
Organism: Bacteroidales bacterium; assembly: GCA_029010575.1. Taxonomy (GTDB): domain Bacteria; phylum Bacteroidota; class Bacteroidia; order Bacteroidales; family UBA932; genus Coprenecus. The sequence goes on along the minus strand of JAQXKS010000040.1, from coordinate 26,377 downwards.
AAGGATATGCTCCTACTTGGCTTGCATATTGCTACTGCGATGGACATAACGATTACTACTTCGTAACAGGAGAATATGGTGCATACTCAATGGCTAATGGTGAAGGTACACCTTATACCGGAACACTCAGCGACCAGAGCACTTTCACTGTAACTTCATTCGCAATCTATGCATACGGTGATCAGATTTCATTCTACGATTTCTCAGATGAAAGCGTTACTGAAGTATTCCATCCCGCAGGAAAATTCACCTACACCAAGAAGAACGATGCTCCTGCAGCTTACAGAACCAGAGAATTCTTCCAGATGGGCGAAAACTTCAAACCCCTCAACATCAAGAATCTTTCAGGAATCAAAGCTATAGAAAAGTAATTTTTGTGTTTCTATATTTTGAGGGTAACCCTCTGCTTTCGCAATTGGGTTACCCTCTTTTTTTATATCCAATCGTAAATTATTTTCGATGGAACTATATAACTATATATTTATTTAACTCTTAATAAGTTAAAATCAGATTTCATTGTTGTTTATGTATATTCTTATACGAATTCTAAAATAGAAAATACTGTAATTTAATTAGTTTGGCAAAATCTTTGAATAATGCTTCTTATGTTTGAAAAATTTTGTTAAATTAATTTTATGAAAAAAGCATTAGTTTCAGTGATGAGCATACTGGCTCTCACTATCGGAATCTCCTCTTGTAAGAAAAACAAGGAGGTACCGCCCGCAGACAAATTGTCAACTCCTCAGAACATCAAGGTGAAGGAGATCACCCCTGAATCAGTTGTCCTTACATGGGACGCAGTGGCAGGTGCACAGAAGTACCTCTACATCGTTGATCCCAAGGATACAAACGAAATCAAGGGTGAAAGTACTACCAATGAGGCAACCATCAAACTCGACACCAAGGTGGAACACCTCTTCTCTATCAAGGCGACAGCAGAAGGAAAGACCGACTCCGACAATGCTGTATTTACAATCCCCGCACAGGGCGGCCCAGAAGGTGACTTTACAGCTACCATCAAGGTTGATAATATTACCTCCAACTCCGCCCTCATAACAGTTACCCCTGCATCAGAAGATACCTACTCCGTGAACTACATTGACTCTGAAGTTTTCGCATCTATGTCTGAAAATGACATCCTTGCAAAGATTAAAGAGGGTGTTGCAGAAGGGCAGATTGAGCTCCAGAGCGGAGAAAAAGAGGTTCCCGTTACAGGACTTGAGCACTCTACCAAATATGTGGTGACAGTAGTCGGATTCAACGCGAGCAAAGAGCCCATCAGCGGTATCATTAAGGAAGAGTTCACAACTCCCAAGTGGGAAGGCCCCTCTGATGCTGTGAAGGCATGGTTGGGAACATACGAATTCAAATACGAGAAGATGGTAAAATGGTACATTGATAATAAGGAAATCAAGTACGAAGTTATCGACTCTGCTTCGACAAGGAAAGTCGAGATCCAGCCTTACGAAGGTCAAGAAGCAGTTCTCATCTACGGTCTCTCGAATATCGATGAACTCTCTGAAAAGCCACTTCCCGCAATCGGAGTAATTGGAGAGAACGGAGAACTTCTCCCGATGACAGGTGTCGAAATAGGAACCGCTCAGGAGGGTTATATCCCTACATGGATGAGTTTCTGCACCATCGGAGATGACTCTAAATCCTACTCATTCGTTTCAGGAGAGTATCCCGCATACAGCCTCAAGGACGGCGAAGGAACTCCTTACACCGGAGAGTTGACAGACAAATCAAAATTCACCGTAGAATCATTTGCAATCCTGGCATGCAACCCTGCACAGGGAGAGGTAGCATTCTATGAACTGACAGAATCAAAACCTGAATCATTCCATCCCGCTGGAAAGATAACATACACAAAGAGCGGAGACGAGCCTTCTACTGAAGACCCTGAAAAAACTTTCATACGTATGGGCGATAAGATAAAAATGAGTCATCTTCTGCCCGTGAGAGGTATCAAATGCCTTGAATTTTAAGTCCTGAACTCTGATAAACCAAGAAAAACAGGAGGTCTGTAGTCACAGACCTCTCTTTTTTTTTATTTATTCGTATAAAAAAGTATATTTGCAACCTTAAAATCAAAAGAATCTATTTATGAAGAAAGTACTTATTACATTGATGGGTGCAATTGCTCTTTTGGGTGCATTGTCATCATGTCAGAAAACATCAAAAAGCGACAAACTCTCTACTCCTTCTGGATTTAAGGTTGTCGATTTTACATCCAACAGTATCACCATTTCGTGGGATGCAGTTGAAAATGCCACCTCATACGAATATGCGGTTGATGCAGGTACAATTGAACAGTTCACAGGAAACGTATCTGAAAACACTCTTAAACTTGAAATCAAGACAGATGTGTCACACACTCTTATGGTTAAAGCCGTAAATGGAGACAATCTCTACAAGGACTCCGAATATGGTCACTACACCATCGAATCCAAGAAGATTCCTTTCGATGCCACTATAGAAATCACAGCTGTTACATCCTCTACTATGGCTCCTACAGTGACAGTATCTGACGAAAACCACTACTATTACATGTCAATCTACCCTGCAGAATACTTCGATAAGTACACTGACAAACAGATGATCGAAGAGATTGAATACATCATCAGATATTATGGCGGCGTACAGCAGTGCTGCCAGAAAGGAAGCAAGGAATACGAACCTGCAACAGGACTCGCTCCCTCTACCGAGTATGTAGTTTATCTCGCAGGAGTCGATGTGGCTGGTAAGGTAGACAGCGAAATATTCTCTGCAAGAGCTACTACAGACGCATACGAAGGACCTACTCCGGAAGCTCAGTCATGGTTTGGCTACTACTCTGTAACATTCGAAAAGACTCTCAGATGGTTCTCTGACGGACAGTCTCTCAAGTATGAAGTGCTCGACACTCCTTACTATTGTGAAATCTATGTAGAAGACTACAACATGGCTCCCGAACAGGTTTGCGTATTCGGTCTTTCACACATTGACGAAGATGGTTTTGCACTTCCTGCAGTAGGTGTGGTTGAAGATGGAAATCTTAACCTCATGTCAGGTGTGACTGTAATGGATGACCCCAGCGGTTACCTTCCAACATGGGCATGTTTTGTAAGCACAAACGGACAGTACACAATGATGAAAGACTATATGCCTGCATATACATTGAATAAGGAAACCGGTGTTGCAACTCCTGCAGAAGGAACAGTTCAGGGAGGAAACTCATTTAAGGTTATCAACTTCGGTATATATGGCATCAACGGTAACAGCGTGTCTGTTTACTATGATACAGAAGTGGGTGAATCATTCCTCCCTGCAGGAAATGCAACATTCACCTCAAGCTCTGCACAGTCTGTCAATTACAAAGGCCTGTGGAACAAGAATTACAAATTCTCAGCAAAATCAATTAAATCAGACCTTTCTTTAATAGTTAGATAAACTTTGTTACAACAGAAAGAGCCGGCCGACGAAAGTTTGCGCCGGCTCTTTTTTTGGTATATCTTCGCGCTATGGAAATATTAAAGGAACTCGCTGCACAGCATTTTGGTACGGACAAATGTCCGGAAATTATACCGCTTCCAATATCAGGAAGCAACAGAAAATATTATAGACTTATCTGCAAGGAAGACAAGAGCAGTGCCATTGGTGTCATTGGCACAGTTATTCATGAGAACAGAGCCTTCATCAGGATGACAGAGCATTTCCTCAAGGCTGGTTTTTCAGTTCCTGAGATTTATGCCATTGATAATAGTGAGCTCCATTATCTTCAACAGGATCTGGGAGATACCACCCTCTTTTCTCTCATAGATTCAGGAAAGTGTGATTTAGCACTTCTCGAAAGATGCGTTAGGAATCTGGCCGCTATCCAATGTATAGGTTCAAAAGGACTCGACTTTGACCACTGGTGTTATCCTGTGAGCTATTTTGACAGAAGATCCATCATGTTCGACCTGAACTATTTCAAATACTCCTTCCTAAAGCTCGTACTTGCAGACTTTGACGAATGCCATCTGGAGGATGAATTCGACAAATTGGTCGGTAAACTTCTTGCATATAACAGCAATACCTTCATGTACAGGGATTTCCAGTCCAGAAACATAATGATTTACAATGGTAACCCTTACTTTATTGATTATCAAGGTGGAAGAAGGGGGCCTCTCCAATACGATATCGTCTCTTTCCTTTGGCAGGCAAGGGCCGGTTTCTCTTCCGAATTGAGAAAAGATCTTTTGGGTACCTACATCGACTCGCTCTCTGAATTCAGGAAGATAGACCGCACGGCATTTGAAGAATCCGTAAATTTGTTTGTCTTGTTCCGCACATTGCAGACACTGGGGGCATACGGCTTCAGAGGACTCATCGAGAGGAAGAGCCACTTCATCCTCAGTATCGGGCCGGCTCTGGAAAATATAAAAGATATCACCAGAATGGATATAATGAACGAGTTTCCCTATCTCCGTACTCTTCTGGAAGCACTGCCTGGGGCCTATCAGGAAAAGTACATACTTTTCCCGGAACATCAGAAGGGCTCCTTAGGAGTGAGAGTTTGCAGTTTCTCATACAGAAAAGGCATTCCTCTCGATGATACTGGGAATGGTGGCGGATATGTATTTGACTGCCGCGGAATCCCGAACCCTGGCAGAGAGCCTCAGTACAAAAGCCTTACCGGGCTTGACGCACCGGTAATAGAATACCTTGAAAAGAGTGAACTCGCCATGAAGTTCCTTGAACAGGTGAAAAGCCTCACCGGAAGACACATCGACAGATACATTGAAAGGGGATTTACAGATCTTTCCATCGCATTCGGTTGCACAGGAGGACAGCACAGGTCAGTGTTCTGCGCCCAAAGGGTATATGAATGGATAAAGGAGAACTACCCTGATATCCAGGTCAGCCTTTGTCATAGGGAACAGTCTATTCGACTCTGAGACTCTTGTCTGGTGAAATAGTTGATATTACAAGGGATGGTATCACCATAACTGCAGATATCAGCAGGAATGCTCCGACATTGATAACGGCAATATTTGCCAAATTAAAATCAACAGGTATATAATCCACATAGTAGTTCATGGGATCGAGCTTGAATATGTGCGTATACTTCTGTATCAGAAGCACTGAGGCTGCTATGCAATTTCCCCACACCATTCCCTTGAGTACTATCTGTGCACCACGGTACAGGAAGAGACGGCAGACATCCATATTCTTCATTCCCAGCGACTTGAGCAGCCCTATCATAGAGGTCTTTTCGAAAAGAATAATCAGTAGACCGGTTATCATGTTTACTCCAGCTACGATAATCATCAGGACTATCACTACCAATACATTGAGATCCAGCAGGGAGAGCCAGTCAAAAAGGGCCGGAAAAAGTTCATCAACTGTACATACCGCCACAGAGGAATCCTGCATCGTTATGTCCCTCTCCATAACAATCTCCCCGATTCTGCTTGCCACTTCATCCCTTTTTCCTCCGGAGAGTTTCACTTCAATGGATGATGAGCCGTTCTCAGACCATCCGTTAAGACGCCGTATATGACGGATATCAGCCAGCACGAACTGTTCGTCCAGATCCTCGAAACGGATATCGAAAAGACCAGATATGACAAAACGCCTTGCCTTGACATCATCCCCTATAAAGTAGGCGGTAACCTTGTCTCCGACCTTATACCCCATAAGTGCAGCCATCCTCTCTGAAATCAGAATTTCATTGGAAGGTCTCTTGCCGGAAAAATCGGGCATCCTGCCCTGAGAAAGCGACTCTTCAAAGAATGACAAATCATAGAGGGAGTCCACCCCCTTGAAGAAGGCGCCTCGCAGCCTGTCATCATTCTTTATCATGCCCGGCTTATATGCCACAGCTTCTACCGAAGAGACCGACTCCAGAGAAGAGATCTCATCAATATACGAAAGGTTCGCCTCAATGGGATACCTGTCATTCGAAAAGCCCTGTCCCGGGGGAATCAGGAGAATCTCTCCATTAAATCCCACTGAGCGCTTGGCAATCTCTTTCTTGAAACCCTCGGAGAGTGAAATAGCCAATACCATTGCGAATATGCTGACTGCTACTGATATGAGCGCAATAGTATTGCTTGCGGAACTGACTCCGCCACCTTTCATCTTACGGGCAAGAAACAGAGGAAGGTTCATTTTCTCTTTTTGCGATTATAATCCCTTAGACTCGATGAGGCCCTCACCATGGCTTCGTCCCTTGCCACATATCTCATGCCGATGAATGTCAGAATAGCCGCAACTGCTGGAAAAACAGCGGTAATTGAGAATCTCATTTCCGTACGGGTGAAGATCAGCACCGCTATGTAAATTTGGAAACCCAACAGTATTATGGAGTTGAGGTTACATGTGCGGATCTGACGAAGTCTGTTCTTATATGAAAATATATTGATAATCGAAAGGATTGCCGATACCATCAGCAGGGAAAACAGCGGCATATATTCGTGGTAAAATATTTTGCTCCCTTCAGAATCCACATAACACATAGGAATAAAAAACATGGCGACAAGCAATCCTGTCGCTGCAAGCAGGAATAAAGTCTGAATACGTTGTATCATAGTATCTATTTTTGTGCAAATTTATCTATCTTTGAGGAATATTACCAATAAAATGAGAAAAATTATGGCACGTATAGGAGACTCTGAATTAATTATCAACAGTGATGGAACCATATTCCATCTGCATCTCAGACCTGAAGATCTGGCTGACAATGTTATTCTGGTAGGAGACCCGGGCAGAGTAGACCTTGTGAAGTCATTCTTTACGAGCATTGAGAATGAAAGCTCATCCAGAGAGTTCAGAAGTGCGACCGGTATCTATAACGGTACCCGTTTCACGGTTCTCTCCACAGGTATCGGCTGCGATAACCTCGACATAGTCATGACAGAACTTGACGCCCTCGCAAATATAGATTTCCAAACCAGAGAGGTAAAGAGCGAGCATAGGAGGCTTACCATCCTCAGAATCGGTTCATCCGGAGCAATTCAGCCCGATATTCCGCTTGGAGGCTACCTCTTCTCAGAAATATCCGTCGGATTCGACGGACTCATTAACTGGTACGGCGGCAGGGAGAATATTGTACTTGAGGATTTCGAAAAGTCATTCCTCAAGCAGGTTACATGGAACAAGTACCTTCCCATTCCCTACTTCGTGAAGGCTTCAGAAAGGCTTACAGAACTCTTCAGGGGTTCCACCATACCCGGCATGACTATCGCTGCAGGTGGATTTTACGGTCCACAATGCAGAGTGGTAAGACTCCCATTGGTAAATCCTGACCTTATGGAAGAGCTCGAAAAGTTTGAATTCAAGGGCAGGAAGATCACCAATTTCGAAATGGAGGGATCCGCATTGGCTGCCATGGCAGCACATCTGGGCCACGATGGTGCGACCATCTGTCTGATTATCGCCCACAGATATGCTAAACAGGCAAATCCTGACTACAAGCCCCTGATGAAAGACCTTGTAAAACTCGCACTTGACAAGCTATCAGGAGCATGCTAAGTTACCTGTTCGTAGAGCAGTACTTCTTTATCACGCTGTAGGCATCCTTGATTCCAAGCTCACCTGCCTTGCTCAAGTCTATGCAACCTTTTTCGCGCTCTTGTATGTAAATATGTATGAGGGCGCGATTATAATATGCCTCTTGGAACTCCGGATAGAGTCGCAGAGCTTCTGTATATTCAGCCACTGCTGCGGGCAGATCTTTGTTTTTGCACAGAAGGTTGGCGATATTGTAATGAAAATAGGGCATCTGTGGCAGAAGCTCCACTGCTTTTTTCATATCCGCGATCGCATCGGAATAGTCATATTCACTCACGACATTATCCCTGACTCTGGCTCTTGCAGTTCCTGCATTGTCCAGCGAGAGGGTTCTAACATTGGACTCGATTGAAGAGATGAAATCGATAATTCCAGCCTTCAATGCCCCTCTATTCATAAGAATGAATGCAGAATCAGTTGCAGAGGTACTCTGGGCAAGGGCCATGTCATAACTCTCAAGAGCCTTGTTGAACTGCCTTGACTCCGATTCAAGTACCGCTATGGCAAAATGGGTTTTGGATTTCTCCTGAGCACAGAGTTCCTCTTCTGCAAGCGATTTTTCAAGCATTTTTTTCACGCCGGAGTTATCGGTAATCGTACCCTCCCTGTTATAACTATAGGTGACCTGTGCAGGTACGGCTGCCAGAAAGTCAGACAGGAGCGCACTTGAGAACCTTCCGGCAAGGTTTTCGGGAAGTCTGTCGCTATCCGCAAGGTTCTCCCCTGCAGCATTGACTGTGAAGAATGGTATAGATGCTATCTCTACATCCCTGTTCTGCAGCAGATTTTCGTTGAAATCCCTCTTGGCAAAGTCAGAGTCTAAAGCAAGCAGTGATTCGAACCTTCCTGATGTATCTGCCATTGCAGATTCGAACGAACCATTTTCATTTATCGAACGGTATTTTTCTATTTTGTTTTTGGCAGTCTGATAGTCAGTATAGGCCTCTTTCTCTTTCCCTAAATTACCGTAAAGATATGACCTGTCCAGGTATGCCTTGGCAAAATCTGGATAGAGATCAATTGCCTGTGATAGGTCTTCCACTGCCTCTTCGTAACGCTCCATTCGGGTAAGAAGCATAGCCCTGTTATAGTAAGCAAGTACATTGCCAGGGTTAATGGAGATGACTGCATCATAGTCAGAGAGAGCTCTGTTCCAATCACCTGTCTGACTGCACATAATGGCTCTGTTATATAGTGCAAGGGCATTTTTCGGATCTGCATCAATCACCTTGCCTATATCAGCCATTGCCCCTTCAATATCCTTTGTCTCGAAACGGATTATAGATCTGTTGAAATATGCAAAAGAGTTGGTGCTGTCGAGTTCCACTGCACGGTCCAGATCGGAAAGGGCCTCATCGTATCTCTTCATCAGCGAATAGACCCTGCTTCTTCTGATATACCCCTCAGGCTCAAAGCTATTGAGCGTTATTGCCTTGTCATAATCCTTCAAAGAGGCAAGAGTATCTCCGGAATATAGATATGATGCGCCTCTGTTCAGATACGCATCGACCTCCTTGGGTTCACATTTTATGAACATGTTGAAATCTTCAATCGCCTTGTCAAATTGCTGTGAAAGAAGATAGGTGACACCTCTACTGAAGTATAGTCCGTAGTAGTCTGGTCTGAGTTCGACAGCTCTCTCCAGGTCAGAAAGAGCACTTTCATACTTGCCGGACATGCTTCTTGCTATGGCTCTGTAATGGTATGCAGGAGTATAGATCGGATTTATCAGGAGCGCCCGATCGAAATCCCTTTCAGCACCTGTGTAGTCACCCAAATTATATTTTGCGATACCTCTGAAGAAATATGCATTATATTGTCTGGTATTGAGTCTAAGAAGGATATTGAAATTGTCGATAGCGGTAGCATACTTGCCGTCTATCAGAGCCTGCCTTCCAAGATTCATAAAACGGTTCGTATCATACTGTGACCGTACCGGTGTCAATGTGCACATGAGGATGGCTACTATAAAGAAAAGCCTTTTCATAACAGATACCCTCCTTCATCTCCTCCTTCAGGTCCCAGTTCGATGATATGGTCTGCTGCCCTGATTACATAGCGGTTATGTTCAACAACAATTATCGAATGTCCTTTGGCTATCAGGGAGTCAAAGGATTGGAGCAACTTGGAGATATCCTCGAAATGAAGTCCCGTGGTAGGTTCATCAAAGATAAACAGTGTAGGTGAGGAGGTACGTTTGCAGTCATATTCCTTGCCAAGGAAATATGCAAGCTTGACTCGTTGGCTCTCTCCACCGCTGAGGGTAGAGCTATTCTGTCCCAAAGCGACATAACCCAATCCCACATCATGCAGAGGCTTGAGCTTGGCTGCAATTCTCAGTGCGGATGGCTCCCCCTGTGAAGAGAAGAACTCGATTGCCTGGTCCACACTCATATCCAGTACATCAGAAATTGACTTATCTCTGTACCTGACTTGAAGTATTTCAGGCTTGAAACGCTTCCCTCCACATGACTCGCAGGTCATCGTGATATCCGCCATGAACTGCATGGATATCTTTATGACACCCTCTCCCAGACACTCCGGACACCTTCCACCGTCGATGTTGAAGGAGAAATGGGAGTGTCCAAAACCGTTCATCTTTGCGTAAGGCTGTTCCGAGAAGAGTTTGCGTATTTCATCATAAGCCTTGATATATGTGACGGGGTTTGACCTGGAGCTCTTTCCTATGGGATTCTGGTCCACAAATTCGACTCCGGAAATCTTGGAAAGTGCACCTGTCATGGCCATATAGGATCCCGGATTGGGCCCTGTCTGCTTGAAGTGCCTGTTCAGGGCAGGATAGAGGATATCTCCTACGAGGGTAGATTTTCCAGAGCCGCTCACACCTGTTACCACAGTGAGAACATTAAGCGGGAACTTCACATCTATGTGCTTGAGGTTGTTTTCACATGCCTCTTTGATTTCAATATAATCCCTCCACACTCTTTTGGAAGCAGGGGTAAGAAGCTGCTTTTCACCAAGCAAATACTTAAGAGTCAGTGATTTGGGATACTCTTCCAGCAGACGGTTCCTCTCTGTGTCGGAAATATCCTCAGCTGGAGTCGCACCGCAATAGACCACCTCTCCGCCATGGCTCCCGGCCAGAGGTCCGATATCCACCAGATAGTCGGCAGATCTGATAATCTCTTCATCGTGCTCTACGACAATGACACTGTTGCCCAGATCCCGCAGACTCTTTATCACACCTATAAGCCGCTTGGTATCTCTGTCGTGAAGTCCGATACTTGGCTCATCGAGAATATACATAGATCCGGTGAGCGAATTGCCCAATGAATTGACAAGGTTAATTCTCTGGCTTTCACCTCCACTGAGTGTATTTGATGCCCTCTTGAGTGTAAGGTACGAAAGGCCTACATTGTCTATGTAGGAAAGTCTCTGCCTGATCTCACCGAGACACCTTCTGCAGATTTGCTCCTCGTGAGCCGAGAGCTTGAGAGTATCGAAAAAAGAGATAAGTTCCTTGATACTCATTGACATAAGCTCATCTATATTCTTGCCGCCCACCTTGACATAGAGGGATTCCTTCCTCAATCTGCTTCCGTTACATTCAAAACAGTGAGCACGTCCTGTGTAGCGGGAAATCATATATCTGTTCTGGATCTTGTACCTTTTCTTCTCCAGTTCCTTGAAAAAGGGGATAATGCCTGTTATATACGAATTTCCTTGCCAAAGTTCACTTTTCTGCTCGTCGGTCAGCTCTTTATATGGGGTGTGTATAGGAAAATCGAAATATTCTGCATTCAATATAACCTCCTCCTTGAAGTGTTTCATCACCTCCCCTTTCCAGCATGCTATGGCATCCTGATAGACTGAGAGAGCCTGATTGGGAATTACCAGAGATTCGTCTATGCCCTCGGTCTTACCGAAACCGCCACAGACCGGACAAGCACCCAAAGGGCTGTTGTAATTGAATAGCCACTCCTGTGGTTCTTCGAAGAATAATCCGTCGGCCTCGAAGAATGATGAGTATCTGTCATCCCTTTTAACCTCCATATTGTCATTGACAAAGAGTATTCTGACATAACCTCTTCCCTTGTCGAATGCCGTGGTGAGAGAGTCTCGGGCTGATGATAGTGTAGCAGTATCATTTTGAGCAAATTCTCCGGATGAATAACGGTCAATAAGAAGCAAAATATCACTATCTGCATAAGTGTCAAGCCCCTGCATGACCCTGTCGATGCGAAGCACACTCATGCGGCCATCAGGGGTGACCATGGCCAGGCGCGAAAAGCCCTCCTCCTTGAGCTTGAGAAGAAGTTCCACTTTTGATTCACATTTTTGCCATCCGATATCACTGAGAATGACCATAACATCACCGGCAAACTCTTCAGATGAAGCATACCTGATGCTTTCGGCAATGACACTTTCGGGATTGTCACACTTGACCTGCTTGCCCGATAGAGGCGAATAGGTCTTGCCTGCCTTGGCGAAGAGCAGTCTCAGATAATCGTAAATCTGAGTTACCGAGCCCACTGTCGACCTTGGATTCCTTGTGGATACCTTTTGTTCTACGGCAATGGCTGGAGGAATACCCGTGATACTCTCCACATCAGGCTTTGTCATCCTGCCCAGAAACTGCCTTGCAAAGGAGGAGAGACTCTGTGCAAATCGCCTCTGCCCCTCGGCAAAAAGAGTATCAAAGGCAAGCGATGACTTTCCTGAGCCAGAAATCCCGGTAATCACCACGAACTTGTTCCTCGGTATGTCGATATCCACCCCCTTGAGGTTATTCACACGAGCATTCTTTATATGTATGAAGCCATTTTCCATAGAATCTGAACTTATTATCTATTTACAGTTCTCCTTACAGTAACCACGCCCCTGACCTTCTTCATCTGTGAAAGAATCTTGTCCAGGACACTGTTACCGGCTACGAATACCTGAATGAGGATATTGAACATTCCTGCATTCCTTCCGGTAAGAGCCTCGACAGAGCTGGATCGGACAGAACCACCGAACTTGGCAACACATTCGGTAAGGGCTGGAAAGGCCGAACTGTCGTACGCCGTAACCTTGATACCTGTCTGGAAACTTCCCTCCTTTGCATCTTCCCTCCACTTGACTTTTTGGATACGGTAAGGGTATTCCTCTATAAGTCTGCGTGCATTGGGACAGCTCATCCTGTGAATCCTGATTCCATTCTTGACTGAGACGAAACCAAATACCTCGTCCCCGAAAATGGGGTTACAACACTTTGCCATCTGATAACTTACACTGCCCAGTTTTCCATCAATTACAATATAGTCATCCCCTGACCTGGCTCCTGAAGAGTTTCCGCTCTGCTGTGCGGATGCACAAGCATCCGTCTTTATGGCATCATTGTTTTCATCCTTTGATGCGAGGAATGCCTTGACCTCCATCACATCAATAGTACCATCTTCAATGGCGACAAAGAAATCACTGATATTCTTCAGTTTATATTTTTTGCTCAGTATTTGTATATCTTCATCCTCCAGAGTCAGCTTCCAATTCTTGAGCCTCCTTTCAAGCATCTCGCGTCCCTGGGCAGCCACCTTAAGCTGCTCCTCGCGCAATTTCAAGCGGATCTTATTGCGAGCCTTGCTCGTCACTACGAAATTCAGCCAGTCCGCAGAGGGTTTTTGATTTTTGGAAGATTTGATTTCAATGACCTCACCAGTTCTGAGCAACTGCTTAATAGATGCCGGCTTTCCATCCACCAGCGCACCTGAGCACCTGAGTCCCAGATTGGTATGAATTCCAAAAGCAAAATCTAGTATTGTGGCCCCCTTTGGGAATCTTCTCAATGTGCCGTCAGGAGTAAAGACAAAGACCTCATCCGAGAGCGTTCCAGCGAAACTGTTATATGATGTGGTAGAACCGTTTTCCAAAATATTCCTTACACCTGAAAGCCAGTTCATCACCTCTCCCTTCTCCTTTATTCCCTTATAGGACCAGTGGCTCGCATTTCCCTTTTCAGCCACCCTATCCATTCTCTCAGTCCTTATCTGCACCTCGACGAAGTGGTCCGAGCTATCCGACACTGTGGTATGCAGTGACTCATATCCGTTCTCCTTCGGAACAGTAATCCAGTCCCTAAGACGGTTTACATCAGGTTTGTACTCTTCTGTAACAATAGAATATACCTTCCAGCACAAGTCATGTTCCGCCCAGATGTCATCTGGCGCATCAATAATTATGCGGATTGCCAGGAGATCCTTAACCCCTTCGAATGTGACTCCCTGCTTCTGCATCTTCTTCCAAATCGAGTATGCGCTCTTTGTCCTCTGTTTGATGACTGCCTTAATTCCTTCAGCAGCAATTCTTGATTTGAGCGGTTCAATAAACGAAGTAATCATCTTGCGGCGGTCAGCCTCTGTCGCTGCAAGTTTATTAGTAATCTCCCTGTACTTTTCAGGTTCGGTGAATTTGAAGAAGATATTCTCCAGTTCCTGCTTGATGTTGTAGAGTCCAAGCTGGTGTGCTATCGGGATATAGAGGAACATGGTCTCCATGACCTTCCTCTCCTGTGATGATTTGGGAAGGAGATCTATGTTTCGCATCACCTCCAGCCTGTCTGCCAGTTTGATAAGGGTTACCCGTGGATCTTTCGAGTATGATAGAATAAGATGCTTGTAGTTGTCAGCCTCCAGTTTGGTCTCCTTAGGCTTGATAGCGGCTATTTTATTGAGTCCCCATGCCATGTCGGTAATCTCCGCAGAGAACCTCTTCACCTTCGGTGAATCTGCAAGTTCCGGATTGAAACGCAACGCCTCGTGGAGAAAAAGAGCTGCTACCGACTCGGGGCCCAGCACAAGGTCCTTTGCGACGATCCTCGCCACGCCTAACGGATGCTCTATAAACGGGTGTTTGTTCTCCCTTGTCTTTCCTTCCAGAGACTCCTTTGCCAAAGAGAAAGCATACTCTACCTCTTCCCTTCCCTTTTCATCATATTCTGAGACTATCTCATTCAACACATTTTCTATCATTTGTCAAGATTCATTAATTGATACATTTCATCACGATATCTGGCAGCACTCAGATAATCAAGTTCCTTTGCCGCTGCCTCCATTTTTGCTCTGGCAGCCTCGATGGCAGCTGTCAGTTCCTTGTGGCTCATCTTCATGACGACGGGGTCATCATTAAGAAGTGAGACACTGCCCTCCGACACACCTACCCGGTAGCCGACACCTTCTGAACGACCCTGCTGCGGGGCGAGCGTATTCTTCCTGTCATTCCTAATCTGCGTGGGTGTGATATTATGGATCAGGTTATACTCCTGCTGCTTTCTCCTTCTGCGCTCAGTCTCCTCTATCGTCCTGCGCATCGATCCGGTAATGGTATCAGCGTACATGATTACAAGTCCGTGCAGATTTCGTGCCGCCCTGCCAGCTGTCTGTGTCAATGCCCTGTCAGAACGAAGGAAGCCCTCCTTGTCAGCATCGAGAATCGCCACAAGCGAAACATCCGGAATATCCAGTCCCTCCCTAAGAAGATTGACTCCTACCAACACGTCAAACCGACCTGCCTTAAAGTCTTCAATTATCTCCACCCTTTCAAGCGTATCCACATCCGAATGGATATATCTAACTCGCACTCCCCTGTGATTCAAGAATTTCTCAAGTTCCTCTGCCATCCTCTTGGTCAAAGTGGTAACCAGTACCCTCTCGTCCGCTTCACTTCGTTTTTCAATCTCCTCGAGCAGATCATCTACCTGATTTCGTGTAGGACGCACCTCAATCGGTGGATCAGTGATACCTGTAGGACGGATAACCTGTTCCACTACAAGACCGTCTGAATATTGCAATTCGTAATCCCCAGGGGTCGCACTAACGAAGATTCTTTGACCTATAAGTCTCTCGAACTCATCGAATTTCAAAGGTCTGTTATCCGCTGCGGCAGGCAGTCTGAATCCATACTCCACAAGGATATCCTTTCTCGACCTGTCACCTCCGAACATTGCCTTGACCTGTGGAAGAGTCACGTGACTCTCGTCAATGAAGGTAACAAAATCCGATGGAAAATAGTCAAGCAGACAGAAGGGTCTCTCCCCTGCCGACCTACCGTCAAAATAACGCGAATAGTTCTCTATGCCTGGACAATATCCAAGCTCCTTTATCATCTCTATATCATACTCCACCCTCTTTTTCAGGCGGTTTGCCTCATAAGACTTTCCAATCTCCTGAAAATAGTCATACTGTTTTACCAGATCGTCCTGAATCATCCTGATTCCCTGAAGAGTTCTCTCCCTGGTAGTGACAAAGATATTGGCAGGATAGATGTTAACTTCATCAGGAAATTCATATTCAGCTCCGGTCAGAGGATCTGTTATGGAAATTTCCTCAACGGTATCTCCGAAAAAGACGATCCGGCATGCACTATCAGTATATGCAAGATAAATATCCACAGTATCACCTTTTACACGGAAGGTTCCTCTCTTGAATTCAACATCATTGCGGCTGTAGAGAGCATCCACCAATCTGTAGAAAAGCTTGTTCCTAGAGATCTTCATTCCTACTGAAATCTTTATCGTATTCTCATGAAAATCAGAAGGATTTCCAATTCCATAGAGACAAGAGACACTCGATATAACAATCACGTCCCTGCGTCCCGAGAGAAGCGCAGATGTAGCACTGAGCCTGAGTTTCTCGATTTCATCGTTGATACTCAGATCCTTTTCAATATATGTATCAGTAACAGGCAGGTACGCCTCCGGCTGATAATAATCATAGTAAGAGACAAAATACTCAACAGCATTATTCGGGAAAAAAGCTTTGAACTCCCCGTAAAGCTGAGCAGCGAGTGTCTTGTTATGACTCAGAATGAGAGCAGGACGCTGAAGTCTCTCTATTACATTTGCCATTGTGAAAGTCTTGCCAGAGCCGGTCACACCCATAAGTGTAACAGAGGGCGCACCTGCTTCAATCGAAGAGGCGATCTCCTTAATCGCTTCGGGCTGGTCGCCCGTAGGCTTGAATGGTGAAACAAGTTTAAATGGCATCTATATCAAACTATTTAATTATGTCCTTCAGGTCTATACTCTTGAAAGCCATATGTGTATGAAGTCCCTCATACAGTACCCCTACCAAATCCCTATCCACCAGTGTCAGAGAAGAGTAGCCCCACGACAGAAGGGAATCTACCCTGAAAGTGTACTCGTCCGGCCATGTTTGACCCATATCCATAGATACTCTTATAGTGAGGTTCTCGCGTCGGGTCCAGCTGTCAGGATTACAGAAGAGAAGCAGATCCTTTCCCGTAAAGTTGTCTTCAGCCTTAACTTTAATGAGCGAAGCCATGCAGACCGGCTCCTTCAGCGTTCCTCTGGATGTAGGGTGTTCACTCCAAGAAGCGCCATAATCGGACGTGGTATAGATCGCCCTTCCCTGACGCAGGTCATTCCTCATATTGAGCATAAGCACGCCATCTTCAAGTTCTACAACAGCCGATTCAGTCGTATTGGGCGAAGGTGCCGATTCCGAACTGCGCCAGCTCTCGCCTCCATCAGTACTGTACATTATCAGAGAGTGGGGAACATCGTTCTCATCCTTGTACTGTAACGGGAAAACGAGCGTTCCGTTATTCATTGTAATCCCTGTTCCAGGCCCTTGAAGGGTAAATTTCCAGTGAGGTTTCTTGACATGTGAAGTTATATTGCGAGGCTCTGACCATGTAACTCCGTCATCTTCACTACATACTATCATAATCTGTGCAGTCTCCGATGGTGTCATTCCGCTGCCCACATATCCCCACGCACGCGTATCCACAGAGAGTCCGTGAGTCCACACTGCAACTACGAAAACCTTTCCGGTATTATCATCAACCAGAATTGAAGGATCACCTATACCATTGAGTTCTTCGGGCAGTCCACCCCACTCACCCATGTCCATAATGACCTTCATCTTCTCCCATGTAGCTCCACCGTCAGTACTCCTGCTCATTCCTATATCTATATCACCCTGAAGATCATACGAATCCCTATATCTCATATCATAAACAGCGATAAGGGTACCCTTGGGTGTTGTAACTATTCCGGGAATTCTGTATGCGGCCACTCCATCATCACCTGCATTTCTAACCTGGGATTCCACGGGTGCAAAACTCCTCCTTTCTGCACACCCCGCCGCAGCAATCAGAGTAGAGGCAGCCAGCAGGGTTATGACAAAATTGTTCAAAAGATTCATTTTCCTCATAATCACAGTTATTACGAATAACTACAAAAATAGGGAAAATATCTGTAAAAACCTCGGAAGACTAACTTCTCTTAAAAAGCATTTCAAGCCTGATTATACCGAAAGGGCCACTCTTTCCGACTGAAACACTGCATCCCATAGACTCGACCATTCTGCGGCAGTTGGCAATTTCGGGATCGGCGTTATCAATAAATATGACCACATTCCCCTCATCTTCAAGCCATCCGACATAAATATCCCCCTTACAGCTATTCAGAGCGTTGGAAATAAGAATATTGACAACCTGGATAAAGACATACCTGTTAACGACAATCCGGCTTCCCGAAGGTCCCGGAATCAGCTGTACAGAGACAGAAGGGCTGATGGAAAAGTTCATAAGAACCTCATCCAAAAGTTCCGAAACAAGATTTGGCGCAAGAGAGCGTGGATCATCATCCGACTTGCCTTTGGTACTGTCAAAGACCTCATTGAGCAAGCCAAGAAGCTGCGTATTGTTCCTCATGAGAGACTCCCCGAAATTGACCTTCTCCTGGTCAGAGAGCACATTGAACTTATGAGCTAGCAATCTGGAATAGCCTATTATATTCTTGATAGGTTCCATCAGTTCAGGGGAAACTGAAGCGAGAAAGTTCTCCTTCTCGGAAATCTCTTCACTGCGGGAATAGACCTTGTGAAGTTCTTCATTACGATAGTGGGTCTTTTCATCGAAATAAAAGAAACCAGCCTTAAGAGCAACACCGTTCTCTTCAGCCGGCAGACATATCATATGGATTCGGACAGCTGTCACAGAATCAGTTCCGGGCAGATCAAGCAGAACCTCCAGGTCAGCACCTCCATCGAAGTTGTCCTTCATAAGCATTGCCTTTAAGGAGCTTCGCCCGGGTTCATGTGTACTCTCCAAAACAGTATCCAGCGGAACCGCCTTAACCGGAATATTGAAATCCTTATAAAATGTATCAGAAAATTCTATAGTCCCGTCTTTATATAGTTGCCACAAGTACGAATCCAGCTCAGAAAGAATAGAAACCACCTGTTGTTCGTACCTCTTTGCTTCCTTTGCCTTGTTCAACAGCCCCTTATGCATTCTTTTCTGCTTGACAAAAACAACAGCAGGGAGAATAATGGCATAAATGACAAATAGAATCACGATAAATGGAACGGAGAGACGTATAATCCAATAAAGCGTCTTAGATTTTTTTGACAAAGGAAGGTTTACAAAGTTGACACCCTCTGGAAACTCGCTCGCATAATTGTGCACCCTTTTGCATATTCTCCAGTCAAGCCAATACTCCTTTTTCAATACCACCCATGGAATATTTTTAGGCGCAGTACCCGAGAGTATTTTATCCACAATGGGATGTGTCTGCTCCCACATAGATGGGAAAGGGGTAAAATAGCCCCCCATACATGAATTCATCGGATTTAAAAGCGGAAGATTGAAATACTCGGGAGTCATCGCAAAATATGGACCGATATTATAATTCATCGCCACATTAGAATAGACATCATTCTTGATATGAAGAAATGACGTACTCTGCTGCTGGGTGTAGAAAATCCAATTAAGATCGAAACCGCCTGGTGTCCCCGGATGGCGGTCATTCTTATGCGGATTCATGATACTGATGGGGAAAAGCGTAATCCTTTTATCTCTCTTGCGGGGAGATGAAATTCTGTCCAGCTGCTCAAGAAAGAGATTGGGTCTGTAATGAAGAGTATCATTGCCCACCTGAGCGAGAAAACTCCTTCTGATACAATCATCCACGTATGTACTGTCCATCACAGTTACCACATAGCTTGGATAACCCAGAGCACAGATAAAATCAAGATTCTCCTTTACGGCAGGACGCGACTCCATGACCACCACATTAGGCCGTTTGGCCAGCAGATCGCCATAGTTGGGATCTACCACACCGGTGCAGATGGTAGGTGTATTTCTAAGAATCGGTTCATCAAGACGGGCTGCAGAGTGAGATAGATGATCACCATGAATAATCAGCATGTCCGGATTGATTCCCTTCTCCTTTATCTCCTCGAGTGCATTCAAAATAAGCTGCCTCTCATCACGGGCATACTCATTGAGATGAAAATAGTTATTCATGTTGGTCACCACATAATAGAAATGGAGAGAGTAGCGGGTAGAGTCCTTAAACTCCTTCTTTGCAGATTCGGTGAAACTCTGCCATATCTGTGTCTTGCTGTGATAAGGGACCAGAAACAAGATATCCTTTTTCTTTCCCTTTGCGGCCATATTTTGGCTAAGAGCCAGAAAAAGAATGATAATAATCAACACTTCCCTGTTACCGAATTTATTCATCTTGCTCATCATCATTTCCCCAATTTAATCTTGAAAACAGAGCCCTCGCCCTTGATACTTTCAACAGAGATACTGCCACCAATCAGCTCTATAAATGTCTTGCATATAAAAAGCCCAAGTCCACATCCTGTGGTAAAACTATCCACCTTGAAGAACCTTTCATAAATGAGTTTCTGATATTGTGGTTCTATCCCGATACCATAGTCCCTTACCCAAATCTCGGCAGCCCAGCCCTTTTCGAAAGACCTGTTCCATCCCACGACAATATCCGAAGAGGATTCCGAGAACTTGACTGCATTCGAAATAAGATTCTCTACCACAATAGTCAGCATGCCAGAATCGGTTGTCACCAGCAGATCTGCCGGACCCTCGATCAGCTTTAGCCTTCCCTTGGAAAAATAACCCACATCCAGCACCGGCTCAGAACAGATAGTTTTCAGTAAATCACCGATATTGACTTTGTTATAAATAGGAACGACCGCAGACTTGCTGATTTTCAAAGCGGTGAGGATATTGTCAAGAGTGTGCTGAAGAATTGCTGAATTGGCATCTATAGCCTCAGTATACTCTGCCAATTCATCCTCGTCAATAGGCATCTGTGGCATAGAAAGCAGCTGCGCGTAACCAACAATCGAATTCAATGGAGTTCTAATTTCGTGGTTCATTGAGGCAATAAAGCCCTCGCGAGTCTTGACAGAGGTCTTAAGGCGGTTAATCTCAGCCTCCTTCGTTTCATATTCTAAAATAGAGTCTATATTGACAATAAAACCGCTCCTCTTTATAGTCCCGTCATTTTCATTCCTGCTCACTGTCATCATCAAAGAGTACCAGTGATAGGGCTTGCCATCTATAGAACAGTTCAGACGGAGGGAGTGGTTACCGGGTGTGGTAATGGAAATGAAGTTCCTGAGCTTTTCAATAAAGAAATTATTGGTTTTCAGACGAGACCAGTCTCCCTTTCCCCAGAAGCCATAATCTTCCCACGTATGGAAGTCTGTAATATCCATAATACGCTTAAGAATAGCGTTCAAGCGAAAAATATCTTCAGAATACCTCTTGATTTTCAAATTGCTCCTGCGTGACTTGATTACATAATAGGTGATATAGACAGTACTGGAAATCAGAACAGTTGCAATCAAGACAATCAATATCCACCTATAAACATTGGCCTTATGTGGCTGATGGTCACTGAACATTACATTGTAAAGTTTCACATTGGACGGAACACTATTGACATCCAGACCCAAAGGTCTCACCACATCCCAATTAATATTGTATGACGCCTCATGTTTACAAGTTCCTATACTATCCGGATCCTCACCCTCAAGAATACGTACAGCCACAGAGACAGCATCCCTGATCATAGTCTGGGAATCAGAGAAGAAGCCACCGATACACTCTTGATTTACAAGAAAATCCTCCGCCACCATAGTATAATAGGGCAGAAGAGTGGAAGAGTTTACTATATTTTCTGACTTTTGGTCATGCTTCGACTGAATAAAAAGATTAGGGGATTTCTGAGGATAGAAAGCCCATGTAGTAGCTATCTGGTTTGCTATTTTCGAGATATTCCATTTCGGGGCCATGATGGAGCGACACGAGAAGACAGTTCTATTCTGTTTTGCAGCTATTGTCCTCAGATTATACTCATCCACCTTCGCCACAAGGTTACTATAGAAACGGGAAGTGTCCATCTCCTCTGCCTGACGGCAAAGCGTATTATATTTTATACTGTCACACCACAGATTGGGCACATCCAGCATGGTGATGAACCTGTTATTGGCCAACAGATAGTATTCAGGCTTTCGTATATAGTCGATAAGAATCGGAGAGAGGGAGTCTGCAAACATAATATTCTCCTTCAGATAAAGAGGAGAGAGTATATTTACAACATCGTTGAAACGTCCGCCATTGTATTTGTTCTCCAGTAGGTCATACATGTATGGCAGGAACTCATCATCAGAGAGGCCAAAACAGACCACTGGAATGGAGGATATGACAGAATTTTGGTTGGTGGTAATGAGCCAGCGGTTTACATCCCCGTATGAGATAATGATATCGGGCATCTTCCCCTGAGAGCGCAACGAGACGACCAGGTCATTCATCATAGACCTCTCCAGGCTCTCCCACCTCTCGTTGGCATGTGCAAAATGTAGAGTTACATTACCCCTAACACCATGCCTTCGCAACTCCTGCTTCAGAAAAGAGGTCCATTCGTGGTAGACATGGTCACTTTCGTCAGTAGGCCAATAAACAAGCACATTTGCATCAATGACACTACGTCCCCCCCTTCCAACGCATGAAACCGCGATGAAAAGAGAAAAGTAAATCAATAGATAAAAGAAATGCCTGTTATATTTAGAAATCAAGGTCAAAATAAGGGTAGTTTACAAAGCAGCGCAAATATACAAAAATGGGCTGCAAATGCCAAAAAAAGGCGTTTCTAAGTCATTTCTAAACGCACTTTTGATTTTTTTTCTTAATTTTGCGCGATTAATCCACCTAAAACTAATAAAAAAATGAACATAGGAGCTTTAAAAGATATTGACTGCAGCAATATCTCAGTTGTTATTGTTGATGATATACCCATCAACACAAAATTGATTGGGAAGCTACTTGAGCCAGTAGGATTCAAGAAGGTAATACAATACAACAACAGCCAGTTGGCTTTGGACAGCATAAAGACAGACAACCCTGATATTCTTCTGCTTGATGTGATGATGCCAGGCATCGACGGATTCTCTTTTCTGTCGTCAGTCAGAGAGGATCGCAGCATGGACAATATAAAAATAATAATGGTATCGGCTGTGAGCGAGCTCGAAGAGGTCAAAAGAGCCTCAGCAATGGGAGCAGATGACTACTTAACCAAACCTATAAATGCAAAACTTCTATACTCACGAATCGCAAGCCAGGTCTCACAGATCATGGGGGGGGGGAGAAATAACCAATGACACAGAAAAGTACCATATTAATCGCTGACAAGAAGCAATTTCTGGTAGACATAATAAATGAGAGTTTTCATAAGGAGTTCAAATGCATCTGTGTAACAACGGAAGAGGAACTGTTCGAAAAACTTCCCTGCGCGGATGCTACAGTGGTCGGACTTGATGTCTGCCTGAGCAACCTGGATAACCGCATCGAAATGATAGCCCGCATAAGATCCGGATTCACAGGGCCAATCGTTGCGCTTACTAGCATACTCTACTCATCTACCCGTATATCGCTGCTTCAGAAGGGAGCTGATGATGTCCTCACAAAACCGTTCAATCCTGACGAGCTGGCTGTAAGAACAAAAAAACTAATCACATTATACAGCCGATGAAGCGCTTTCTAAGTTCATCCATAGCTGCAGTGGCATTCATAGTACTCCTTCCTGTGATGCTTGTGGTATCTGTTGCAATCTTCATCGAATTGAGACAGATGCCGGTGTACACATCGGTCAGAGTCGGCAAGAACTGGAAAAAATTCAAAATCTACAAGTTCCGCACAATGAAAAAAGGGGCTGACAGGCTTCTTGCCAATCTCCACTCGATGAATACCTACCTGCGACTGGATGGCCACACCATCGAAGATAAGGTTACATTCCATAGCAATGATTACCTCTATGCAGACAATTACAAAGTCAGAGAGGACACCTATCTCTCGGAGCGTCACAAATGTTTCGAAGGATGCTTCATTAAGATCGAAAATGACCCCAGAATCACCAAACTTGGCAAATTCCTGAGAAAGACCAGCCTTGACGAACTCCCCCAGCTCATCAACATTATCAAAGGGGATATGTGTATAGTAGGTAACCGTCCCCTTTCAACAGATGAAGCGGAACTACTCACCACAGATGACGATGGACTCAGATTCAAGGCAAATGCAGGTCTTACCGGTTTGTGGCAGACAGACCCCCGCAAGGACGACATGCCTCCCTCTGAACGCATAAGACTTGACAATCTTTATGCAGAGAAGGAGTCGTTGTCATACGACATTAAACTTATTTTTGCCACTGTAAAAAAAGTAATTCAAGGAAGTAATGGATAGAAAGAGGTTTTTAGTATTGATAGTGGGACTTTTCACCGCTGCTCTTCTAAGTGCTCAGGAAGCGCTTCAGGTAAAGAAGGTCAGGGTGGATAGTACCATAATGATACTGAACTCCATGACAGTAGAGGACTACATGGCACTAGAACTTCCTCCCCTTGACACACTCTACTACAACGCATTCTGCATGTCTAATGCCGTCAAGTACTATGACAACGAGGTAGAGTACTACAGATGTGCCATAACTACCGAACAGCTCAAACCTCTTGAATGGATAAGGCTCGTTACATCTGCAAGCTATGGAAACACTAACATGGTAGGAGCTCTGCAGAATGAATCGAGTTACCCCATCTGGATAGGAAGCAGCTCCAAACAAAAAAGCTTCTACTTCAATGCCGGAGTTACACTGAACATTCCCATTTCTGATGTGTTCAACACCGCCAACAAGGTACGTCAGGCAAGGTCTAAGCTCAGACAGACAGAGGCCAGACGCGATTCAGAACTTGACAATATCAAGAAGGAAATAATCACCCTCTACTGCGAAATCATTTCAGGCATCAACACACTCAAAAGCGCATCGGAGAGACTTGTACTTGCAAAGGCACAATACGACTTTGCTGAAAAGGATTTTGTAAACAACAAGATAACTGCCGAAGTTCTCTACAGAAGCAAGAGTTACGAAACTGCCGCAGTTCAGGACTACGAAAGGGTGAAAAAAGAGGTAAACGAGGCATTGCTCAGCCTTGAAGTCATATCATGTACCAAAATCATCAAGGTCTGCACCCCTGATGCTACCCATTCCCAGGAGGAAGAGGAAGATGAAGCTGTTTCTGCAAAAGAGAAGAAAAAGGAACAGAAAAAGAGGGAGAAGAGAGAAAAGGGGAAAGAATAAATAATTGGATATGAAGACACTGCAGAACATCATAAAGGTATTGGCCAAAAAATGGATAATACTGACAATATTGCCGTTAATCACTGCAATCCTTGTCTACGTTGTAGTTTCAAGGCAGCCCAAAATCTACAAATCAAGCAGTACGATCTACACAGGTATTGTTTCCGGATATGATGTGCTCGCCTCCGAAAACAGAACCAACGACTGGATGTCTGTGAACAACGCCATTGATAACCTCATGAGTGTGATAATGGCTGAATCCACCCTCAAGAATGTCTCTCTGCGTCTTCTTGCCCGCAATATTTCACATCTGGAGAGCGATGACATAGGCGAATATATGACACCTCAGACGGCAGAAGAACTACGCAGAATCCTTACGAAAGAGATTATAGATCTGACAGTTCAGGATGATGAAGAGACCACATATCAAAACTACCTGAAATGCTACGACTCAACCAGGGATAACTGGTTCAAACAGATGTTCCACTGGAATCACAAGCACTACAGCTTCAAGGCCCTCTCCAACATCGAAGTAAACCGTGTGGGAAACTCCGACATGCTCAGGCTCTCATATAGCTGCGATGACAAGTTCGTGGCATACAACACCATCACCATTCTCGAGACAGAGTTCGTCAAACAATATCTTGCAATCAGATACCAGCAGACGAGCGAAGTGGTGAAATATTTCGAAAAGGAGCTTGAGACCATCCACAAGAATCTCACTTACAAAGAGAACTACTTGACAAAATACTATATCGACAACGGTGTCATAAACTACCAGGAGCAGACCAAGATGGTAGCCGAACGCCAGAAAGATCTCGACGGAATCATAGAGAGAGTCATGATGGAGAGAGACGGGGCTGAAGAAGAACTCAAATTGCTGGAAGACAAAATGGGACACATGACAGCCATTTTTACCCACAATGCCTCCTTCATCGAACAACTTCACACCATCAACGGACTCTACACCCAACTCTCTGCAGACAGCACAGGTACACGGAATGAAGAGCTCAATAAAAAGATCAAAGAGGAGAGCGATAAACTCAAGACCATCGGAAGCAATATCAGTTCCAGCCAATATACCAAAGAGGGACTCTCTAACGAGCTGATGATTACGCAATGGATCAATGCACTGCTGATCAGGTCCAAAGCTGATGCCGAACTGGCAATCCTGCACTACAACAAGAAAGAGCTTGAGAAGGAGGTTAAACGCTTCTCCCCCGTGGGCTCATCCATCAAGAGACAAGAGAGAGAGATTCAGTTCATCGAGCAGAATTACCTCTCCAACCTGCGTTCACTCAACGATGCCAAACTCAGGGAGAAGAACCTGCAGCTCACCTCTGCCACATTCAAAGTCCTCACCCCTCCGACAGTTGCAATGAATCCCGAAAAGACCAAGAAAAAAGTATATATGATGCTTGCCTTCGTACTGAC
>JAQXKS010000039.1 GCA_029010575.1 Bacteroidales bacterium | reverse complement strand
CGGAATAATGGCATCGCTTATTATCCTCGATATTGTGGCCTCATTTGCACGTGAGGGAGTAAAATTCTCAGAACTGGTTTCACGTGTCGAAAAGTATAAAAATTCCGGAGAAATCAATTTCAAAATCGACCGCAAGAGGGATGCTATGGATGCTGTCCGCGACTACTTCACATCAAAAGAAAAGCCTGTCGCATCTTTCGATTTTGACGGCTATCGTGTAGAATTTCCTCAGTGGTGGTTCAATATAAGGCCTTCGAACACTGAACCTTACCTCAGATTTATATGTGAGGCTGCAAATGATGATATTCTCAGTGAGAAGGTTGCGAAAGTTCGCGAAATTGTGGAATCATTACAATAATCCTTCGCTTATTTCGAGAGTTATCGTTCGGTTTTCGAAATCTGCATCGATAAGCAGATCTTCATGGTAGGGGATGAGTGTATCGGAGCCTTCCAGACAAAGGCAGATGTTGCCGGAAAAATCCATAAAGTCTGAGATAATTCCGACGCTCTCCCCCTTGCTGTTTTTGACGGTAAACCCGATGATGCTGTCGAAGCCATCGTCTTCCGGATGCTGATTACCCTCTTCGTTCAGGAATATTTCCATGCCTGAAATCTCTTCGGCTGCGGCAAGTGTGTCTATGGTATCGAACTTCACTATTGCCCTTTTGTTGCCGCGGGGAGTGATTCTGTCTATAAAAAAAGGGACCGGTAATCTGTTGAATAACAGAAATACCGGTTCATTTTTCTCAAATTGTCTGCACAGAATTTCGGGAGAGTTTACTATCACCTCACCATCTGTGCCGTAAGATTTGAGCACCTGTGCTATCATCAGACTATTCTTCAGGTTTTGCCTCTTCAGCTGATGCTGCCTCAGCTGCCTTTGCTGCTTCTTCAGCTGCTTTCGCTGCTGCTTCTTCAGCTTTTCTCTTGCTGATAGCTTCAGCTCTTTCCTGATTTACTTTAGCTTCGTTTGCCAAAAGTTCTTTGGTTGCTGCTGATTTAGCGTTGTTGATGTTCTGGACTTTAGCAGAAAGTTTGCTTTCCTTAGCAGCTTTCCATGCTTCAAATCTCTGTTTTGCCACTTCTTCGGTAATAGCACCCTTCTTGATACCACCCTGGAGGTGTTTCATGAGAAGCACACCTTCGTATGAAAGGATTCTGCGGCATGTGTCAGTAGGCTGTGCACCATTATTGAGCCAATAGAGAGCTCTTTCAGAGTTGAGAACGATGGTTGCAGGGTTGGTGTTAGGGTTGTAAGAACCAATCTGTTCAATGTAACGACCGTCGCGGGGAGCGCGTACGTCTGCCACTACAATGTGATAGAATGCGTGATTCTTCTTTCCGTGGCGTGATAAACGAATTTTAACTGCCATTTAAGGTCTTGAATTTTAATGAATTAATAAATAAACCTCCTTATCTTCTCGAGAAAAGGCTCGCAAATATACATAATTTTTCGAAAATCAATGATTTTTAGAACTATATTTGAAATAAAAAATGAAAGAGATTGCTCAATCCCAAAGAGCCTACTTCCGTACAGGCGCCACTCTTGATATTAAGTTCAGAAAAGCAATGCTTGCAAGGCTTTGCGAGGCACTCCGAAGATGGGAACAGCAGCTTGCGGCTGCTTTGAAGAAAGATCTTGGAAAATCTTATCAGGAGGCCTATCTGACGGAGTTTTCCATTGTTTACTCTGAAATAAAGAACCATATCAGGCATCTGGACAAGTGGAGTGCAAGCAAGAGGGTAAAGACACCTATGAAACTTTTCAAGGCGTCGAGTAAGGTCGTGAAAGAGCCTTTGGGCTCTGTCTTGATTATTGCACCATGGAACTACCCTGTGCAGTTGCTTCTCAATCCTCTTGTAGGTGCCATTTCAGCCGGATGTACTGCTATGCTGAAGCCATCCCCATATGTTCCTGAGGTCTCTTCTGCACTGACACTTATGATCAGGGAGACTTTTGCCCCGGAGTATATCTATATCGTTGAAGGGGGAAGGGATGTCAATCAGGCGCTTCTGGATATCAGGTGGGACATGATTTTCTTTACAGGCAGTCCCTCCCTGGGTAAGGTGGTCATGGAGAAAGCCTCCCGTTTTCTCACTCCCCTCGTCCTGGAACTTGGCGGAAAATCACCTTGTATCGTGGATAGCAGTGCAGATATAGAGGTTGCGGCAAAGCGTATTGCGTGGGGAAAGGCTCTTAACGGAGGACAGACTTGTATTGCGCCAGACTATCTTATCCTGCACTCTTCTATCAAGGATAAGTTTGTCAAGGCTTATTCGGACTCAGTAAAGAAGCTGTATAGGGGAGGGGTCAAAGCGTCAGAGCACTTTACGAGGATTGTCAATGATAAGGCCTTCGAGCGTGTGCAAGGGTATCTCTCTGAGGGCAAAATTCTTTTCGGAGGTGAAACGGACAGGGCCGACCGTTTTATACATCCCACTTTACTGGACAATCCGTCACCCTGTTCCGCTGTTATGAATGAGGAGATATTCGGACCTGTCTTTCCGGTGATAACATTTGGCGGAGATGAGGAAGAATTCGTCAGGAGTGTGAGTGATTATATTTTATCAAGGGAAAAACCTCTGGCGCTCTATTATTTCGGGAAAAAGACTACCGGTATGGAGATAATCGGAAAATGCTCTTCCGGTGGGGCCTGTATCAATGATGTTATCATGCATATCGCCAATGAATACCTTCCTTTCGGAGGTGTGGGTAATTCCGGTATGGGTAGATATCATGGAAGGGACAGTTTTGAGGCCTTTTCACATACCAGATCGATTCTTGTCTCTTCGACCTTCATTGATCTTCCCTTCAGGTATATGCCATATAAAATGTTCCCCGTTATAAAGAAGTTTCTATAACGGGGAACGTATGGGATTTTATTTCCTGTGGAGATTATTTGCTGAATCTTACGACTTCCCTTCTGCCTGCTGAGGATGTTTCCGACATGAGAGAATTTATTATGTCAATTCCTGCCTTGGCATCTTTGTCTGCACCTTCGTATGTCGCAACGAATGGTTCGGATCTATAGACTTTGCCCCAGTTTCCGTTTTGGTCGGTAGCCATTGCTATAACCATTATCTCAGCGTCGTAATAGTAGCCAAAAAGGGATTCCCTTCCGACAGGACCTTCTGCCACAAGAGCGGAACCAAGTTCTTCGTCTGTGAGCTCGTCAATTCCCATAGGAGAAGTGAAGAGGGCATACAGTGCTCCTGCCTCACCACCTTTGGTGTCGAGTGTAAGAACTCCCACATAATCATATCCTGCGAAGTCCTTCACTGCTGACTGGTCTTGTGCAGCGAGCTCCTCA
>JAQXKS010000038.1 GCA_029010575.1 Bacteroidales bacterium | reverse complement strand
CCGCCGGTGCCATATACCGGAATTTCACCCTCGCGAAGATGTTGATAATCTTTGCCACTACCTATGCTTAGGATGTCTCCAATCCTGCATTGAGTATGTGAATCTAGACACAGATTAAAGAGTTTGTGTCGAAGCGACCTCAATAAGGTTTCCTGTTCCTCAATTATCTTGCTTTGAGTTTTGATTCTCGAATCAATAAGGGCAAGGAGAGAGCCTATCTTTACTTGCTCAGGCAAAGAGCAGATAGGTACTTCTACTGTTCCAAGATCTGAACTATTGATGGCAGGGTAATTTGTACCTGTACAGCGTTCAAGAACTTGATTCGTAAATTGCTTGGTATGAAGTGCTTGAAAAATATAAAGTGGGAACTGCGTCGTTCTCAATTGAGCATATCCAGTTGAAGCGACACACTGAATTGTGTCGCCCTCAAAAAAATAATTATTCAATTGATATGGTCTAACACATTGATACAGAATATCGTTTTCTTTTAGAACACGCTGTGCCCGGCTTGGCGCACCATCTTTCTCAATTATCCGCCGCTTTACAAGAGACCCTTTAACCACAGATTCTAGGTCAATATACAAAAACTGATTATCGAGAGAACCTGTCTTAGGATTTATTTCACAAGCAGATGACAATAATACTTTCTCCCACTCCCCGCTGAACTCAGGGAATCTCAAAGCTGGAACATTATGACCAGTATGTTTGTTATTGTTTGCCATAGAGATCCGGATTAGTCAATAATACCAAGTTCTTTGAGATATACGTCAATCTGGGCGTCCAGGTCGGCGCGTTTTGCTTCGAGGCTCTTGATTTCAGCCATAACAGCCTTGATGTCGATTTCCTCCTCCTCCTCGAAGGTATCAACATAGCGAGGGATGTTGAGGTTATAATTGTTCTCCCTTATCTCCTCAAGACTAGCCAAGTGACTGTATTTCTCAATCTCGGTACGATTGCGGTATGAGTCTACGATTTTCTGAATATGCTCCGGACGGAGTTTGTTCTGCGTCTTGACCTTTTCAAACTCCTTGCTGGCATCAATGAACAGGATATTATCATCTTCCTTTCTGCACTTCTTCATTACAAGGATACATGTCGGAATACTTGTACCGTAGAAGATATTTGCAGGGAGACCGATGATTGCATCAATATAATTCTTCTTTTCAATCAGATACTGACGAATCTTGCCCTCAGCAGAGCCTCTGAACAACACACCATGAGGAGCCACGCAAGCCATTGTACCGCCATCATTCAGATGGTATATCATATGCAGAATGAACGCATAGTCCGCCTTTGACTTAGGAGCGAGGACTCCTGCTTTACTGAATCTGTCATCGTTGTTGAACTTATTGTCAGCAGACCATTCTGCAGAAAAAGGAGGATTTGCAACAACGGCATCAAACTGCTGCTCACCGAACTCATCAGCTTCCAAGGTGTCTCCATTCTCAATCTTGAAATCCTTATACTTGACACCATGCAGAAGCATATTCATTCTTGCAAGGTTGAATGTGGTCGGATTCTTTTCCTGTCCGTAAATAGCATCAGCATTACCACCTCGAGCTGTACGCAGGAGCAATGAGCCGGAGCCACATGTCGGGTCATATACGGTTTTGAGACGGGTCTTGCCAGTTGTCACAATTTCCGAAAGAATCTGACTGACCTCCTGCGGAGTATAGAATTCTCCTGCCTTCTTGCCTGCTCCGGCAGCGAACTGACCAATCATATACTCATAAGCATCTCCCAAGATGTCGATTTCCTGTGCATCGCTCAATCCGAAATCAATACCATCCAACGCTACGAGGACATCGCTGATGAGCTTATTCTTATCATCAGCAGTCTTACCCAACTTTGGAGAAGCAAGGTCAATATCTGAGAACAGTCCACCGAAGTCATCCTCAGACTCCTGTCCGATTGTACTGTCTTCTATCTTCTTCAGCGATCTTTCAAGAGCAGGCAGGATGTTCTCCTTGTGTTCTATCTTGGAAATGATTGTTGAATACAAATATTCCGGCTCAACGAAATAGCCCAAATCTTGGATGCACTGTTCCTTCAGAACATCTTTCAGTTCATCATCATCTCCACTCCACGCCTCTTTGAAATTCACACCATCGTACTGAAGTATCTCATTAGCACGCAACTCTATCTTCTCCGAGAGATACTTATAGAAAATGAAGCCGAGGGTAAAATACATAAAATCCCCTGCTGACATATTTCCTCTAAGGGTGTTTGCCACAGTCCATAACTGACTGCGTAATTTCTGCTGTAATTCTTCGCTCATATAAATTACAATTTCTTTAGTTTCTTACTTCCGTATAAATCAATATATCCATCTTTACGCAAGTGACTAGCTATCACATCTGGAACAATATGGGACGGTGCATTAATTGGCTGACGCTCCCATAGCTTGTCAACATCATAATGTTTGTACCACTCGTTGATAATATATACATTCTCGCTTGGGAAATGGAAATTTGTCTCATTTAAAAGTTGTTTCTCGCCTAGTTCCCAAGCTAAGTATGCGGTTATCAGTTTCTCAACAACACATATCTGCCATCGTGTCAAATCTTGAACATTAGCTATCGTTCCAACATAAATGGAATTCAGCCTATTCTTGACTTCTGCTAAATGATGCCCTTTATCTCTCAACCTTTCATAGACAGCCCGAGTTGACATACCGCAATAATAAGTCTCAGCGGTCTTTGCTCCTTTTAGCATGCCATGCAACAGATACAATGAACATTTAAAATCCTGTTCCTTTTCCCAAGTCTTCTCATCTTCAGGACTAGCAAACGGACCATACCATTTTACTAGAAAAACATTCTCTTCCATGCTACTCCCAGCTAAAGGTATCAATAATTGCTCTTAATTTCGACATCACGCGAGTAAAAATACTCTTGCGCTCTTTCAGACCCACCCTCTTCTGGAGGATGGCGTCCTGTATGATTTCCGGCTTCTCACGCTGCAGATAATCGTATTCTTTGAAGAACTTACGAATAGCCTCAACATCCAATCCCTCATCATCAGCAAGGCCATCTATTGCCTTGTTCTTTTCTTTAGAGATATATTCTGTGAGTCGGCTTTCCAAATCCATAGAGCCATCTGCCTTTGACCTGTTAAAGCCAATCTGGTCATCATCTACATTCTGACGGATGAAGCCATCGATGAGTTTGGTCTTACTACGCATTGCAGCATCCTTAATCATTGTATCAAGAATCTGCTGGCGCTTCTGACCGTAGTCCTCACTTGTAGGGTCAAGTTCCTCAATCAGTGCAAGGATGTATGCCACATTTATAATGTCACTATGCAGCAGTTCCAAACAGAAGTCTATATCTTCCAGCTTCGTATCACCATATTCTGGCTGAGGCTCTTCCAGCTTACCGCCCTCTTCCGTTTTATCTACAACACCGATGGTAATATCAAGATACTTGCTCCGGAAATCCATGTACTCCTGTTCATCCATGATGAAGTATGGGTCGTCAGCATCATAGTCCTCATATATCTGTACCTCTATCTTTCCACGAATGATATCTCGGAATGCAAGGACAAACTTCCTCTTCTCATTCTCACTTTGAAGAGTATCTATGAAAGCTGGAGAAGGATACTTCTCCAAGAATTCAATCATCTTAATATTGAGTTCCTTACGAACTTTCTCATATGGTTCTCGAATGATGGTCTCATTAGGAGAGTTGTTGCTGAACAACTTGATTGCAGCATCAACATTTGCCTTGAGATCTCTGAAACAAACAACCTTCCCAAAACGCTTCTTCTCATTCAGCACACGGTTTGTACGACTGAACGCCTGCAGCAGACCGTGATATTCAAGATTTTTATCGACATATAGTGTGTTCAGCTTCTTTGCATCGAATCCGGTAAGGAACATGCTGACCACCAAGAGAAGGTCAAGAGGCTCTATGTCCTTCTTGCGCTTCTTCATGCGTTCGTTCACATCGTCATAATATGCTCCGAAGTTATCAGTCGTGTAGGCTGTACCGAACATATCATTATAGTCATCCATAATCATTTGCAGGTCGTCCGAGGTCACCTTGTCATTGGCAAAGCCCTGTCCCATACCGGTCAGTTCATCATCTTGACTTCCATTTGCTGCGTAAGTAAAGATTGCTCCTATCTTGATTTTTGGATTCAGTTGCTTGAATATCTTGTAGTAAGACACTAGCATCGGGACAGATTGCACAGCGAACAACGCATTGTACTCACCATCAAAGGTGGACTTATTGTAGTTATTCAGAATAAACTGCGCTATCTCCTGCATTCTGACCTCAGCCATCATATCCACATTAGAGTCGCCCATGTAATACTCCACGAGAAATCCCAGTACATTCTCATCTGCAATTGCATCCTTGATAAGATACTTGTGCAGACACTCTCCGAAGACCTCCGCTGTAGTGTGTTCCTGCTTGGCATTCTCCACGAAAATAGGTGTTCCGGTAAAGCCGAATATCTGAAGGTTATGGAAAAATCCAACGATATTCTTGTGGCAATCACCGAAGTGGCTGCGGTGACACTCATCAAATATCATGACCACCTTCTTATTTCTTACCTCTTGGAGATGCTTGTTATAGTAGTCACGAGTTACTGCACAATTGAGTTTCTGAATTGTTGTAATCAGAATCTTCGAGTTACCGCTCAACTTGTTGATGAGCTGATAAGTATTGTCCGTACCATCGACTGCGCCAGCTTCAAATGCTTCGTACTCACTCTTGGTCTGAGTATCAAGGTCATGTCGGTCAACGACAAAAAGCACCTTGTCAATTCCATCCAGCTCACTGACCAACTGCGCTGCCTTGAATGATGTCAGAGTCTTTCCGGCTCCCGTCGTGTGCCACACATAACCATTCTTGTTAGAGTTTGCGACCCTGTCAATAATGCGTTCAACCGCATAATACTGATATGGACGCAATACCATCAGAGATTTATCGCCTTCATGCAGAACAATATATTTGCTGATTATCTTTCCAAGAGTACACTTGTCAAAGAAGAAGTTAGCAAACATATTAAGTTCGTTGAATGGATGATTCTCTGCATCAGTCCAATTGAAAGTGAACTTATATCCTCCATTCGGATTATTGGCAAAGTATCTGGTGTTCACTCCATTTGATATCACAAATATCTGTATGTAGTCAAACAGACCATGAAATGATGTCTTGTGGTACCTCTGAACTTGATTATAAGCCTGCTTCAATTCCACTCCACGCTTTTTCAATTCTATCTGTACCAACGGCAGACCGTTTATCAGAATGGTCACATCGTAACGACACTTCTTTCGCCCCTCAACAGTGATTTGATTTGCTACTTGAAATTCATTCTGACACCAACTCTGAGTATTCAGGAAACTTACCCAAATACGGTTTCCATCCTCTGTCTCTAACGGGAACAGGTCACGCAGTTTCTTTGCTTTCTCAAAACGAGTACCGCCTTCAAGATGGATGAGAATCCTATCGAATTCCTTATTAGTGAAGTGTTTACGACCATGCAATGCGAGTTCCTTCTCATTGTGCTTCTCCAGCTGAATCTTGAAATTCTTTTTAAGATTTTCCTCTTCCTTGATTACAACCCTTTCATAACTATTGTCAACAAGAGTTTTAATCAAGCCCTCTTCTAAAGCAGCCTCACTTTTTGTCGCCATAATCCTTAATGCTATTAATTAGAGTGTTTCAATCAACAAAAATAACAATTTTTCCGTAGCCGATGCGCTGGGTAGGGATTTTATTTCTATCTTTATGGTCGTTAACCGCCAATCGGATAACGAATTAAAAGCATAAAGGAGAAGTACTTCCAGCAGATGAAGAGTCAACTCGGCTTCGACCGTCAGCGCAACTGGTCGGAAGAAGGACGCACCTCATCGAGGCTGCCCTGCTAATCCGAAAACTTCGGAGCTGAAGCATTAATTGTACAAAAAGAATCAAAATTCACGTTGGAATAGTCAAACTCCGTAAATCTTATAATATTTAAGGAGTCGACTCCGCAAAACTTTTAAGATTTACGGAATTTACATATGTTTGCAACGAATACAAAAGTAGATTATGATTAAAAGAGCTATAGCGGAAAGAATCAACAATGCCCTTGCAAAGAAAAAAGCAGTAACAATAATGGGTCCGCGCCAGGTGGGAAAATCAACACTTGCTGATTCAATAATTCCGAAAGATGAAAGAATCCTTGAAATCAACGGTGACAATACCGATGTACGGAATATGTTTGTAGATGTCGATGAAGCCAAGATTAAGACTCTCATCGGAAACAATAACTTCCTGTTTGTTGACGAGGCACAGAAGATACAGAACGTTGGCAATATGCTCAAGATCGTGGCAGATAAGTTCAAGGACGTTAAAATTATCGTAACAGGCAGTTCCGCATTCAAACAGACTGAGGCAGTAAACGAGTCCTTAACCGGCAGGAAGCGTGAATTTAAACTCTATCCATTTTCATTCAAGGAAATGTCAGATTACACAAGTGTATTGGAAGAGTCTAGAATGATTGACCATAGACTAATCTATGGCTATTATCCCGAAGTCGTAACCTCTCCTGGCGATGAAAAAGAAGTAATCAAGGAACTCATAGACAGCTATCTCTATAAAGATGTACTGGAGGAGAACAACATTGCCAAGCCGGATAAATTGGTGAAATTGGTTCAGGCGCTTGCTTTCCAGATAGGTTCTACTGTCTCGGCAACTGAACTAGCCGGGCTCGTAGGCATAGATTCTAAGACAGTGGAGCGTTACATAGAAATCCTCGAAAAGAGTTACATTATATTTACACTTCCATCGTATGCCAAGAATCAGCGTAACGAGTTGAAGTTTGCCCGCAAACTCTACTTTTGGGATATGGGAATCCGCAATGGAGTAATTGGGAATATGGCCCCCGTATCCCTCAGGTCACCTGAAGAACTTGGTCATATGTGGGAAAACTTCGTAATTGCAGAGCGACTCAAGAGAAACGAATATGCGGGCAGAACATTTGTACAACATTATTTCTGGAGAACCCAGCAGAAGAAAGAGGTGGACCTCATCGAAATCGAGGATGGCTTAATTACAGGATATGAAATCAAATGGAAGGAGGGCAAGCGCGTAGGTGCCCCAGCTTCTTTCACAGCTACGTACTCTGATGCCCACTTCGAGTGTATAACTCCAAAGAATCTGATGAGGTTCTTGATGTAATTCACGTGATATCCTTTATGGCCACGTGATGTTACATTTCCAATCCTCATGAGGCGGATCGAAGCTAGCTGACACAGTCTTAGCTTAATAAATTTATTGAGAAGGAGTTTGAAACTCAGCAGGCTTTTTAACGGAAAGAAACTTAAAATTAATACAGAATAGCATCTTTTTTGTTCCCGACAGTCTTTAATTTATCTATGCGGGGTGTTATATGTAACATGTGCTATTTCTATTTGGTTGAGGATATTATTACTTAAGCTCCCTGATTTTCATTTTACAAAGTTATGAATGCTTTTTCTACTCCACCACTATGCATGGTATTTTCTTTTGCGAAAATCGGGGATTTGGTAGATTTAAGAATGTCTATTGCATAGTGATGTTATTATGGAGTTGACAGCTTACTATGTAATTATATCTTTCAGTTGTTTTTTTGCAGAAAAATTTGGAAAAGTCTCTGGGTGGGGTTATATTCGAATATTAATCTTTTAAATTTACAGTATATGAAACGCAATCTATTTAGAGTATTGACAGGACTGTTTTTGGGTGTTCTGTCTGTAATGAGTCTCTCTTCCTGTAGCAAGGAAGAAATGAATGAAAAGAACATTATCGGAAAGTGGCAGTCATCCAGCATTACAACAAAAGTGTATGAAGCCGGAAAGTTGGTTTCAGACAGAACAGACAACTGTGTGGATAATTATTTGGCTTTCAATTTTAAAAGTGATGGAACCGGACAGTATATTATGTATGAGGAGGGTGAATCAAGCACTATCCAAATCAACTGGGTATTAATGGGAGACAAATTGATGGTTTCAGCTGGTGGTACTCTTACATTTGATGTAATATCTATCTCTGGTAGTTTGATGGTTCTGGAGATGACAGAAGAGGATACATACAATGGTATAAAGTATAAGTATGTAGAAACAATAAATTTCAAAAAAATATAAAAATTGAAGGGAATTACCAAGAAGGAAGGATGTCGATAGTTTCGATATCCTTCTTTTTTTGCCGACATGTATGAAAAGTTATTCATAAATTAATAACTAAGTGAAATATTTTAAATATTATAATACTGTATTATTTACATTAACTGAAATTCGCACTTGTGCATTGTGCCGTTAGCGCAGCCTATGGAGGTTTCTGCGGGAGTGATGTCATGCTACTCGCGTTCTATCCACATTGTATTTGTAAATAAAGCAGTGATTATTAAGCTAAAAGTCCATTATATAGAAAATGATTGATTCTGATTCAAACGATGCTATAAGGGTGGTTGACTAGTTTTTAATTCATAAAATTTTTGAAATACAATATATTTTTTAATACATTTGCGTAATTAATCTTTAATTAAAAAATATGTACAAGCAAAAATGAAAAGAAATGCAAGCCCCAATTACGGGAAGCCGATGGCGTAAGTCGTGCTTCTATCACCAGAGTGTACTATGCTGCAAGGCAGCAGCACCAGAACCTTAACCCAGAGCCTTAACCCAAAGCCTTAATGAGGTGTTTTATGAAAGTAAAATTTTAACAAACAAATGTTCTTTATGAGTATGAAAAAGATATTGCTATTTGCTTTTGTGGCTCTGCTGATTGCAGGCTGCAGACTGGAAAGGATTGAACCTGAAGACGGCAATAACAAAGACAATGACAAGAAAACAGAAGAACTCACCCTCAGCTTCACTGCATCGCATGAAATATTAGACACTAAGGCTGTAATGGGCAAGAATGCCACTATCAACTGGCAGCCCACAGACCGACTCAGCGTCTTTGACGGCGCAGGAGCAAACTGTGTGTTCAGCACAAAGGGGTTAAGTGTTGAAGCCCCCAGCTGCACTTTTGAGGGTAAAGTGACTGCACTTGCAGCAGACTATATAGTGGTGTATCCTTACACCGAAACCGCATCACTCTCCGATGATGGAGTTATCAGTGGTATTACACTTCCTGCAACTCAGACAGCCGTAGAGGGTAGTTTCGATCCCAAGGCTCCTCTGATGGCTGCAAAGACAGTTGAAGGAGGTAAAGATCTCACTTTCCAGAACATTGTGGGCTATGTGCAGGTAAGTACCGATTCTAAATGTAAAAAGATAGAACTCTTTGCTGGAAATGGTGAAATTCTTGCCGGAGCTGGAAGCATCAGTTTCGATGCCAAAAACACCCCGTCTTTCACACTCTCCCCTGAAAGAGCCCTTTCGACCATCACCCTTGCTCCCGAAGGAGAAGGCCTCCTTGAAGCAGGCAAGAGTTACTATATCGCTGTGCCGGCCGTTACTCTTGAAGCGGGATGGGGCATTTCTATTACCGGGACAAACGACAAAGTGTATAAGAGGATAGAATCTGAGCAGATTCAGTTCAAGAAAAATACCGTCATCAATCTTGGAACAATCAAGCAAGAAGCCCCCATTCCTTATGTCACCTTCTCTGCTGAAAGCGAACAGACATTTACTATGTCCTTTCAGCTCTTCGATAATGCAACTCCTTTCACATTGGGTGAGGGAGAGTACTTCCAATATAGAGTCGGAGATGGAGAATGGCAGAGTTTCACAAATACTGTAAGTGACATTGTTTTCGGAGGCAACGGCAATGACCTTCAGCTGCGCGGAATCAGCAGCAAGGGTACTGCATTAAGTATGTCCGATCAACTTGCGTCAATCAGATTCGGCTTTGCTGATGTTCCTGTAAGCTGCAGCGGAGACATACGGACTCTGGTTGATTACCGGAATTACGAGACGGCAAATACTTCTGAAGCGATGTTCTGCAATTTGTTCTTTGAGTGTGTTCAGCTTACATCTGCACCGGACCTCCCGGCAACAGAATTGGCGGCAACGTGCTACTTCCAGATGTTCTCGAATTGTATAGCACTTACAAAAGCCCCTGCGTTGCCTGCCACCACTTTGACGGAAGCTTGTTATAAAGGAATGTTCGAATATTGCATTGCATTGACAGAAGCCCCTGCGTTGCCTGCCACCACTTTGGCTGATTATTGCTATCTAGGAATGTTCGCATTTTGCATTGCATTGACAGAAGCTCCTGCGTTGCCTGCCACCACTTTGGCTCTTTATTGCTATTCTAATATGTTCAATACTTGTGAATCACTTACAGAAGCCCCGGAATTGCCTGCTGCTACTTTGGCTCCTTATTGCTATAGTGCAATGTTCATCTATTGTACATCACTTACAGAAGCCCCTGCGTTACCTGCTACTACTTTGGCTCCTTTTTGCTATTCGTATATGTTCAGTGAATGCTACGAATTGACTAAGGTACCGGTGCTTCCTGATGCTCAGTTGGCATTTAAGTGCTATGAAGCAATGTTTGTTGCTTGTAAAAAACTTTCCGAAGTATGGATTGCATTAAAACCCTCTTTTACTACTGAAGATGAAGATGAGTTAAGAACAATAAAAGAGGGGTATGCTAATTGCTTTGATAATTGGCTAAATCTCTGCAGCAACACTGGCACTCTTTTCTGCACTGAAGCATTATATAATTTAGTTAACGAGTATATAATTCCATCCGGATGGTCATATGAGGACATAGAGAAGCATCTCTAGTAACAAAAAGCGGCTGGCATCCACCAGCCGCTGACTTTGTTCGTCGCCCTCTTGTTTTTCCGTGGAACCTCAACTACTCAGCTCTACGTCACTGTTTTTCTTAATCTTACCGCTATGGTCGACTTCTTGTGAGTAAAATTAAATCAAGAATCGGTCATAGGCCTCAGAAGGCATTCTGGGGCACCATTTTGAGTCTTGAGGCCCTTGGATGAGCTCCAAGGGGCGGAACCCCCTGTCAGAGTGGGTTCTGAGTAGGGGTCGTGATTCTTGAAATTATTTTACCGCCAAGGCAATGCTTTCGCAGCCCCAATCAACAATTTCGATTACAGACGGCAAATTGACTGAAATACTTTATTACATCGGAATGTTATCAAGGCAGATGTTTATCGTATAGCCAACGTCTTCCATCGCACTCTCCATATTCCGTCGTTGAAATCGTGGCTGATGATCCGGAATTCTCCTATGTCTGCGGTGTTGGCTACGTGGGCACCGATGCAGGCGCAGTCGTCGTAATCTCCTACTTTAACAATGCGTAGTGTCTCGGAGGCATCTTCGGGGAGTTTACTCAGGTCAACAATCGAGGCTGCCTGTTCGCGAGTCATGTATTCTATTGTCACAGGCAGGGCAGCGGCTATGACTGAGTTGACTTTGTCTTCGATGGCTTTTACTTGTTCGTCTGTCGGACATTCGGGAAGGATGTAGTCGCATTTGCTCTTATTTTTCTCGATATGTGCATTACGGCTGCGTGGACATCCGAACATATTGACCATTGTCTTGTTTAGTATATGCTCCGCAGTGTGGGCGGGCTCGTATTCTGCCTTGTTGTGGCTGTTCAGTATTGGTTCGTTCATATTTCAATTTGAAAAATCGTACAAAAGTAAGAATTTTATTTTGTAACTTTTTTAACTTTGTCCTTAATCGGAAGCTTACATTAGTCCAACAATTGTTAAGTGGTTTGGGACTACGAATTGGTTTAAGAAGTTGTGGAAATGCAGACTTGATTGTTTTGTGGAAGAGTTTGGTAACCACTGAGAATACTCCTTTAAACAAAGTTGGTTCACATGAATCATCAAGTTCATTGATAATATAGTTGTTAGGTTTGTCAAAGAGTTCACCAAGTGGCAAAGTCTCGACCTGTACCCATGGTCAGTTGCCCATCCATATATCCGATAGCATCAGACAAGATACCTGAACCCGGTGGAAAGCGCTTCTTCCATTTCATAGGCCGGAAGTCATTGTTCTTCTTGCCATTGACTACGAAAAAAGCTCCAATCGATTCGATTGCATATAACCTTTTGAAGTCGTTGTAGCCTCTGTCGAAGATGTAGAACGAGTTTTCCTCGTATGGAATGCTATCCATGGCTCTCAT
Source organism: Bacteroidales bacterium (assembly GCA_029010575.1). Taxonomy (GTDB): domain Bacteria; phylum Bacteroidota; class Bacteroidia; order Bacteroidales; family UBA932; genus Coprenecus. Next base: position 655 of record JAQXKS010000038.1, on the reverse strand, counting down.
ATCCAAAGAATTATTATGATTTTTTAGTGGACACTAATGTACGAGGGTAGTATTTATATTTGGATATGTTTTAATTATTTCCCGTTTTTTTAGCTATAGGTCATTAGAGTTACATTAATGTAAGCATCCGATTAAAGACGACTTGATTATCCATTCACGGGGATCAACGCCCATGGACTGATTGCATTTTCCACAATGTTATCCAAACTTCGGGATAATACAGCAGTGAAATTCCTGCACCGCTTCTCAAGTGTCTACAAAATGGCAAGGGGTGAGCCTCCGGCGAACTCCATCTCCTTGCTGGGGCCGCTGCAATCGCGCTCGGCGCTTTTTAACGGAAAGTTACTTATAGTTAAGAAGGAATTTTCTTTGAAATTATTGTTTAGTTACCAAATTTTGGTAACTTTGCGAAAGCAAACGGGAAAGAGAATGAAAAATACATCAGTAGCACTCGGTTCATATTTTGATGATTTTATCAAGTCTCAGATAGCTCAGGGACGTTATAACAATGCCAGTGAGGTAATTCGTGCCGGATTGCGCCTTCTTGAAGATAACGAGAGTCAGGTCTTGGCATTGAAGAAGGCCATTCAGGAAGGCCTTGACAGCGGTATTGCAGAGGATTTTGATCCGGCTGCGCATCTGAGAACTCTCAAGA
>JAQXKS010000037.1 GCA_029010575.1 Bacteroidales bacterium | reverse complement strand
GAAAAATAGTTGTTGTATCTTTGTTCACAGAATAAATGATAATAAATACAGATATGAAAGAGTATAATGACAGTTTCAGAAAAAAAGGTGAAACCCTATATCTTATATCATCGGATGACGTCTTCGATTATTTGAAAGATTGCATCCGTGTAGGCTTTATCACATCGATGCGTCTGATTAATGAAAAGGGAATATTCGATACCCTCAAGGAGTGCTGCATAGAGAATGGTCTGGGTTTCGATATTACATCGGATTCCGATCTTACGGATGATGAGTTCCTATATGGAAAGACAAAATATCTGGCAGTGGTCTCTGTGGATGCTGAACAAGAGGATGATTTCGTAGATTTTCTCTTTTCAAACAAGATTTCGCTGACTCTTCTTGGACATGTGACAAAGGGTGAACTCAGGATGGACGGCAATTCTTTCGGTTTTATAAATGATTATATAAAGCGGTAAAATATGTCATTATCAAAAGATCCGGAGAAGATTTCATCAATGTTTGATGATATATCGGGAAAATACGACAAGCTCAACCATATTCTCTCTTTCGGTGCTGACAGAGCATGGAGACGCGGGCTGGTAAGGGAACTTTCTCGTAGGATAGAGGCAACCGGCCGTACTGTAAGCAATACCAAGGTCCTCGACCTGGCATGTGGAACAGGGGATTTGTCGGCTTTGCTCAACAAGAGCGGATTTAATGTGGTGGGAGGTGATTTCTCTCCACAGATGCTCCTGAAGGCAATGGCCAAGAATCCGAATATCGAATTTGTATCGGCAGATGCGGAGAATCTTCCCTTTGAGGATAATTCGTTTGATGCAGTCACCATCTGCTTCGGAATAAGAAACTTCAATGACAGGGGAAAGGCTCTTGCAGAGATTGGCAGAGTTCTTAAACCTTCCGGCATACTTGCAATAGCAGAGTTCTCCATTCCTGAACGATATATGTGGAAAAAGTGTTATACACTGTATTTCAAACATGTACTTCCTACAATAGGAGGCATGGTCTCATCAAATAAGAGTGCCTACTCCTATCTTCCTGAATCTGCATTTGATTTTCCTGCCCCGATTCTTTTTGCTAAAGAGATCGAATCGGCAGGTTTTTCTGATATAAGGATCACGTCGATGACAGGTTCAGTGACACATTTTTATACTGCAACAATTCTAAAACAATAGTACTGTTATGTGGTGGCATTCATTCAGGGAGATCGTCTCTATGCTTTTTTTCCTTCTGAACATTGTTTTGTCTGTGGGATGCTCTATCGTTCTGATCTCTCAGAAGAATGACCCTGTCAAGACCCTCTCATGGGTAATTATAATGTTGTCTTTGCCATACATCGGTATTGTCCTTTACTTTCTCTTCGGAAGAAACCTGCGAAAGGAAAAAATCTACAGCAGGAAGGGTGCCGGTGATGCAAGACTCAAAGCCCAGCTTTCACATCAGATGCTCGAACGGTTCCACAATGCATCAGAACTTCCACCTGAGATAGCCCATTATCACAAGTTGATAGTCCAGAATCTCAAAAGTAGCCAAAGTATGTTGCTGTGCAGTGACAAAATCGATATCTATTTTTCTGGCAAAGAGGCTATTTCAGTAATGTGCCGGGCGATGGAGAATGCACATAAACATATTCATCTCCAGTCGTTCATCCTGGAGGATGACAAGATTGGCAATGCCGTTAAAGAACTGCTTATAAGGAAATCACGCCAGGGGGTGGAGGTCCGTCTGATTTTTGACGGTTATGGGGGAAGAAAGCTTGGTAAGAGGTACATTTCGGAACTTAAGGAGGCCGGTGTAGAGGTACTTGTATTTTCTCCTTTCAGATTCATCCTTCTACCGCCACTTGCTAACTACCGCAATCACAGGAAACTCTTGATTGTCGATGGAAATGTTGGTTTTCTGGGTGGAGTAAATATCGCTGATAGATATTGTGATGGTGGTGTCTTCCCTGAGTGGAGGGATACACATATCAGGGTTGAGGGGGAATCTGTAATGTCCCTGCAGGCAAGTTTTCTTCTCGACAGGTTCTTCATAATGAACAAAGATCTTCGCAAGAGAGGAAAATATTTCCCGAGAATCGACCTTAATGCGATGATGAGGGGGGACAGCCTTGTCAAGAGGTACTATATGCAGACAATATCATCGGGTCCTGACAGCGACTGGCAGGCAATCATGCAGTGTTTCTTTACTGCAATCACACAGGCCAAGAGGTATGTTCATATCATAACCCCATATTATATTCCATCGGAGACCATTTCTGACGCCATCAAGATAACGGCACTTTCAGATGTCGAGGTCTCAATAATGGTACCTGAGAAGTCTGATACCCATATAACGACTGCCGCTACACACTCCTATTTCTCAGAGCTGCTGGATGCAGGGGTCAATATATATCTGTTTGAGAAGGGATTCAACCATTCCAAGGTTCTCAGTATTGATGGTGAATACTGCATTATCGGCTCCGCCAATATGGATAACAGAAGTTTCATGCATAATTTCGAGGTCACTTCAGTGATATTCGATCGTGAATGCGCCAAGGTCATAGACAATAAGTTCAATGAAGATCTCAAGAGGTGCATAAAAGTCGAACCTGATCAGTGGAACAGACGTCCATATATTACAAAGGTGGCAGAGTCAGCTGCAAGGCTTGTCTCACCGTTGCTGTAAATTTATTATTAATGAATATGTTTTTCCTATGAAGAAAATATTGACATCACTTGCCTTTCTCGCATTCGGTCTCTCTTCTGATGCTCAGATTTTATGGCGCGTTTGTGGAAACGGTCTCGATAATCCCTCTTATATCTTTGGTAGCCACCATCTGTGTCCGGGAGATTTCTGTCACACTGTCTATGGCTTCGACGAAGCATTTGCCTGTGTTGACTGCGTTGTAGGGGAACTGGATCTGGTCAATATCCATCCTTCGCAGATGCTGGAACTTAGTGCCTATATGGCCCTTCCTGAGGGTGTTGAATTGTCTTCTCTCTTTTCTCCTGAAGATTGGGATTTTCTGTACAAAGAGCTAAAGTCCTTGTTCGGTTCACAGACAGAAGAAATGCTGGGACTTAAGCCCATGGCCATATCTGTCGCACTGCAGAACATGATTGCCGCCAAAACATTTCCGCAGATGGAGGGCCAGACATCTCTGGATGAGTACATACAGCGGCTTGCTTGCCGTGCTTCCAAAAAGATATCCGGACTTGAAACTTTTGAATATCAGGCAGACCTTCTTTACAATACCCCTTTGGAAAAACAGGCAGAAGAACTTCTTGAGATGGTAAGTGATGGCAATCAAGAAGAGCTTCTGACCCAGATTACCGAAGCTTACAGGGGTGAGAGTCTCGATAAGATCTGGAGACTCTTTGAGGAGTCCTTTGAAGAGGATGACTATCTGCGTCTTGTAAAACAGAGAAATATTGACTGGGCGGACAAGATGGCTTCAATGATGGCTGAATCTGCTACCATGTTTGTGGTAGGGGCAGGGCATCTTCCCGGAGAAGATGGTATTCTCGCGCTTCTTTCGAAGATGGGGTATGATGTGGTGCCTGTAACTCCCCGGGAGGGAGTCTCCCTATCTCTTGCACGATGTAGGGCAACTCATTTCAGTGATGTGAAGTATGACCTTTTCTTCAATATTCCCGATTCCAAGGAGGGAGAGATTACCGGAAGTGTATCTCTGTCATTCAAAAGTGATCTGGATACCGGGGAGGCAATCCTGGATTTCAAAGGGGCAGAAGAGGATGTGCATAGGGTTCTGCTCAATGGAGAGAGCTGTGATTTCATGGTCTGCAACGAGCATATCGTCGTGAGGAATCTTCCCAAGGGTGAGAATACTATCTATGTAGAATTTGTTCCGGCATCGCGTCCTCTTAACAGGAGGGACGGTTTTCTTTTCACTCTTCTTGTTCCAGACAGGGCAAGGCTGCTTTTTCCCTCTTTTGACCAGCCTGATATCAAGGGCCACTTCTCTCTCGAGTTGGAGATTCCCTCGTCAGGTAAGGCTGTTTCCAATTCCGTCAAGATCTCGGAGCAGGAGGTGGCACCCGGCAGGGTAAGGGTCTCTTTCGATACGACCGAGGAGCTCAGTACATATCTCTTCTCTTTTGTTGCCGGACATTTCGAAGTCGAAGAATTTAGGCGTGGGGAGAGGTCTATCTCCATTTACCACAGAGAGAATGATCCCAAAAAGATAAAGCAGCTGCCGGATATTGCCGGAGAGGTTTTTGATGCTCTTGAGTTCTTGGAGGAGTATACAGCTATTCCATATCCTTTTGGCAAATACGATCTGATTATCCTTCCGGGATTCCAGTATGGCGGGATGGAACACACCGGCGCTACTCTGTATAATGATACGAGGATGTTTCTCAATGAGCAGGCTACTCTTGCAGAGCGTCTGGCCCGCAGCAGTCTTATTGCCCACGAGACTGCCCACATGTGGTTCGGTGATTATGTGACCATGAAATGGTTCGATGACGTGTGGACCAAGGAGGTGTTTGCTAACTATTTTGCAAGCCGTATTGTCACTCCCCATTATCAAGGAATCAATCATCATCTGAATTTTGTAACGGATTATCTTCCATCTGCATATACCGAGGATAGGACAGATGGTGCGAACTCTGTCAAACAGCAGCTGGATAACCTGGCTGATGCCGGTCTGGTGTATGGCAATATTATCTACAACAAATCACCTATGATTATGGA